>NZ_CP077091.1:2722500-3022500 GCF_014268595.2 Pseudomonas hamedanensis
TTTACGCTGCACACCCGGGTCAGTTGCCAACCCTCTGAACCGTTGAGGCCGGTTCATCGCTGCCTGTTCTTGTGGAACTAAAGAGCTTGTCTTGCCAGCCGCTTTGTCGAGCGGCTTGGTGGCAAGAATATGCATGGATGCATATACAGTCAATGCGTAGATGCATTTATTTATGCGAAATAAATGCACTGACGCATGAGGGCCGCGCTGGGCAAGGGCTGGAGTGTTTTGTGCAGGCGAAAAAAAACCTGCCGGGCGGCAGGTTTCAGTTGAATCGCGAAAGGTCAGCGGGCGTACATGCCCCACCAGAAGACGTGACCGAGGATCACGATCTGTTCTTCCTGGATTTCCTGGAAGCTGTAGTCCTCATCCGGATGCTCATCCCGATTGAAGCTGCGCAGACGAATGCCGGTGGGCAGACGGTAGAGCTGCTTCACGCGCAGTTGGCCGTTGTGATTGATCGCGTAAAGATCACCATCGATGATGTCGCCGATCCCGCATTTACCCGCATTTACGCCGACCGTGGCGCCGTCACGCAACACCGGCAACATGCTGTTGCCACGCACCGTCACGCATTTGGCCTGGTCGAACTGCACGCCGTTATGGCGCAGGCTGCGCTTGCCGAAGCGCAGGCTAGAGCGTTCGCTCTCTTCGATGACGAATCTTCCTGATCCAGCAGCCAATTCAACCTCACGTAGAAAGGGCACCGACACCTCGTCATCATCGACAGGGGTATCGTCGTCCCACAGGCTTATGTCCTTGAGTTCTGCATGCATGTCATCGCGCGCGCCAGCCGCCGACTGAGCGACGTCTGCGCGCCCGCGCAGCTGATCGGTGCTTACATTGAAGTATTCGGCGATCTTCGAAATATGTTTATCCGAAGGATCGACGATCTTCCCGCTGAGAATTCGCGAGAGCGTGGATTGCGGCACGCCGGTACGACGGTGAAGCTCCGTGGGGGAGATCCCGTGTTGATCGAGCAGTGCTCTTAAGACGGAGGATACGTTGCGTTTTTGCATAACGCGCATAGTGCTTGAAGTTTTTGCGGAAGACAAATGCTGATTTGCATAAAAGATGCATAAATCACCATTTTCAAGCAGAAAGCTGTCTCCCGACCGTGATGCCTGCGTCCCGCCGACTGCCCATGGTAACCTTGCGTCCATTACGGAAAAGCCCGGCCGTTGCCCTTGCTTTTGCCCTACATCTTTTAACGAGTTGCCTGACAATCCGATGAATAAAGCCGTCTCTGACCTGTCCTCCCACACTCCGATGATGCAGCAATACTGGCGCCTGAAGAACCAGCACCCGGATCAGCTGATGTTCTACCGCATGGGCGACTTCTACGAGATCTTCTACGAAGACGCGAAGAAGGCGGCCAAATTGCTCGACATCACCCTGACCGCGCGCGGGCAGTCGGCGGGTCAGGCGATTCCGATGTGTGGGATTCCTTACCATGCAGCGGAAGGTTACCTGGCGAAACTGGTCAAGCTCGGCGAGTCGGTGGTGATTTGTGAGCAAGTCGGCGACCCGGCCACCAGCAAGGGTCCGGTGGAACGTCAGGTGGTGCGGATCATCACGCCGGGCACAGTCAGCGATGAAGCGCTGCTCGACGAGCGTCGCGACAACCTGATCGCGGCGGTACTGGGTGACGAACGCCTGTTCGGCCTGGCGGTGCTGGACATCACCAGCGGCAACTTCAGCGTGCTGGAGATCAAGGGCTGGGAAAACCTGCTGGCGGAACTGGAGCGGGTCAACCCGGTGGAACTGCTGATCCCCGATGACTGGCCGAAAGACCTGCCGGCGGAAAAACGTCGCGGGGTCCGTCGTCGCGCGCCGTGGGATTTCGAACGTGATTCGGCGTTGAAAAGTCTTTGCCAGCAGTTCTCCACCCAAGACCTGAAGGGTTTCGGTTGCGAGAACCTGACCCTGGCCATCGGCGCCGCCGGTTGCCTGTTGGCGTACGCCAAGGAAACCCAGCGCACCGCCCTGCCCCACCTGCGCAGCCTGCGCCATGAGCGCCTTGATGACACCGTGGTGCTCGACGGCGCCAGCCGACGCAATCTGGAACTCGACACCAACCTGGCCGGCGGTCGCGACAACACCCTGCAATCGGTGGTGGATCGCTGCCAGACCGCCATGGGCAGCCGCTTGCTGACCCGCTGGTTGAACCGCCCGCTGCGCGATCTCACCGTGCTGCTGGCGCGGCAGAGTTCGATCCGTTGCCTGCTCGACGGCTATCGATTCGAAAAACTGCAGCCGCAGCTCAAGGAAATTGGCGACATCGAGCGAATTCTCGCGCGAATCGGTTTGCGCAATGCGCGCCCCCGGGACCTTGCCCGTTTACGCGATGCCCTTGGCGCCCTGCCTGAGCTGCAAGTAGCAATGGCTGACCTGGAAGCGCCGCACCTGCAATCGCTGGCAACGATCACCAGCACCTACCCGGACCTCGCCGCGCTGCTGGAAAAAGCCATTATCGACAACCCGCCGGCGGTCATCCGCGACGGCGGCGTGTTGAAAACCGGGTACGACAGCGAACTCGACGAACTGCAATCGCTGAGCGAAAACGCCGGCCAGTTCCTGATTGATCTGGAGACCCGCGAGAAAGCCCGCACCGGTCTGGCGAATCTGAAGGTCGGTTATAACCGTATTCATGGCTACTTCATCGAACTGCCGAGCAAGCAGGCTGAATCGGCTCCAGCGGACTACATCCGCCGGCAGACGCTGAAGGGCGCCGAGCGTTTTATCACCCCGGAATTGAAAGAGTTCGAAGACAAAGCGCTGTCGGCGAAGAGTCGGGCGCTGGCACGGGAGAAAATGCTCTACGAGGCGCTGCTTGAAGACCTGATCAGTCAGCTACCACCGCTGCAGGACACCGCCGGCGCACTGGCCGAACTGGACGTGCTGAGCAACCTCGCCGAACGGGCGCTGAATCTTGACCTGAACTGCCCGCGTTTTGTCAGCGAACCGTGCATGCGCATTACTCAGGGTCGTCACCCGGTGGTCGAGCAAGTGCTGACGACGCCGTTCGTGGCCAACGACCTGAGCCTTGATGACAACACGCGGATGCTGGTGATCACCGGGCCGAACATGGGCGGTAAATCCACTTACATGCGGCAGACCGCACTCATCGTGCTGCTCGCGCACATCGGCAGCTTTGTCCCGGCAGCGAGCTGTGAATTGTCGCTGGTCGACCGCATCTTCACCCGAATCGGCTCCAGTGATGACCTCGCCGGCGGACGCTCGACCTTTATGGTGGAAATGAGCGAAACCGCCAACATTCTTCACAACGCCACCGAGCGCAGCCTGGTGCTGATGGACGAAGTCGGACGCGGCACCAGCACCTTTGACGGCCTGTCCCTGGCATGGGCGGCCGCCGAGCGTCTGGCCCATCTGCGTGCGTATACGCTGTTCGCTACGCACTACTTTGAACTGACGGTACTGCCGGAGGCCGAACCTCTGGTAGCCAACGTGCATCTCAATGCAACCGAGCACAACGAGCGCATCGTGTTTCTGCATCACGTCCTGCCCGGACCGGCCAGCCAGAGCTATGGCTTGGCGGTGGCACAACTGGCCGGCGTACCCAGCGAAGTCATCGTGCGCGCCCGTGAGCATTTGAGCCGTCTGGAAGACACCGCCCTGCCTCACGAGGCACCGAAACCGGCCGCCAAAGGCAAACCGTCGACACCGCAGCAAAGCGACATGTTCGCCAGCCTGCCGCACCCGGTACTCGACGAACTGGCAAAAGTGGATCTGGACGACATGACGCCCCGCCGTGCGCTCGAAATGCTTTATGCACTGAAGAAGCGGATATAAGCACTAAAGAAGCGGATATAACGCAAACGGCTTCAAGCTGTTAGAATCTCGCGCGGTTTGGGATGCTGCCGGCTAATAGCCTGGCTGGCAGGTATCGCTCCCGAACCTGGCGACCCCAACCGTGAAGGGGCAACGCTGCCGCCGCCTGAGGAGAGAATTAGAAATGACCTTCGTCGTCACCGACAACTGCATCAAGTGCAAGTACACCGACTGCGTAGAAGTCTGTCCGGTGGACTGCTTTTACGAAGGCCCGAACTTCCTGGTGATTCACCCGGATGAGTGCATCGACTGCGCGCTGTGTGAACCAGAGTGCCCAGCCGTGGCGATCTACTCGGAAGACGAGATTCCGGCTGGCATGGAAAACTTCATTGAGCTCAATGCCGAGCTGGCGGATATCTGGCCGAATATTACTGAAAAGAAAGATCCGTTGCCGGGTGCTGAAGAGTGGGATGGCAAGACCGGTAAAATTGCTGACCTCGAACGCTGATCTTCCCCGCGCTCGATTTAAAAGGCCCTCGCGGGCCTTTTTGCTTTTTGAAGGTTCTACTTTT
Source organism: Pseudomonas hamedanensis (assembly GCF_014268595.2). Lineage (NCBI taxonomy): Bacteria > Pseudomonadati > Pseudomonadota > Gammaproteobacteria > Pseudomonadales > Pseudomonadaceae > Pseudomonas > Pseudomonas hamedanensis. The sequence goes on from NZ_CP077091.1 coordinate 2,726,865, forward strand.
CTGCAGACGAAAAAAGGGGCGGTATGACCCGCCCACATTTTTTCCCTATTCCCTGTATTCCTTTTCATCGTCCTGATGAATCGCGTCCTGCGATGTCCGTTCCCTTCATCCGTAAAGGGCGTGTCCGTCCGTCGACACAACTCAGATATTAGAGAGTTCCCCGGCGGGAGCAATCGGCGCTGAGCGCGCGACTGCGGTGTCATCAGCCCTTAACATAAAAAAATAACATTTCAAATCAATAGGTTAAGCCGTACCCACAGCCGCGATAGACGTCTGCCACTGTGTAAAAATAACGAACACTTACGACACAGTAAGCAATGGCTTACAGCAGGAGACTACAAACGCAGAAAGTGCCGACCGCTGGTCCGGTGCCTCGCTCGTGCCGGGTCGGTCTTTTCCTCAACGCAAAAACAAAAAGCCCCGACTGGTCGAACCAGTCGGGGCTTTTCGCGGGCGGCCGCTCAAGTGCTTATTGAAACAGCGACTCGCTCGACAGGCCATTCTTCTCAAGAATTTCACGAAGACGCTTGAGGCCTTCTACCTGGATCTGCCGTACCCGTTCCCGGGTCAGGCCGATTTCCAGACCTACATCCTCCAGCGTGCTGCTTTCATGACCGCGCAGGCCGAAGCGGCGTATCACCACCTCGCGCTGTTTGTCGGTCAGCTCGGACAGCCACTGATCGATGCTCTGGGACAGATCGTCGTCCTGCAGCAGTTCGCAGGGATCGGTCGGACGATCATCGGTGAGGGTGTCCAGCAGGGTTTTATCCGAATCCGGACCCAGCGAGACGTCGACCGAAGAAACCCGTTCGTTCAGGCCAAGCATGCGCTTGACCTCGCCTACCGGTTTTTCCAGCAGGTTGGCGATTTCTTCGGGTGAAGGTTCGTGGTCGAGCTTTTGCGTCAGCTCCCGTGCGGCCCGCAGGTACACGTTGAGCTCCTTGACCACATGAATCGGCAACCGGATGGTTCGGGTCTGATTCATGATGGCGCGCTCGATGGTCTGACGAATCCACCAGGTCGCGTAGGTCGAGAAGCGGAAACCGCGCTCGGGATCGAACTTTTCCACCGCGCGGATCAGCCCGAGGTTGCCCTCTTCGATCAGATCCAGGAGCGACAGGCCCCGATTGACGTAACGCCGGGCGATTTTGACCACCAGCCGCAGGTTACTTTCAATCATGCGCTTGCGCCCGGCCGGATCGCCACTTTGCGACAAGCGCGCAAAATGAACTTCTTCCTCCGGGGAGAGCAATGGGGAAAAGCCGATTTCGTTGAGATACAACTGCGTGGCATCAAGTGCACGCGTGTAGTCGATGTACTTGTGTTGTTTAAGTGAAACGGAGTGTTTGGATCTGGAACGAACGGAAGGTGGAGCAGCCCCTTCATCATTCAACATCGAATCCGAATCGATGCCGGTCTCCATAAGGAGAACCTCATCGTCGATGTCAAACTCCGGCACTTCTTTACTGAGAGCCATTGTTATAGTCCTTTGGTGAGTTCGACCCCAAGCTCAAGCGACGCCTTTATCCTTGGCAGCGCTGGAGCCTGTCCCCTCTACGCGACGGAACAGGCTGGCTTACAAATCAACGTCTTGGCAGGAACTGCAGCGGATCCACAGGTTTACCTTGGCGGCGAATCTCAAAGTGCAGTTTCACCCGGTCCGTACCCGTCGACCCCATTTCGGCAATTGTCTGTCCGACCTTGACCTGCTGTCCCTCCCGAACCAACAGCCTGCGGTTGTGACCGTAGGCACTGACGTAGGTTTCGCTGTGTTTGATGATGACCAATTCGCCGTAGCCCCTTAAGCCACTCCCGGCGTATACGACCGTCCCATCAGACGCAGCTAAAACAGGCTGTCCCAAATCTCCGGCGATATCAATTCCTTTATTCAAACTACCGTTTGAAGAGAATTTTCCAATAAGAATGCCATTAGATGGCCATCCCCAGCCGGTCGGGGCTGGCCCTGCCCGAGGCAATGGTGCAGGGGTTGGCTTGTTCGCGACGGACGGTACAGCCCCGGCAGAACCGGTGGTTGTGGTGGTCGTCGTGCCATTGGCCTGGCGCCGGATTACTGTGGTTTTGCTCGACGAAGAAGGCGAAGAACTGGTGTTTCTCACCACGGCTGTCGACGTTGATCCGCTACGCCCGTCAAAGCGAATTGTCTGACCCGGGTGGATCGTATACGGCGTAGGAATATTGTTCCGCGCGGCGAGGGCTTTGTAGTCCCAGCCGTAGCGAAACGCGATCGAAAACAGCGTGTCGCCCGGACGGACTACATACTGCCCGGTCGTTACGGTCGGCCGCTGGGCCACCGCCTTGTTGCGATCGACGACACTCACGTTGCTCGATTTGGTGCTGGAGCAACCGACCAGCAGGGTGCTCAAGACAAGGCCAGTCACCAGGCGCTGAAAGCTCGTGTTACCCATACGCTGCGCAATGACTCTGAGACTCACCCGCCGCTCCCTATGTGGTGGCTGAAAAATGTGTGATACCGGTACCCGGCATCAAATGTCGCAAGTATAACGGGCAGAACCGGCTTTACCCTTAATGAAGCGAAATCGCTGTGCGCACACGTTTGCCAGCTGGCAATACGCTACGTTTAATCCGACATTGCCGCTGTAAGACCGAGGCCGTTGAAAGGAATTCAACAGCGGCAAACAAATGCTCAGGCCAGTGGCCCATTGAGCAAAGGCACGAAGCGCACAGCGCCCAGAACGTGGCGGGAAAAGCCGTGTTCTTCGCGCACGATCAGCATCAGTTGTTGCACCTCGCCCGACCCGACCGGAATCACCATGCGCCCGCCTGGGGCCAGTTGATCGAGCAAGGCTTGCGGTACATCGGTTGCGACCGCCGTGACGATAATGCCGTTGTACGGTGCCAGCGCCGGCCAGCCTTCCCAGCCATCGCCCCAGCGAAACACCACGTTGCGCAGGTTCAGTTCGACCAGACGTTCCTTGGCGCGATCCTGCAGCACCTTGATGCGCTCGACCGAGAACACCCGTTCGACCAGTTGCGACAGCACCGCCGTCTGATAACCGGAGCCGGTACCGATTTCCAGTACTTTATCCAGCGGCCCCGCTTCCAGCAGCAGCTCGCTCATGCGCGCCACCATATAAGGCTGGGAAATGGTCTGGTTGTTGCCAATCGGCAATGCGGTGTCTTCATAAGCGCGATGGGCCAGCGCCTCATCGACGAACAGGTGACGCGGCGTTCGCCGAATAACCTCCAGCACCTTGGCGTTGCTCACGCCTTCTTCATACAGGCGCTGGATCAGGCGCTCGCGTGTGCGCTGGGACGTCATGCCGATGCCGCTACGCAGGCGATCTTCGTGTTCACGCGCCATCAGCCGAGTCCTCCCAGCCAACCGTCAAGACTTCTGAAGGCATCGTTGAAGGTGCGATCGAGCTGCAACGGGGTGATGGAAACGTAGCCTTGCATCACTGCATGGAAGTCCGTCCCCGGGCCGCCGTCTTCGGCATCGCCGGCCGCTGCAATCCAGTAACCGGCCTTGCCACGCGGGTCGACCACTTTCATCGGTGCCGCCGCCCGGGCGCGATGGCCGAGTCGGGTCAGCTGGATGCCACGGATGTGATCGATCGGCAGATTGGGAATATTCACGTTGAGCACCGTGCGCGGCGGCAAATCGAGCCCGGCATGGGCCTCGACCAGTTTGCGCGCAAAGTAGGCCGCCGTCGGCAGGTTATCCACCTGACGCGAGACCAGCGAAAAGGCAAACGAGGGGCGTTCGAGGAAACGTCCCTCCAGGGCCGCCGCCACCGTCCCGGAATACAGCACATCATCGCCAAGGTTGGCGCCGAGATTGATGCCGGAAACGACCATGTCCGCTTCGCGCTCCAGCAGACCGTTAAGGCCCAGGTGCACACAGTCGGTCGGCGTGCCATTGAGGCTGATGAAGCCATTGGCCAGGTATTGCGGGTGCAGCGGACGGTCGAGCGTCAGCGAACTGCTGGCGCCGCTTTTGTCCTGCTCGGGGGCGATAACCACGCACTCGGTGTAATCCGCCAGCGCAGCATAAAGCGCGGCGAGACCGGGTGCGGTTACCCCATCGTCGTTAGAAATCAGAATACGCATGGGCTGTCCGTCTGCCCCACCGGCACCAGATCAACGAGTTCGCGCACCAATACGGTGGCGAAGCATCCGGCCGGGAGGACGAATTCCAGTTGCAGAATGTCAGGCTGGGGATAATGCCACGTCAACCCGCCAATGGGCAGTCGCAGGATGCGACGTTCGTGGCTCATGCCCGCGTGAATCAACCAATCACGCAGATCCGCTTCACGCGCGGCGATCCCCTGCTCCAGATCATGGACTGTCCCTGTGGCCGGAGAGTCACCTGCCCCCCACTGCGGACCGGTCGGATGCAGATCGAGAATCGCCAGTCGCGGGTCGCTGCACTCGGCTTCACCGGCCGGGAAAAAGCTGCGGCTGTCAGTGAACGCGAGCAGATCGCCGACCAGCGCACGCTGCCAGGTGCCATCAGCGACGCGCGCCGCCAGCACCTGATTGAACAGAAAGCTGCGCGCCGTCGACAGCAAACGCGAACGTACGTTGCGCTGTTCCGGCAAGGCCTTGCGCGCCGCCCACGCCCGCGCATCGACGACGTTGCCGCCGTCATGACCGAAACGCTGGGCGCCGAAATAATTGGGAATACCTTGTCTGGCGATCAGTTGCAGGCGCTGATCCAGCGCAGCCCCGTCGCCGCTGAACTGAGTCAGGCGCAAGGTGAAGCCATTGGCCGAGTGCGCGCCGCGTTGCAGCTTGCGCTTGTGGCGCGTGGTCTTGAGGATCTTCAACGTGTCGTTTTCCGCCGCCGACAGATCCGGATCGGCCTTGCCGGGTAGTTGCACGCTGAACCACTGGCGGGTCAGGGCCTGACGATCCTTGAGGCCGGCATAACTGACCGTGCGCAACGGCACGCCGGCGGCCTTGGCGATTCGCCGTGCTGCTTCTTCGGTATTCAAGCCACGCTTTTCCACCCAGATCCACAGGTGTTCGCCGTCGCCACTGAACGGAATATCCAGAACTTCATCGACCTGGAAATCTTCGGCAATGGCTTTCAGTACCGCTGTGCCGAGGGGTTCACCGTAAGCCCGTGGGCCGAGCAATTGCAGTTCATTCATGCGCGCAGCAACAAGGCAACGGAATGCACGGCGATGCCTTCTTCGCGACCGACAAAGCCGAGCTTTTCGGTAGTGGTAGCTTTCACGTTCACTTGATCCAACTCAACTTGAAGATCCGCAGCGATCAGCGCGCGCATCGATTCGATATGCGGGGCCATCTTCGGCGCCTGGGCAACAATGGTGTTATCGACGTTACCGACCTTCCAGCCCTTGGCATGGATCAGGCTGACCACATGACGCAGCAGTATTCGACTGTCGGCGCCCTTGAATTGCGGGTCGGTGTCCGGGAAGTGTTTGCCGATATCACCCAGCGCCGCAGCGCCGAGCAAGGCATCGCTCAAGGCGTGCAGCAGGACGTCACCGTCGGAATGAGCGAGCAGCCCGAAGCTGTGTGCAATCTGCACCCCGCCCAGAGTAATGAAATCGCCTTCAGCGAAACGGTGCACATCATAGCCGTGGCCAATACGCATAAAAAAAACGCCCCGATTTTTGTCAGGGCGTGATTCTACCTGCTTTGTCAGACATTAGGCGCCTAGAGCGCGCGCGTGATGCTGCAAGTGGTCGTCAATAAAGCTTGAGATGAAGAAATAGCTATGGTCGTAGCCCGGTTGCAGGCGCAACGTCAGCGGGTGGCCCGCCTGTTTCGCCGCTTGTTGCAGCGCTTCGGGTTTGAGCTGGGAGGCGAGGAAATCGTCGCGATCACCTTGATCGACCAGCAGCGGCAGCTTCTCCGAGGCCTCCGCGATCAGCGCACAGGCGTCCCACTCTTTCCACTTGGAACGGTCTTCGCCCAGGTAATGAGAGAAGGCTTTCTGACCCCAAGGGCAATCAATCGGATGGGTAATCGGCGAAAACGCCGAAACCGACAGGTAACGCCCCGGATTGCGCAATGCACACACCAAAGCACCGTGACCGCCCATGGAGTGGCCGCTGATGCTGCGTTTGTCGGAAGCGGGGAAATGCGCTTCAACCAGTGAAGGCAATTCCTGCACGACATAGTCATGCATCCGATAGTGGCGTGCCCAGGGTTCCTGCGTGGCATTCAGATAAAACCCGGCGCCGAGGCCAAAATCCCAAGCCTTGTCCGCATCGTCCGGAACATCCGGGCCACGCGGGCTGGTGTCTGGCGCAACGATGATCAGCCCGAGCTCGGCGGCCATGCGCATCGCACCGGCCTTTTGCATGAAGTTCTCATCGGTGCAGGTCAAACCCGACAACCAGTACAGCACCGGTAGCTGGCCGCCCTGCTCTGCCTGCGGCGGCAGGTACACGGCGAACACCATGTCGCAATCAAGCACCTCGGAGCGATGGCGATAGCGCTTGTGCCAACCGCCGAAACTCTTCTGACAGGAAATGTTTTCCAGATTCATAGCACTTCAGCCGCAAGCTGCGAGCGTCAAGCTGCAAGAGGGCGTTGCGCCTGCTTGCAGCTAATGGCTTGTAGCTTGTCGCTGCTCCTTAGAAATGAATGACTGTGCGGATGCTCTTGCCTTCATGCATCAGATCGAACGCCTTGTTGATATCTTCCAAGCCCATGGTGTGGGTGATGAAAGTGTCCAGCGGGATTTCGCCGCTCTGGGCCATATCGACGTAGCTTGGCAATTCGCTACGGCCACGCACGCCGCCGAACGCCGAACCGCGCCAGACGCGACCGGTGACCAACTGGAACGGCCGGGTAGCGATTTCCTGGCCGGCGCCGGCAACGCCGATGATCACCGACTCGCCCCAGCCTTTGTGGCAGCATTCAAGCGCGGCGCGCATCAGTTGCACGTTGCCGATGCACTCGAAGGAGAAGTCGACGCCGCCATCGGTCATGTCGACGATGACTTCCTGGATCGGACGATCGAAGTCCTTCGGATTCACGCAATCGGTGGCACCCAGTTGTTTGGCGATTTCGAATTTGGCCGGGTTGATGTCGATCGCGATGATCCGTGCAGCCTTGGCTTTCACTGCGCCGATCACGGCGGACAGACCGATACCGCCGAGGCCGAAGATGGCCACGGTGTCGCCTGGTTTGACCTTGGCGGTATTAATCACCGCACCGATGCCGGTGGTGACACCGCAGCCGAGCAGGCAGACCTTCTCCAGCGGCGCGTCCTTGGCGATCTTGGCCACGGAAATTTCCGGCAGCACGGAGTATTCCGAGAACGTCGAGGTGCCCATGTAGTGGAAAATCGTTTCGCCCTTGTAGGAAAAACGCGACGTGCCGTCAGGCATCAAGCCCTTGCCCTGGGTCGCACGAATCGCCTGACACAGGTTGGTCTTGCCCGACTTGCAGAATTTGCACTGGCCGCATTCCGGGGTGTACAGCGGAATGACGTGATCGCCTACAGCGACCGAGGTCACGCCCTCGCCAATGGCCTCAACGATGGCGCCACCTTCGTGACCGAGGATCGACGGGAAGATGCCTTCCGGATCGGCGCCGGACAAGGTGTAGGCGTCCGTGTGGCAAACCCCGGAAGCGACAACGCGCAGCAGCACTTCACCCGCCTTGGGCATGGCGACATCGACTTCTACGATTTCCAGCGGCTTCTTGGCCTCGAAGGCAACGGCGGCGCGTGACTTGATCATGCTGACTCTCCAGTGAATCCAATGAATATAAAACAGACAAACAGTGTAGTTCAGCGCTCAGTGATTAATAATCCGAACAAATGCAAAATATTATTGCTGTACAGGGACAATCTTCATGTCGGAAAACCGTTGGGAAGGCATCGACGAGTTCGTTGCCGTCGCCGAATGCAGCCAATTCACCGCAGCGGCAGAGCGACTCGGGGTTTCGTCCTCGCACGTCAGTCGCCAAATCGTCCGGCTGGAGGAACGTTTACAGACGCGCCTGCTGTATCGCAGCACCCGGCGGGTGACGCTGACCGAGGCAGGGCAGACTTTCCTCCAGCATTGTCAGCGCTTGCAGGATGGCCGCGAAGAGGCGTTGCGCGCGGTTGGCGACCTGACCAGTGAACCGAAAGGCATGCTGCGCATGACCTGTGCCGTGGCCTATGGCGAACGGTTTATCGTGCCGCTGGTGACGCGATTCATGGGGCTTTACCCGCAACTGCGCATCGATATCGAACTGAGCAATCGCCAACTGGACCTGGTGCACGAGGGTCTGGACTTGGCAATCCGCCTCGGCCGGCTGCAGGATTCGCGACTGGTCGCCACTCGCCTGGCACCACGGCGCATGTACCTGTGCGCATCGCCGTCCTACCTGGAACGGTACGGTCGCCCACACAGTTTGTCGGAGCTGAGTCGGCATAATTGCCTGATTGGCAGCTCGGACATCTGGCAACTGGAACAGAACGGGCGGGAATTTTCCCAGCGGGTGCAGGGCAACTGGCGTTGCAACAGTGGGCAGGCGGTATTGGACGCGGCGCTGCAAGGGGTGGGATTGTGTCAACTGCCGGATTACTACGTGCTTGAACATTTGCACAGCGGCGCGTTGATTTCCTTGCTGGAGGCGCACCAGCCGCCGAATACGGCGGTGTGGGCGTTGTATCCGCAGCAGCGGCATTTGTCGCCGAAGGTGCGCAAGTTGGTGGACTTTTTGAAGGTGGGGTTGGCTGAGCGGCCGGAGTACAGGGAGTAAATCATGTGTTGCCCGGACGGGCGCTATCGCGAGCAGGGCTCGCTCCTACAGGGGAATGCATTTCAAAATGTAGGAGTGAGCCTGCTCGCGATGGCGGTTTGACCGACACACAGCACTCAGCGGCGATTAGCCCACCGCTGGCGCAACCACTCCAGATCTTCAGGCCGGGTCACCTTGAGGTTATCTGCCCGCCCCTCGATGAGGCGCGGCGCCAGACCGGCCCACTCCATCGCCGAAGCTTCATCGGTAATCACGGCATCCGCCACCAGACTGTCGGCCAACGCCCGATGCAACGCGCCGAGGCGAAACATCTGCGGCGTATACGCCTGCCAGATCACGCTGCGATCCACGGTTTCAACCACGCGCCCGTTTTTATCGACGCGTTTAAGCGTGTCGCGGGCAGGCACGGCCAACAGGCCGCCCACCGGGTCATCAGCCAGGTCGGCGAGCAGTTTGTCGAGATCGTCGCGACTCAGGTTCGGCCGTGCCGCATCGTGCACCAGCACCCAATCTTCGTCATCAGCACCGTGCGCATGCAGATGCAGCAAGGCGTTGAGCACCGAGCCAGAACGCTCCGCTCCGCCGTCAACCCGCTGAATCCGCGGATCGTTGACGCACGCCAGGTGCGGCCAATAAGGGTCGTCAACAGCGAGACTGACCACCAGCCCCTTCAGGCTTGGGTGATCAAGGAAACAGCCGAGGCTGTGTTCAAGAATTGTGCGCCCGCCCAGTTGCAGGTATTGCTTGGGACGGTCCGCGGCCATCCGGGCACCGACGCCCGCGGCAGGAATCACGGCCCAGAAGGCCGGCAGAGAATCGATCATTGGGCCAACTGGTAAAGGGTTTCGCCGTCCTTGACCATGCCCAGTTCGTGACGAGCCCGCTCTTCAACGGTCTCCATGCCCTTTTTCAGTTCGCTGACTTCGGCGTCCATGACCCGGTTGCGCTCCAGCAGGCCTTCGTTCTCGGCGTGTTGGTCGGCAATCTGCTGTTTCAGCTCGGCGACCTGCGCCAGACTGCCATTGCCCACCCACAGGCGGTACTGCAGACCGGCCAGCAGCAAGAGCAAAACGAGAAACAACCAGTAAGGACTGCGCATCGAATATCAGGTATCCAGTGAAAAAAGACAGCCACGCCACAACTTTGAAGCATCTGATAGCACGAAGCCTGGAAAGGTCCAGGCTTGTGCTTAAGGCATCAGATTAGTGGCAAATCCATCGCTGTCACGACTTTTTCGACACAATCCGGTGTCCTTTGATCAGGTTGCGCTTAACCGCGGAACTCGGCGCGACCGTTGTACTTGGCCTTGCCGTTCAACTGCTCTTCGATACGCAGCAGTTGGTTGTACTTGGAAACACGGTCGGAACGGCACAGCGAACCGGTCTTGATCTGGCCAGCCGAGGTACCAACAGCCAGGTCGGCAATGGTCGAATCTTCGGTTTCGCCGGAACGGTGCGAGATCACTGCGGTGTAACCGGCAGCCTTGGCCATCTGGATGGCTTCCAGGGTTTCGGTCAGGGTGCCGATCTGGTTGAACTTGATCAGGATCGAGTTGGCGATCTTTTTATCGATGCCTTCTTTCAGGATCTTGGTGTTGGTCACGAACAGGTCGTCGCCGACCAGCTGGGTTTTCTCGCCGATCTTGTCGGTGAGGATTTTCCAGCCAGCCCAGTCGGACTCGTCCAGGCCGTCTTCGATGGAGATGATCGGGTAGCGCTCGGTCAGGCCCTTGAGGTAGTCGGCGAAACCTTCAGCGGTGAACACCTGGCCTTCGCCGGACAGGTTGTATTTGCCGTCTTCGTAGAACTCGCTCGCGGCGCAGTCCAGCGCCAGGGTCACGTCGGTGCCCAGCTTGTAACCGGCGTTGGCCACGGCTTCGGAGATCACTTTCAGCGCGTCTTCGTTGGACGCCAGGTTCGGTGCGAAACCGCCTTCGTCGCCAACGGCAGTGCTCAGGCCACGGGCCTTCAGCACGGCTTTCAAGTGATGGAAAATCTCGGTGCCCATGCGCAGACCTTCCGAAAACGACTTGGCGCCCACCGGCTGCACCATGAATTCCTGGATGTCGACGTTGTTATCGGCGTGCTCGCCACCGTTGATGATGTTCATCATCGGCACCGGCATCGAGTACACACCCGGGGTGCCGTTGAGGTTGGCGATGTGTGCGTACAGCGGCAGGTCCTGATCCTGAGCAGCCGCCTTGGCCGCAGCCAGGGACACCGCGAGGATGGCGTTGGCGCCCAGGGTCGCTTTGTTTTCGGTACCGTCGAGCTTGATCATCGCGTGGTCGAGGGCTTTCTGGTCGCTTGGGTCGGTGCCCAGCAGCAGATCGCGGATCGGACCGTTGATGTTGGCTACCGCTTTGAGCACGCCCTTGCCCAGGTAACGGCTCTTGTCGCCATCACGCAGCTCGAGTGCTTCACGCGAGCCAGTGGATGCACCGGACGGCGCGCAGGCGCTGCCGATGATGCCGTTGTCGAGAAGCACGTCCGCTTCCACGGTGGGATTGCCACGGGAGTCGAGAACTTCACGACCTTTGATGTCGACGATTTTTGCCATTGTTGTAAACACTCCAAAGTTGACGAAAACGACGCAGCTAGAGGAAATCTTTATCGTCGGCAAGCGAAGTACAGCGGGCAGACTTGCAGACGACAGCGCTCACGCCCGAGGGCATGAGCGACAAATCGTGCGGTACTTTACCGGAGAATCGAGCGTTACGCGGTTTCTACCGTCGGAAAACTCTTCACCAGTTCGTCCAAAGCCTTGAGCTGGGCCAGGAATGGCTCCAGTTTGTCCAGACGCAAGGCACAAGGGCCGTCGCATTTGGCGTTGTCCGGATCCGGATGTGCTTCGAGGAACAAACCCGCCAGCGACTGGCTCATGCCGGCCTTGGCCAGATCAGTGACCTGTGCGCGGCGACCGCCGGCGGAGTCGGAACGACCGCCAGGCATTTGCAGCGAATGGGTCACGTCGAAGAACACCGGGTATTCGAACTGCTTCATGATGCCGAAGCCGAGCATGTCGACCACGAGGTTGTTGTAGCCGAAGCTCGAACCACGCTCGCAGAGAATCAGTTGATCGTTACCCGCTTCGACGCACTTGTTCAGGATGTGTTTCATTTCCTGGGGCGCGAGGAACTGGGCTTTCTTGATGTTGATCACGGCGTTGGTCTTGGCCATCGCGACGACCAGATCGGTCTGGCGCGACAGGAAGGCCGGCAACTGGATGATGTCGCAGACCTCAGCAACAACCGCGGCCTGATCCGGCTCGTGGACGTCGGTGATGATCGGCACGCCAAAGGCCTGTTTGATGTCCTGGAAGATGCGCATGCCCTCTTCCAGGCCAGGACCGCGGTAGGAGGTCACAGAAGAACGGTTGGCCTTGTCGAAGCTGGCCTTGAACACGTAAGGGATGCCGAGTTTTTCGGTGACCTTCACATACTCTTCGCAAACCTGCATGGCCATGTCACGGCTTTCCAGCACGTTCATGCCGCCGAACAGCACCATGGGTTTGTCGTTGGCAATCTCGATGTCGCCGACGCGGATAATCTTCTGTGCCATCGGGTTACGCCTTCTTCTGGTGTTGAGCCAACGCGGCTTTGACAAAACCGCTGAACAGCGGATGGCCGTCACGTGGTGTCGAGGTGAACTCAGGGTGGAACTGGCAGGCGACGAACCAAGGATGGTCCGGCGCTTCAACCACTTCGACCAACGCAGCATCGGCGGAGCGACCGGAAATCTTCAGGCCGGCCTCGATGATCTGCGGCAGCAGGTTGTTGTTCACTTCGTAGCGGTGACGGTGACGTTCGACGATCACGTCCTTGCCATAGCAGTCGTGCACTTTGGAGCCTGGCTCAAGCAGGCAGTCCTGAGCGCCCAGGCGCATGGTGCCGCCCAGATCCGACGATTCGGTACGCACTTCAACCGCGCCGGTGGCGTCTTCCCACTCGGTGATCAGACCGACAACCGGATGGCCGCTGGCACGATCGAACTCGGTGGAGTTGGCGTCTTTCCAGCCCAGCACGTTACGGGCGAATTCAATGACCGCCACTTGCATGCCCAGGCAGATGCCCAGGTACGGCACCTTGTTTTCACGAGCGTACTGAACGGCAGTAATCTTGCCTTCCACGCCACGCAGACCGAAGCCGCCCGGCACCAGAATCGCGTCGACACCTTCGAGCAGCGCAGTGCCCTGGTTCTCGATGTCTTCGGAATCGATGTAGCGCAGATTGACCTTGGTGCGGTTGCTGATACCGGCGTGGCTCATCGCTTCGATCAGCGACTTGTAGGCGTCCAGCAGCTCCATGTACTTGCCGACCATGGCGATGGTCACTTCGTGTTCCGGGTTCAGCTTGGCGTCAACCACCGCTTCCCACTCGGACAGATCGGCGCTGCCGCATTGCAGACCGAAACGCTCGACGACGAAATCGTCCAGACCCTGCGAGTGCAGGATGCCCGGGATCTTGTAGATGGTGTCGGCGTCTTCCAGCGCGATGACCGCACGCTCTTCAACGTTGGTGAACTGCGCAATCTTGCGACGCGACGAGATGTCGATCGGGTGATCGGAGCGGCACACCAGCACGTCTGGCTGCAGGCCGATCGAACGCAGTTCCTTGACGGAGTGCTGGGTCGGCTTGGTCTTGGTCTCGCCGGCGGTGGCGATGTACGGCACCAGCGTCAGGTGCATCAGCATCGCGCGCTTGGCGCCGACCTCGAAACGCAATTGACGGATGGCCTCGAGGAACGGTTGCGACTCGATGTCACCGACGGTGCCACCGATTTCGACCATTGCCACGTCAGCGTCACCGGCACCCTTAATGATGCGGCGCTTGATTTCGTCGGTGATGTGCGGAATCACCTGGATGGTTGCACCCAGGTAGTCACCACGGCGCTCTTTGCGCAGCACGTGCTCGTAGACACGGCCGGTGGTGAAGTTGTTGTTCTGGGTCATGGTCGTGCGGATGAACCGCTCGTAGTGGCCCAGGTCCAGGTCAGTCTCGGCGCCGTCGTGGGTGACGAACACTTCACCGTGCTGGAACGGGCTCATGGTGCCCGGGTCGACGTTGATGTACGGATCCAGCTTAAGCATGGTGACCTTAAGCCCCCGCGCCTCCAGGATGGCCGCCAATGAAGCCGAGGCAATGCCTTTCCCCAATGAAGAAACAACACCGCCCGTGACGAATATGTAGCGCGTCATGAAAAACCCTAGAAGTCTGCGTTAAAGCGGTACGAGCCGCCGGGGAAAGCGAAGGAAGGCCGAAGCCCCCGATCACCTGCATTAATCACAGTGCACCTTTCAAAAAAACCGCCGCGTTGGGACAGACCGGCAGATGAAACACCGGTAGGTTGCTCGCTACACATTTTTTGGAATCGCCCAGCAAAGACTGCTTGGTAATCGGCAACTCCTGCGATTCAGGCGAATCCACAGAAGTTGTATCAAGAAGGGAGCGTAGTCTACCGGAATGCCCCTTTCATCTCAAACCTAGATCTTCGTCTGTTGGCTGCCAATGCAATTTCCAGTCGCCGTGCGTATCGCCATCAAGGCCCGCCAGGTTGGCCACCGCGAGTAATTCATCGCCGCGAAACAGCAGCGGCAATCTGCCACGCAAGAAACCCGGCACCGCGCGCTCGTTGAGCAGGCGCTTTAAATCACGGTGACCACGGTCGGCCAGCCGCAGCACTTCGCCGCCCTGCCGATAAGCAATCCGCAGCGGCCCCTGGGGAGGCTGCCCACTGAACATGACGCGACCGTTACCCGGCAAGCGTAGCGCTGACGCCGGGGCCTGCCATTCGCCGCCGATCACTGGAGCTTGCAGCCAGTCGCCGCTCAGCCACCAGAGGCGGCCAGCGCCGCGGTGCAGTTCGCCATCGGCCAGTCGCCAGACCGGTGCAGCATCCTGGGCCGCGTCGCGCAGATGGGTCCAACCCGACCAATGGTCAGTGTCGGGCAGACGAGTCAGCGGTTCGAGCCAGTGACTGAGGGCGTTTCGCTGGCGCGCGGCGGACAAGGCGGCCAACGGAGCCAGCGCCAGCGATGGCACACCCAGCCAGTCGAATTCATGGGCCGTTTCGGCCTGTGCCAGGTCGATCCGCGCCAGTTCATCCAGCAAGCCTTGCGCCTCACGCAGATGCGCAGCCGTGCGCGACAGGCTGGCCTGCGCTTGCGGCCAGCGCTCGGTCAACGCAGGCATGATCCGCTGGCGCAGAAAGTTTCGTGAGAAGTGCTGATCCTGATTCGACGGGTCCTCGATCCAGCGCAACTGATGAGCCTGTGCATAACGTTCCAGCTCGGCGCGGCCAACATCCAGTAACGGACGAACCAACACGCCCTGCCCCACTGGCCGCTGCGATGGCATCCCGCCAAGCCCGCGCACACCGGCACCGCGCAACAGCCGAAACAGTAGCGTTTCCGCTTGATCGTCGCGGTGCTGGCCGGTCAGCAGCACCTCATTGGTCTGCGTCAGCGAACTGAACACCGTATACCGCGCATCCCGCGCCGCCCGCTCAAGGCTCGCCCCCGGTTGCACCCTCACCCGCTGCACTTGCAACGGCACACCCCAAGCATCGCAAACGGCTTGGCAATGTTGCGGCCACGCATCTGCCGCAGCTTGAAGACCGTGATGGATGTGGATAGCGCTTAGCGCAGGGAGGGATTCGTTTTTTGCCAGAGTGACAAGAAGGTGCAGGAGGACAGTGGAATCGAGGCCACCGGAAAACGCGATGCGCCAGTGAGTGGCGTGGCGCCAAGGCTCAAGGTTCAGCAGAAGCCAGGATGGCAAATCAATCGGGGACTGGCCCATATCTTTCTCTTTGCCCCAATCGAATGTAGGAGTGAGCCTGCTCGCGATAGCGGTGTAACAGCCAACACATGGGTTGAATGTTACACCGCTATCGCGAGCAGGCTCACTCCTACAAGGGGTAGCGCTTGTCTTTAGAGACCGTAGCTCATCAGGCGATCGTAACGGCGCTTGAGCAGCGCTTCGTTATCGAACTGCTTGAGCATCGCCAGTTGCGAGCTCAGCTCGGCACGGATCGACGCCGCAGCAGCCGCCGGATCACGATGCGCGCCGCCCAGTGGCTCGCCGATCACCTTGTCGACAATACCCAGGCCTTTCAGACGCTCAGCGGTGATGCCCATCGCTTCGGCGGCATCCGGTGCTTTTTCTGCGGTTTTCCACAGGATCGACGCGCAACCTTCCGGCGAGATCACCGCGTAGGTGGAATATTGCAGCATGTTCAACTGATCGCAGACACCGATGGCCAGCGCACCGCCGGAACCACCTTCACCGATCACAGTGGCGATGATCGGGGTTTTCAGACGCGACATCACACGCAGGTTCCAGGCGATCGCTTCGCTCTGGTTGCGATCTTCAGCGTCGATACCAGGGTAGGCGCCCGGGGTGTCGATGAAGGTCAGGATCGGCATCTTGAAACGCTCGGCCATTTCCATCAGACGGCAAGCCTTGCGGTAGCCTTCCGGACGCGGCATGCCGAAGTTGCGGCGTACCTTCTCGCGGACTTCACGGCCCTTCTGGTGGCCGATGATCATCACCGGCTGGTCTTCCAGGCGGGCGATACCACCAACAATGGCAGCGTCGTCGGAGAAGTGACGGTCACCGTGCAGTTCATCGAACTCGGTGAAGATGTGTTCGATGTAATCGAGGGTGTAAGGGCGTTTCGGGTGGCGCGCCAGGCGTGCGATCTGCCAGCTGGTCAGCTTGCCGAAGATGTCTTCGGTCAGCGTTCTGCTCTTGTCCTGCAGGCGGGAGATCTCATCGCCGATATTCAGCGAATTGTCATTACCGACCAAGCGCAACTCTTCGATCTTGGCTTGCAGGTCGGCGATCGGCTGTTCGAAATCTAGAAAATTCGGGTTCATAGGCGTCCGTCTTGGGTCGTGTCCCAAATGAGCTTGGGCCGGCCGGTTGTCTATTCGCGCCCTACCTTAAGGGAGAGGCGCGCTGAGGTCGAGATTAAAAATTCAGGTTGTGCACAAGCGCAATAATGGCACTTGCCGGTCAACGGTATTGGAGGAAGACGTTGTCTCGCCCGAACTGGTCACGCAGTGCTTGAATCAACGCATCCGCCGGGTCGATCCGCCAGGTCTCGCCGAACTGCAGCAAGGTCTTCGCTTCGGGGCTGGTGTACTCCATGGTGATCGGGCAGGCGCCACGATGACGCTTGAGCAACTCACCCAACCAGCGTAGCTGATCGCCTTTGAGGTCCTGGGTGTGCAGTTTCAGGCGCAAGCTCTCGGCCAGGTTGGTGCGCGCATCCTCCATGCTCATCACCCGCTTGACCCGCAGGCGCAGGCCGCCGGAGAAGTCGTCGTTGCTGACTTCGCCTTCGACCACCACCATCGCGTCGGTCTGCAACAGCGATTGCGCCGAATGGAACGCTTCGGCAAACAGCGACGCCTCGATCCGCCCCGAGCGGTCGTCGAGGGTGATGAAGCCCATCTTGTCGCCCTTTTTGTTCTTCATCACCCGCAGGGCAATGATCATTCCCGCCACGGTCTGGGTGTCGCGGGCCGGTTTCAGGTCGATGATGCGCTGACGGGCGAAACGGCGAATCTCGCCTTCGTACTCGTCAATCGGGTGACCGGTCAGGTACAGGCCCAAGGTGTCTTTTTCACCTTTGAGGCGTTCCTTCAGGGTCAGCTCCTTGGCCTTGCGATGGCTGGCGTAAACATCGGCGTCTTCCTCGACGAACAAGCCGCCAAACAAGTCGGCGTGACCGGAGTCGTGGGTACGCGCGGTCTGCTCGGCAGCCTTGATCGCCTCTTCCATCGCCGCCAGCAGCACGGCGCGGTTGCGGTCGATGTTGGCCTGATAAGCCTTTTGCTCGTCATGGAAGTACGGGCCCAGACGATCCAGGGCACCGCTGCGGATCAAACCGTCGAGGGTGCGCTTGTTGATGCGTTTGAGGTCGACGCGGGCGCAGAAATCGAACAGATCCTTGAACGGACCGGCCTGACGCGCTTCAGTGATCGCTTCCACCGGACCTTCACCGACGCCTTTGATCGCGCCGAGGCCGTAGACGATGCGGCCGTCGTCGTTCACCGTGAACTTGAACTCAGAGGTGTTCACGTCCGGCGCGTCGAGGCGCAGCTTCATCGTGCGCACTTCTTCGATCAAGGTCACGACCTTGTCGGTGTTGTGCATATCCGCCGAGAGTACCGCGGCCATGAACGGCGCCGGATAGTGGGCTTTCAGCCAGGCGGTCTGGTACGACACCAGGCCGTAGGCGGCGGAGTGGGATTTGTTGAAGCCGTAACCGGCGAATTTTTCCACCAGGTCGAAAATGTTACCGGCCAGATCGGCGTCGATGCCGTTGGTCGCACAACCTTCAATGAAGCCGCCGCGCTGCTTGGCCATTTCTTCGGGTTTTTTCTTACCCATGGCTCGCCGCAGCATGTCCGCACCGCCGAGGGTGTAACCGGCCATGACCTGGGCAATCTGCATCACCTGTTCCTGGTACAGGATGATGCCGTAAGTCGGTGCCAGGACTGGCTTGAGGCCGTCGTACTGGTAATCCGAGTGCGGGTAGGCCAATTCGGCGCGACCGTGCTTACGGTTGATGAAGTCGTCCACCATGCCCGATTGCAGCGGACCTGGACGGAACAGTGCCACCAGTGCGATCAAGTCTTCCAGGCAGTCGGGCTTGAGCTTTTTGATCAGCTCTTTCATGCCCCGCGACTCAAGCTGGAACACCGCCGTGGTTTCGGCTTTTTGCAGCAGCGTGTAGGTCGGTTTGTCGTCCAGCGGGATAAACGCGATATCCAGTGGCGGCTCGTTGACCTTGGCGCGGTCGCGGTTGATGGTTTTCAGCGCCCAGTCGATGATCGTCAGGGTTCGCAGGCCGAGGAAGTCGAACTTCACCAGACCGGCCGCCTCAACGTCGTCCTTGTCGAACTGGGTCACCAGACCGTCGCCGGCCTCGTCGCAGTAGATCGGCGAGAAGTCGGTCAGCTTGGTCGGCGCGATGACCACACCACCGGCGTGTTTACCGACGTTACGCACCACGCCCTCGAGCTTGCGCGCCATTTCCCAGATTTCCGCCGCTTCTTCATCGACCTTGATGAAGTCACGCAGGATTTCTTCCTGCTCGTAGGCTTTTTCCAGGGTCATGCCGACTTCGAACGGAATCATCTTCGACAGGCGATCGGCCAGGCCGTAGGACTTGCCCTGCACCCGCGCCACGTCGCGGACCACAGCCTTGGCGGCCATGGAACCGAACGTGATGATCTGGCTGACCGCATTGCGGCCGTACTTCTCGGCCACGTAGTCGATCACCCGGTCACGGCCGTCCATACAGAAGTCGACGTCGAAGTCGGGCATCGAGACCCGTTCCGGGTTGAGGAAACGTTCGAACAGCAGGTCATATTCCAGCGGGTCGAGATCGGTAATCTTCTGGACATAAGCCACCAGCGAGCCGGCACCCGACCCCCGGCCAGGACCGACCGGCACGCCGTTGCTCTTGGCCCACTGGATAAAGTCCATCACGATCAGGAAGTAACCGGGGAAGCCCATCTGGATGATGATATCCAGCTCGAAATTCAAGCGGTCGACATAGACCTGGCGCTTGGCTTCGTAATCTTCGGTGGTGTCCTTGGGCAGCAGTACCGCCAGTCGTTCTTCGAGACCGTCGAAGGAGACCTTGCGGAAATATTCGTCGATGGTCATGCCATCGGGAATCGGGAAGTTGGGCAAAAAGTGGGTGCCCAGTTTCACTTCGATGTTGCAGCGTTTGGCGATCTCGACGGTGTTTTCGACAGCGTCGGGAATGTCGCTGAACAGCTCGATCATTTCCTCGGCGCTTTTCAGGTACTGCTGATCGCTGTAATTCTTCGAACGCCGCGGATCGTCGAGGGCACGGCCCTCACCGATGCACACGCGGGTTTCGTGGGCGGCGAAGTCTTCCTGCTTGATGAAGCGCACATCGTTGGTCGCCACCAACGGCGCGCCAAGCTTGTCGGCGAGCGCCACGGCACCGTGCAGTTGCTCTTCGTCGTTCGGGCGGTTGGTGCGCTGGATTTCCAGATAGAAACGATCCGGGAACACCGCCATCCACTCGCGCGCCAAGGCCTCGGCCTCTGCCGGGTTGCCGCCAATCATGGCCATGCCGATCTCGCCTTCTTTGGCGGCGGACAGCATGATCAGGCCTTCGCTGGCCTCGGCGACCCACTCGCGCTCGACGATGACCATGCCGTTGCGCTGGCCTTCAATGAAACCGCGCGAGATCAACTCGGTCAGGTTGCGATAGCCCTTGGCATTCATCACCAACAGGCTGATGCGGCTCAGCGGCGCATCCGGATCCTTGTTCGCCAGCCACAGGTCGGCGCCGCAGATCGGCTTGATGCCTGCGCCCATGGCGTTTTTATAGAACTTGACCAGCGAACACATGTTGTTCTGATCGGTGACCGCGACCGCCGGCATGTTCATGCCCGTCAGCGCCTTGACCAGCGGCTTGATTCGCACCAGCCCGTCGACCAGGGAGTATTCAGTGTGCAGGCGTAGATGAACGAATGAAGCCGGCATAGTGATCCTGTCCAGTTACATGGAAACAACAAGGCCCGGATTGTACCGGGCCTCGAACAAAACATCAGCCTTGCGACTAAACCTGCGTCAGGCTTTCCAGCGCCTCGTAAGCCAGGCGTACCGGGGCGAACGAGCGGCGGTGAATCGGCGTCGGACCGAGCCGTGCCAACGCTTCCAGATGAACGGGGGTCGGGTAGCCTTTATGACCGCCGATGCCGTAGCCCGGATAGATCAATTCGAACGCTGCCATTTCGCGGTCGCGACTGACCTTGGCCAGAATCGACGCCGCCGCGATCGCTGGCACCTTGCCGTCGCCCTGAATCACCGCCTCAGCGCGCATCGGCAGTTGCGGGCAGCGGTTGCCGTCGATCATCGCCAGTTTCGGCTGGATGTGCAGGCCGGCCACCGCACGCTGCATCGCCAGCATGGTCGCGTGGAGGATGTTCAGCTCGTCGATTTCTTCGACCTCGGCACGGGCAATGCACCAGCTCAGGGCCTTTTCGCAAATCTCGTCGTAGAGCTTTTCGCGCTTGGCCTCGGTGAGTTTCTTCGAGTCGTCGAGACCAAGGATCGGCCGGTTCGGGTCGAGGATTACCGCCGCCGTCACGACTGCACCGCACAACGGGCCGCGGCCGACTTCATCGACACCGGCGACCAATTCTTCGACTTCAGCGACCAGGGTGAAATCCAGGCCCATCTGCATGCTTGCCTTGCTCATCGTTTTTCGCCGATCAGGTTAAGGACGGCGTCCGCCGCCTGATTGGAAGCATCGCGCCGCAATGTGCGGTGGATCTCGTCGAAGCCGCGGGTCTGTTCCTCACCGCCGTCAATCAATGGTGACAGGGTCTGCGCCAAGGCCTCGACCGTTGCGTCATCCTGCAACAGCTCCGGCACCAGCAAGCGCTGGGCGAGCAGGTTCGGCAACGAGACGTATGGACTCTTGACCATGCGCTTGAGGATCCAGAACGTCAGCGGCGCCAGACGATACGCCACCACCATCGGCCGCTTGTACAACAGCGCTTCAAGGGTCGCGGTGCCGGAGGCGATCAACACGGCGTTGCAGGCGGCCAAGGCCAGATGCGATTTGCCGTCGAGCAGCGTCACCGGCAGATCTCGACCGGCCAGCAGGGTTTCGATTTGCTCACGACGCTCAGGATTGGCGCACGGAATCACAAAACGCAACCCCGGGCGCATCGCGCGCAGGCGTTCGGCAGTGTCGAGGAACAGCGCGCCGAGGCGACTGACTTCACCGCCACGGCTGCCCGGCATCAGGGCCACCAGCGGCCCGTCGGGCAAGCCCAGCTCGGCACGCGCGGCGGCGCGATCGGCTTCCAGCGGAATGGTATCGGCCAGGGTGTGGCCGACGAAACGCACCGGCACGCCTTTTTCTTCATAGAATCGGGCTTCGAACGGCAGCAACGTGAGCATCAGGTCGCAGCCTTCGCGGATCTTCAGCACACGCTTTTGTCGCCACGCCCACACCGACGGGCTGACGTAGTGCACGGTCTTGATCCCGGCCTGACGCAGCTTGAGTTCGATATTGAGGGTGAAGTCCGGCGCGTCGATGCCAATGAACACGTCCGGCTTCTGAGCGATCAGCGTGGCGATCAGGTCCTTGCGGCGTTTAAGCAGCTCGCGCAGCCGACCGAGAACTTCCACCAGGCCCATGACCGACAAGCGTTCCATCGGGAAATACGACGTCAGGCCTTCGGCCTGCATCAGCGGACCGCCGACGCCGATAAATTCGATCGCCGGGTGTTGAGCCTTGAGCGCACGCATGAGGCCGGCGCCGAGAATGTCACCGGAAGCCTCACCCGCCACCAGCGCAATACGCAGACTGGCCATAATCAGCGGGTGATGCCGCGAGTCGACGCCTGGATCGAATCGCGGAACACGGCGACTTCAGGGAACTGCGCAGAAGGTTCGACCAGTTCGGCCAACGCCTGCTCGACCGTCAGCCCTTGGCGATAGACGGTTTTATAGGCGCGACGCAGCGCATGGATCGCATCTTCGCTGAAGCCACGACGGCGCATGCCTTCGAAGTTCATGCTGCGGGCTTCGGCCGGGTTGCCGAATACCGTGACAAACGCCGGAACGTCCTTGCCGATCGCCGTGCCCATGCCGGAAAAGCTGTGGGCGCCGATGTGGCAATACTGATGCACCAGGGTGAAACCGGAGAGGATCGCCCAATCATCAACATGCACATGGCCCGCCAACGCGGTGTTGTTGACCAGAATGCAGTGGTTGCCGATGACACTGTCGTGACCGATGTGGGCATAGGCCATGATCAGGTTGTGATCACCCAGCGTGGTTTCCGAGCGATCCTGAACGGTGCCACGGTGAATGGTCACGCCTTCGCGGATGACGTTGTGGTCACCGATCACCAGGCGGGTTTCCTCGCCCTTGTACTTCAGATCCGGGGTGTCTTCGCCTACCGAAGAGAACTGGTAGATGCGATTGTGTTTACCAATGCGGGTCGGCCCCTTGAGGATCACATGCGGCCCGATCACGGTACCCTCGCCGATTTCCACACCTGCGCCGATGATCGACCACGGGCCGACCTCGACGCCGTCAGCCAGGACGGCAGACGGATCGATGATTGCGCGAGGGTCAATCAAACTCATACTTTTTGTTCCGCACAGATGATCTCGGCCGAGCAGACCGGCTTGCCATCCACCGAAGCCTGGCACTCGAATTTCCAGATCTTGCGCTTGCAACTGATGAAGGTCGCTTCGAGGATCAACTGGTCGCCCGGTTTGACAGGCTGGCGGAAGCGCAGCTTGTCGGAACCGACGAAGTAGTACAGGGTGCCGTCGGCCGGTTTGACGTCAAGCATTTTGAAACCGAGGATCCCGGCAGCCTGAGCCATCGCTTCGATGATCAGCACGCCCGGCATGATCGGATGCGCCGGGAAGTGACCATTGAAAAACGGCTCATTGATGCTGACATTCTTGTAGGCGCGAATGCGCTTGCCTTCAGTGTCCAGTTCCACCACCCGGTCCACCAGCAGGAACGGGTAACGGTGAGGCAGGTATTCGCGAATCTCGTTGATGTCCATCATTTCAGGGGAAAGCCTATGTAAAGATTGGGAGCGCGACTGACGCGCACTCCTCTAGCAAATCAAGGAGGCAGTCTAGAGGCTGTGCACACTTGATATGGAAATGGTATCAGCCATCAGATGAAGCATTACCGTCAGGGGTCACTTCCCCGACGCGCTTTTCCAGCTGTTTCAACCGTCGCGCGATGTCATCGAGCTGACGAATGCGGGCCGCGCTTTTGCGCCATTCGGCCGCCGGTTGCATGGCTGTACCGGATGAGTAAGCGCCCGGCTCGGTAATCGAGTGGGTCACCATGGTCATCCCGGTCAGGAAAACGTTGTCGCAAATTTCAATGTGGCCGACCAGACCGACACCACCGGCGAGCATGCAGTGCTTGCCGATTTTGGTGCTGCCTGAAATGCCGACACAGGCGGCCATGGCGGTGTGATCACCGACCTGGACGTTGTGCGCAATCTGGATCTGGTTGTCGAGCTTCACGCCATTGCCAATCACGGTATCGGCCAGCGCGCCGCGGTCGATGGCGGTGTTCACGCCGATCTCGACATCGTCGCCGATGGTCACGCCACCAATCTGGGCAATTTTCTGCCAGACGCCTTTCTCATTGGCAAAACCGAAACCTTCGCCGCCGAGCACCGCACCGGACTGGATGACCACGCGTTTGCCGATGCGCACATCGTGATACAGCGTCACGCGCGGCGCGAGCCAGCCACCTTCGCCGATTTCACTGCGAGCACCGACGACGCAATGCGCGCCCAGCGTCACGTTTGCGCCAATCCGCGCGCCGGCTTCGATCACCACGAACGGGCCGATGCTGGCACTAGGATCGACTACCGCGTCCGCTGCAATCACCGCTGTCGAATGTATCCCCGCAGCCGCTTTTGGTTTCGGATCGAACAAATGCGAGAGGCGCGCGTAAGCCAGATAAGGATCCGGCACCACCAACGCATTTCCGGCAAAACCTTCAGCGTCGGCGTCCTTGAGCAGCAGTGCAGCCGCCTGCGAACCGGCCAGGTATTTGCGGTATTGGGGATTTGCCAGAAAGCTCAACTGAGCTGGGCCAGCCTCTTGTAAAGTGGCTAGCCCAGTAATTTGCTTCTCCGGGTCGCCACGCAGGGTGGCGCCGAGGTACTCGGCCAACTGGCCGAGTTTGATAGTCACGGTCATGGGTTACTTCAGCTGATTCATGCGCTCGATAACCTGGCGCGTGATGTCGTACTGAGGCTTGACATCGATCACTGCGCCACGCTCGAACACCAGGTCAAAACCACCTTTCTTGATGACTTCTTCCACAGCGCTGTCCAGCTTCGGCTTCAGCTGCTTGAGCATTTCGCGGTCGGCAACGGCTTTGGCTTCGTTCAGTTCCTTGGACTGGAACTGGAAGTCACGGGCCTTTTGCTTGAATTCCAGCTCCAGACGCTCACGCTCGCCCTGCTGCATCTTGTCGCCACCGGCCATCAGACGGTCCTGAATGCCTTTGGCGCTGCTTTCCAGGGTTTTCAGCTTGGTCAGTTGCGGGCCGAATTTCTTCTCGGCATCCACGGCGTACTTCTTGGCCGCGTCGGATTCCAGCAAGGCCATCTGATAGTTCAGCACGGCAATTTTCATGTCGGCAAACGCCGGGCCTGCCACCAGTACGGAGGCCAGGAGAACCAATTGAGTCAACTTACGCACGATGCACTCCTACAAAATCCATTGTCGTTATCTTGGGTCAGACGCTTAGAACGTCTGGCCGAGGGAGAATTGGAACACTTGAGTTTCAGCTTCGTCCGGTTTCTTGATCGGCATTGCCAGTGCGAAGCTCAGAGGACCCAGCGCGGTGACCCAGGTCACGCCGACACCGACGGAACTGGCCATGTTGCTCAGGCTGATGTCATTGCACTTGGTGTTGGACGAGGAACCGTTCGCGTTCGTAGTGTCCTTGCACTGCGAGTCAAACACGTTACCGACATCCCAGAATACCGAAGTACGCAGGGAGCGCTGATCCTTGACGAATGGCAGCGGGAACAGAACTTCAACACCGCCCTGGATCAGGACGTTACCACCGAACGGCAGCGGATCCTGGTCCGGGTCCGCGATGGTCCCCGGGTTGGTGCCCCGGCTCGGCGTACTGCGCGGGCCAAGCGTGCTGTCCTTGAAGCCACGTACCGAGTTGAAACCACCGGCATAGTAGTTTTCATAGAACGGCAAGCCGTCAGTCGAACCGTAGCCGTCGCCATAACCCAGCTCGGTGTGCAGACGCAGGGTGTAATTCTCAGTGATCGGCTGGAACAGCTGGCCGCGGTAATCAAGCTTGAAGAACGACAGGTCGCTGCCCGGAATAGTGGATTCCAGTGTCAGGCTCTGCGAGCGGCCACGGGTCGGCAGTACACCTTTGTTCAAGGTCGACTCGGACCAGCCGGCCGACGCCTTGAAGTTCAGGTAGTTATCGCCTTCCTTCTCAACGAAATCAAAAATCTCGTCAACGGTGTAGCGACCGGTGTTGATCTTGTCCTGCTGGGCCGACAGACCGAAGGTCAGACGCGAAGTCTCGCTGATCGGGTAACCGACGTTGACGCCAGCACCCAGACTGTCGACCGCATAGCTCGAAATATCGGCGTCGAGTTCATCATAGTCAGTGGTGCGATAGAACGCGTTGTAACCCAGGCTCACGCCATCGGCGGTCCAGTAGGGGTCAACGTAGCCGAAGTTGTAACGGCTCTGGTATTCGCTGCGGGTCAGGCCGACGCTGACGCGGTTACCGGTGCCGAGGAAGTTGTTCTGGGTGATCGAACCACCCAGAATCAGACCGGCACTCTGGGCGAAACCGACGCTGGCGGTGATCGAGCCGGACGCCTGTTCTTCAACGGCGTAGTTCACGTCAACCTGGTCGTCGACACCTGGCACGGCGGGAGTTTCAACGTTGACTTCCTTGAAGAAGCCCAGACGCTCCAGACGGGTCTTGGACTGGTCGATCAAATAGGTCGAAGCCCAGCCACCTTCCATCTGACGCATTTCACGACGCAGCACTTCGTCCTCGGACTTGGTGTTGCCACGGAAGTTGATGCGGTTGACGTAGGCACGCTTGCCCGGATCAACAGCGAACAGGATGTCCACGGTGTGGTCGTCGTCATGCGGCTGAGGCACGCCGTTGACGTTGGCGAAGGTGTAACCCTCGTTACCCAGGCGACGGGTGATCAGCTCGGAGGTGGTGGTCATCAGCTTGCGCGAGAACACCTGGCCCTTCTGCACCAGCAGCAGGGACTTGATCTGGTCTTCCGGGACTTTCAGGTCACCGCTGAGCTTGACGTCACGAACGGTGTACTTCTCGCCTTCCGTCACGTTGACAGTAATGTAGACGTGCTTCTTGTCCGGGGTAATCGATACCTGGGTCGAAGCGATGTCCATGTTGATATAGCCACGGTCCAGGTAGTAGGAACGCAGACGCTCCAGGTCACCGGACAGTTTTTCACGGGCGTACTTGTCATCGTTCTTGAAGAACGACAGCCAGTTGGTGGTTTTCAGTTCGAACAGGTCGGTCAGGTCTTCCTCGGGGAACACCGTGTTGCCCACCACGTTGATGTGCTGGATGGCGGCAACGGTACCTTCGTTGATCTTCACTTTCAGACCGACGCGGTTACGCGGCTGCGACACTACTTCAGTGTCGACGGTCGCCGAGTAGCGACCTTGCGCGACGTACTGACGTTGCAGTTCGTTACGCACGCCTTCGAGGGTGGCACGCTGGAAGATCTCGCCTTCGGCCAGACCGGATTGCTTGAGGCCCTTCATCAGGTCTTCGGTCGAGATCGCCTTGTTGCCCTCGATCTCGATACTGGCGACCGATGGACGCTCGACCACGGTGATGACCAGAACGTTGCCTTCGCGGCCCAGCTGGATATCTTGAAAGAAACCGGTTTTGAACAACGCACGAGTGGATTCCACCAGGCGACGATCATCCGCCTGCTCGCCGACGTTCAACGGCAAGGCACCAAAGACGCTACCCGCGGAGACCCGCTGGAGGCCATTGACGCGAATATCAGAGATAGTGAAGGACTCGGCGTGAACTTCGGCGATCATCAATACGGTGAGAACCGCAGTTAGCAGCAGACGTTTCATGAAGTCCTTTCTTATTCCAACTGGCAATAAACAAACTGCCGCAAAATGCGGCAGATTCGCAATTCAGCGAAGCGTTACAGACGACCCAGATCGTTGACCAGAGCAAGCAACATCACCCCGACCACCAAACTGATACCGATCTGTATCCCCCAACCTTGCACCCGATCCGACAAGGGGCGACCACGCACCCACTCGATCAGATAAAACAACAAATGCCCCCCATCCAGTACCGGGATGGGCAGCAAATTCAGAACCCCCAGGCTAATACTCAGATAAGCAAGGAAATTCAGGAAATCAGCGACGCCCGACTGGGCAGAAGCGCCCGCCACTTTAGCAATGGTTATCGGTCCACTCAAGTTTTTTACCGAGAGCTCGCCGAAGAGCATTTTCTTCAGTGAATCCAGCGTCAGAATGCTCATGGTCCAAGTGCGACGGGCGCCCTCGCCAATCGCGGCCAGCGGGCCATAACTGACCTCGCGGATCATTTCCGGCGGCCAGTCGATGGCTTTGACGCCAGCGCCCAGATAACCACTCGGCGATTTGCTTTCACCGCGCGCCGCCAGCGTCACCGGGACGTCGATTTGAGCACCCTCGCGCTCGATGCGCAGCATGATTTTGGTATCAGGGCGCGTACGAACTGTATCGACCACTTGCTGCCAGTCGTTCAGCGCCTGACCGTCGAGGGCCAGCAAACGATCACCGGTCTTCAGCCCGGCCGCCTGCGCCGGGCCTTTCGGATCGAGCTCAGCAAGCACTGGTGGCAACGCCGGACGCCATGGGCGAATGCCGAGCGAACGAATCGGATCCGGCTCGTCGGCACCTTTGAGCCAGTTATCCAGGGCCAGTTCACGGGGCGAGTCAGCGGTTGAACCCTGCTCGCGCACGACCACTTGCACCGAACCGCTTTCACCGAGGCGACGGACCAGCTGCAAATTCACCGCCGCCCAGCCGGATGTCGGCTCACCATCGATGGCAACGATTTCCTGACCCGAGGTCAAACCCGCCTTCGCGGCGATGCTGCCGGACTCGACAGCCCCGATGACCGGGCGCACCTGCTCGCTGCCAAGCATCGCCAGCACCCAGAAGAACACCAGCGCCAAAAGGAAGTTGGCGATCGGACCGGCGGCGACAATGGCGATGCGCTGGCGCACGGACTTGCGATTGAACGACTGATCGAGCTGATCGACCGGTACTTCGCCTTCGCGCTCGTCGAGCATTTTGACGTAGCCGCCCAGCGGGATCGCCGCCACGACGAACTCGGTACCTTGCTTGTCGTGCCAGCGCAGCAGCGGCATGCCAAAACCCACGGAAAAACGCAGAACCTTGACGCCACAGCGACGCGCGACCCAGAAGTGGCCGAATTCGTGAAAAGTGACCAACACTCCCAAGGCGATCAGGGTGCCGGCAATCATATAGAGCGCGCTCATCTACTTTCTCCGCAATCCTGTTCAGTGTCGCGTGCAGCCATTGTGTTGCTGATCCTATCGGCCGTGCCGACTCAACCATTGTTCCGCCAGCACTCGCGCCTTGGCGTCCGCCGTAAACACGGCATCGAGATCATCCAGCGCAACCACCGGCTCGAGGTTCAGGACTTCCTCGATGATACTCGCGATTTCCGGATAGCGAACCCGTCCGTCGAGAAACGCCGCCACCGCCACCTCGTTGGCCGCATTAAGCATCGCTGGCGCACTGTCACCGGCTTCGGCGGCCTGACGCGCCAGACGCAGACAAGGAAAACGCTGCTCATCCGGCGCTTCGAAATCCAGCCGCGCAATCGCGAACAGATCCAGCGGTGCCACACCGGAGTCGATACGCTGCGGCCACGCCAGGGCATTGGCAATCGGCGTGCGCATGTCGGGATTACCCAATTGCGCCAACACCGAGCCATCCACATAGTCGACCAGCGAATGAATGACGCTCTGCGGATGGATCACCACTTCAACCTGTGAAGGCTTGGCATCGAACAGCCAGCAGGCCTCGATCAGCTCAAGCCCCTTATTCATCATGCTCGCCGAATCCACGGAGATCTTGCGCCCCATGGACCAGTTCGGATGCGCACAGGCCTGCTCAGGTGAAACATGCACCAGCTCAGCCATCGGCGTCTGCCGGAAGGGGCCGCCAGAAGCTGTAAGTAAAATCCTTCGCACACCTACCGAACTCAAGCCACGCGCAAAATCCTGCGGCATGCACTGAAAAATCGCATTGTGCTCACTGTCGATTGGCAGCAGCACCGAACCGCTCTTGCGCACTGCCTGCATGAACAGAGCGCCGGACATCACCAGCGCTTCCTTGTTGGCGAGCAGGATCTTCTTGCCCGCCTCGACCGCCGCCAGCGTCGGACGCAGGCCCGCAGCGCCGACAATTGCCGCCATTACTGCATCGACTTCAGTCGCAGAGGCAACCTCGCACAACCCCTCCTCCCCGACCAGCACGCGGGTGGAAAGCCCGGCGGCGCGCAGATCATCCTGCAATCGGCGTGCAGCCTCGATGTTCGGTACCACGGCAAATTGCGGCACATGACGCACGCACAAGGCGAGCAATTCATTCAGGCGAGTAAAACCACTCAGCGCGAATACCTGATAACGCTCAGGATGACGGGCAATGACATCAAGGGTGCTCAGACCGATCGAGCCGGTGGCCCCGAGCACCGTAATCTGTTGTGGTCGACTCACGGTGCAGCCATCCACAGCAGGACGGCAAACAGCGGAATGGCCGCGGTCAGGCTGTCGATGCGATCCAGCACGCCGCCGTGACCGGGCAGCAGGTTACTGCTGTCCTTGATGCCGGACTGGCGCTTGAACATGCTTTCAGTGAGGTCGCCGACAACCGAGATGAAGACGATCAGCGCGGCGCCAATCAAGCCCTTAAGCAGTTCGGCGACGGTCCAGTCGCGCACCAGCCCGACGATGGCGGTGATCACCAGACTCAGCGCCAGACCACCGTAAACGCCTTCCCAGCTTTTTCCCGGGCTGACCTGCGGCGCCAGTTTGCGCTTGCCGAATTTGCGACCGGAGAAATACGCACCGATGTCCGCCCCCCAGACCAGCACCATCACCGCCATGATCAGCCAGTTGCCCAGCGGGTACTGCTTGATCTGCACCAGTCCTTGCCACGCAGGCAGCAGAATCAGCAGGCCGATCA
The DNA here is from genome assembly GCF_014268595.2 of Pseudomonas hamedanensis. Lineage (NCBI taxonomy): Bacteria > Pseudomonadati > Pseudomonadota > Gammaproteobacteria > Pseudomonadales > Pseudomonadaceae > Pseudomonas > Pseudomonas hamedanensis. The sequence continues at coordinate 2,757,417 of NZ_CP077091.1, forward strand.
TCAGTTTGGTGGCGGCACTGGACCAGCGCTTGCTGGAGTGCGGATAGGTCAGCACCAGGTACGTCGCGACAGCCCACCACAGCACCGACGCCCCCAGCACCCACGGCGCGAGACCGGGCAGCACGTACATGACGAACAGCATCAAGGCGACGACGGCTGCAAAGCCGACACGGAACGACTGCGCGGTGAAGCCCGCAAGACGCGCCCACTCCCAGGCGCCAAGACTCACCACCAGACCAATGAACAGGGCGAAACCGGAGCCCTTGAGCAGGAAAAACCCGCACAAGGCGATCGGCAGCAGGATCAGCGCAGTGATGATTCGTTGTTTAAGCATTAAACCCGGGCTCCAGCTTCGATCTGCTCGCTCGTTTTACCGAACCGACGCTGACGCGAAGCGAAATCAGCCAGCGCATTGCGCATGGCCTCGTGTTTGAAGTCCGGCCAGAACAGGTCGGAGAAGTACAGCTCGGCATAGGCAAGCTGCCACAGCAGGAAATTGCTGATGCGATGCTCGCCACCGGTGCGGATGCACAGGTCAGGCAATGGCAAGTCACCGGTCGCCAGACAGGTTTGCAGCAGATCCGGCGTGATGTCCTCCGGACGCAGGTGCCCGGCCTGAACCTCACGCGCCAGACGCTGAGCCGCCTGCGCGATATCCCACTGACCGCCATAGTTGGCCGCGATCTGCAGGATAAAACGATTGGCACCGGCCGTCATGGCCTCGGCCTCGCGCATTGCCGCCTGAAGCTCAGGATGAAAGCGCGAGCGATCGCCAATGATGCGCAAACTGATGTTATTGTCGTTGAGGCGCTTGGCCTCACGACGCAAGGCCTTGAAGAACAGATCCATCAAGGCACTGACTTCATCGGCTGGGCGCTGCCAGTTTTCACTGGAAAAGGCGAACAGGGTCAACACTTCAACCTTGGCCTCGGCACACACCTCGATCACCGCCCGCACAGCATCCACGCCCGCTTTATGCCCGGCGACACCCGGCATAAAGCGTTTTTTCGCCCAGCGATTGTTGCCATCCATGATGATCGCGACATGGCGCGGCACCGCGGACGGCGCAGACTGCTTGGTCTTGTCCATTTAACGCTCGACCCTTATACGGCCATCAGGTCTTTTTCTTTCTCTTCCGTGGCCTTGGTGATCTGGGCCTCGGAGTCTTTGGTCAGCTTATCGATATCAGCGACGGCACGACGCTCTTCGTCTTCGCTGATTTCCTTGTCCTTGACCAGTTTCTTCAGCTCGCCCAAGGCATCGCGACGAATATTGCGCACGGCAACACGCGCGTCTTCGGCGGCGCTGCGGGCCTGCTTGGTGAAACCTTTACGAGTTTCCTCGGTCAGGGCCGGCATCGGGATCAGCAGCAACTCGCCCAGGTTGGTCGGGTTGAGGTTCAGACCGGCGCTCTGGATCGCCTTGTCGACGGCCGCCAGCATGTTGCGCTCGAAAGCCACGACTTGCAGGGTGCGCGAGTCCTTCACGGTGACGTTGGCAACGCTGCTCAACGGGGTGTCAGTGCCGTAGTAAGGCACCATCACGCTGCCGAGGATGCTCGGGTGAGCCTTGCCGGTGCGAATCTGGCCGAATGCATGGCTCAGAGATTCCAGGGATTTCTGCATACGCGCTTGGGCGTCTTTCTTGATTTCGTTGATCATTGTTGGCCTTCCTCGATCAAAGTCCCTTCAGCGCCGCCGTGTACGATGTTCAGCAGGGCGCCGGGTTTGTTCATGTTGAATACGCGCAGCGGCATCTTGTGATCGCGGCACAGGCAAATAGCGGTCAGGTCCATTACACCCAGCTTGCGATCCAGCACTTCATCATAAGTCAGATGATCGAACTTCTCGGCATGCGGGTCTTTGAACGGGTCAGCGGTGTAGACGCCGTCGACCTTGGTCGCCTTGAGCACGACATCGGCATCGATTTCGATTGCGCGCAGGCACGCTGCCGAATCGGTGGTGAAAAACGGATTGCCGGTACCGGCGGCGAAGATCACCACATCCTTGGAGTTCAGGTGGCGCATGGCTTTGCGGCGATCATAGTGATCGGTCACACCCACCATGGAAATGGCCGACATGACGATGGCCGAGATATTGGCACGTTCCAGCGCGTCGCGCATGGCCAGGGCGTTCATCACAGTGGCCAGCATGCCCATGTGGTCGCCTGTAACCCGATCCATGCCGGCTTTGCTCAAGGCTTCGCCGCGGAACAGGTTGCCACCGCCGATCACCAGACCGACCTGCACACCGATGCCGACCAGTTGGCCGACTTCCAGTGCCATCCGATCCAGCACTTTTGGATCGATCCCGAACTCTTCCGAGCCCATCAGGGCCTCGCCGCTAAGCTTGAGTAGAATGCGTTTATAGCGAGCCTGATAACCACTGCCCTGCTGAGCCATTGCGAATCTCTCCTGCGGCGTATTAAAAATTCTTTGCGAGCTGTTTACAGCTGGCGTTCACTCTAGCTTGGCGCTGCTGCAGCGCCATCGGAACATGGCTTTGTAAGTCAGTTCCGGGTGGAAACCAAATAAAAATTGGTACCCCATCTGAAAAGAGGCTGCGCGCGTAAGCGGGCAGCCTCTCTCGGGCGACAGTTGAAAAACCGTCTTATTGCTTGGCGGCAGCCAGCTGGGCAGCAACTTCTTCAGCGAAGTTGTCGACCGGCTTCTCGATGCCGTCACCTACTTTGTAGTAAGTGAAGGAGACGATTTCTGCGCCGCCTTTCTTGGCCAGCTCGCCGACCTTGATTTCAGGGTTCTTGACGAACGCCTGCTCAACCAGGCTAGCTTCTGCCAGGAACTTGCTGATACGGCCCTTGACCATATTCTCAACAATGTTTTCTGGCTTGCCTTTGATTTTCTCTTCGTTCAGCTGCAGGAACACAGCTTTTTCACGCTCGATCGCTTCAGCCGAAACTTGCGAAGGCAGCAGGAACTCAGGGTTGCTTGCCGCTACGTGCATCGCGATGTCTTTGGCCAGCTCGACGTCGCCGCCTTTCAGAGCGACAACAACACCGATCTTGTTGCCGTGCAGGTACGAACCTACAACGTCACCTTCAATGCGGGTCAGACGACGAATGTTGACGTTTTCGCCTACTTTGCCAACCAGTGCTTCGCGAGCAGATTCTTGAGCGGCGATCAGCGGAGCAGCGTCGGTCAGCTTGTCAGCGAAGGCTTTTTCAACGCTGTCAGCAACGAAGTTCTTGAAGTCGTCTTGCAGAGCGAGGAAGTCGGTCTGCGAGTTCACTTCCAGGATAACGGCAGCTTTACCGTCGTCCTTGATTGCGATTGCGCCTTCAGCGGCAACGTTGCCGGCTTTTTTCGCAGCCTTGATCGCGCCCGAAGCACGCATGTCATCAATGGCTTTTTCGATGTCGCCGTCAGCCTTTTCCAAGGCTTTCTTGCAATCCATCATGCCTTCGCCGGTACGCTCGCGCAGTTCTTTGACCAACGCTGCAGTAATTGCTGCCATTTTCAAATTCCTCTTGGATAGGTTTTCAACCATTCCACCCGACCGAACGGGCGTTCAATTCTTCCCGAACCACCCTTGTTAGCTGCCGCACGTTACAAACAGAGACGTGGGCGCCGACAAATGGTTTTCGAGGTGGCAAAAAGGGGGCCAAGCCCCCTTTTTGCTTACTGAGTCAACGCCAGGGCGTCAATTACTCAGCTGCAGCCTGAGTTTCTTCAGCTGCGAATTCAACAGTACCGCCAGCATTGTTGTTGCGACCGCGGATAACTGCGTCAGCCATCGAACCCATGTACAGCTGGATAGCGCGAATGGCGTCATCGTTGCCTGGGATGATGTAGTCAACGCCTTCCGGGCTGCTGTTGGTATCGACAACGCCGATGACCGGAATGCCCAGCTTGTTGGCTTCGGTGATCGCGATGCGCTCGTGGTCAACGTCGATCACGAACAGTGCGTCTGGCAGACCGCCCATGTCCTTGATACCGCCCAGCGAACGATCCAGCTTCTCAAGATCGCGAGTGCGCATCAGCGCTTCTTTCTTGGTCAGCTTGGCGAAAGTACCGTCTTCGGCTTGAACTTCAAGGTCACGCAGACGCTTGATGGAAGCACGAATGGTCTTGAAGTTGGTCAGCATGCCGCCCAACCAGCGGTGATCGACGTACGGCGAACCGCAACGTGCTGCTTCTTCAGCAACGATCTTGCCAGCGGAACGCTTGGTGCCGACGAACAGAATCTTGTTTTTGCCCTGGGCCAGACGCTCTACGAAAGTCAGAGCTTCGTTGAACATTGGCAGGGTTTTTTCAAGGTTGATGATGTGAATCTTGTTACGCGCGCCGAAAATGTATTTACCCATTTTCGGATTCCAGTAACGGGTTTGGTGACCGAAGTGCACACCGGCCTTCAGCATATCGCGCATATTGACTTGGGACATGATAGTTCCTTGATAAGTCGGGTTTGGCCTCCACGTATCCCAATGACCAACCAGAGGCATAAAAGCCCAAGGCACCCAGGTCATCGTGTCGACACGTGTGTGGATTTAAGCTTTTCGGGGCATCCCCGGAAAGCGGCGCATTTTATACCACAGGGTGCGCAAAAACGGAACCCGGAATATCTAACGGTACCGGGACACAGACGCAGCCCCCTTGGAATCGGCCTGATGCCCACCATTGTATAGACAGAAGCGATGCACGCAGGCGCGGATTTGCACCTTCCGTCTGTTAGAATCGCGTTTTTCAGGGTCGCCAAATGCACACGTGCCACCCTATTTGTATCAGCAAGCGCCGCCGAGCGCAGAGAGAGCCTGTATGACCGTCAACCTCAAAACCCCCGAGGACATCGCTGGCATGCGTGTCGCCGGCAAACTGGCCGCCGATGTGCTGGAAATGATTGCCGAACATGTCAAAGCGGGCGTGACCACCGATCAGTTGAATCAGATCTGCCACGACTATATCGTCAATGTGCAGCAGGCCATCCCTGCCCCGCTCAACTACAAGGGTTACCCGAAGTCGATCTGCACCTCGATCAACCATGTGGTCTGCCATGGCATCCCGAACGACAAGCCACTGAAAAACGGCGATACCCTGAACATTGACGTCACTGTGATCAAGGACGGCTACCACGGCGACACCAGCCGCATGTTCCATGTCGGCGAGGTGCCGGTGTGGGCCGAGCGCCTGTCGCAAGTCACTCAGGAATGCATGTACAAGGCGATCGAGATCGTCAAACCCGGCTGCCGCCTCGGCGACATCGGCGAAGTGATTCAGAAGCACGCGGAAAAGAACGGTTTTTCGGTAGTTCGCGAGTTCTGCGGCCATGGCATCGGCAAGGTATTCCACGAAGAGCCACAGATCCTGCATTACGGTCGCGCGGGCACCGGCATGGAACTGAAAGCCGGCATGACCTTCACCATCGAGCCGATGATCAACCAGGGCAAGGCCGACACCAAGGTACTGGGCGACGGCTGGACCGCGATTACCAAGGACCGCAAGCTCTCGGCGCAGTGGGAACACACCCTGCTGGTCACCGACACGGGCTACGAGATCTTCACCCTGCGCAGCGATGACACCATCGCGCGCGTCTCGGCCTGATACACCAAACGCTCCCAGCTTTTATAGAAGGAAAGCCAATCGATGCCGCAGGTGGATCCCGAACTCTTCGACCGCGGCCAGTTCCAGGCTGAACTGGCGCTCAAAGCGAGTCCTATCGCGGCGTTCAAGAAGGCGATCCGCCAGGCCCGCGAGGTGCTTGACGCGCGTTTTCGCAGCGGCCGCGACATCCGTCGGCTGATCGAAGACCGCGCCTGGTTCGTCGACAACATCCTGCAAAAGGCCTGGGACCAGTTCAACTGGAGCGAAGACGCCGACATCGCGCTGGTCGCGGTCGGCGGCTACGGCCGGGGCGAACTGCACCCCTATTCCGATATCGACTTGCTGATCCTGCTGGACAGCGCCGATCACGAAGTTTTCCGCGATTCCATCGAGCGTTTTCTGACGCTGTTGTGGGACATCGGCCTGGAGGTCGGTCAAAGCGTGCGCTCGGTCGATGAATGTGCCGTTGAGGCCCGTGCCGACCTGACCGTGGTCACCAACCTCATGGAAAGCCGCACCATCTGCGGCCCCGAGCGCCTGCGCCAGCGCATGCTCGAGGTCACCAGCACCGCACACATGTGGCCGGCCAAGGAGTTTTTTCTCGCCAAGCATGCCGAACAGAAGGCCCGTCACCATAAGTACAACGACACCGAGTACAACTTGGAACCCAACGTCAAAGGTTCGCCCGGTGGCCTGCGCGATATTCAGACGATTCTCTGGGTCGCCCGCCGCCAGTACGGCACCCTGAACCTGCGCGCCCTCGCCGGCGAAGGTTTTCTGGTCGAAAGCGAGAACGCCCTACTTGCCTCTTCCCAGGAATTTCTGTGGAAAGTGCGCTATGCCCTGCACATGCTTGCCGGCCGCTCCGAAGATCGCTTGTTGTTCGATCATCAGCGCACCATTGCCGGCCTGCTCGGTTTTGAAGGTGACGACGCCAAACAGGCGGTCGAAAACTTCATGCAGCAGTACTTCCGCACGGTGATGAGCATCGCCCAGTTGAGCGACCTGATCATTCAGCACTTCGAGGAAGTCATTCTCGCCCCGGAAGACGAGGCGCCGCCGCAGCCGATTAACGCGCGCTTCCAGTTGCACGACGGCTACATCGAGGCACGCAACGACAACGTGTTCCGCCGCACGCCGTTCGCCATGTTGGAAATCTTCGTGCTAATGGCCCAGCAGCCGGAAATCAAAGGTGTGCGCGCTGACACCATCCGTCTGCTACGCGAGCATCGTCACCTGATCGACGACAACTTCCGCAACGATATTCGCAACACCAGCCTGTTCATCGAGCTGTTCAAGTGCAAGATCGGTATCCACCGCAACCTGCGGCGAATGAACCGTTACGGCATTCTCGGGCGTTATCTGCCGGAGTTCGGTTTTATCGTCGGGCAGATGCAGCACGACCTGTTCCACATTTATACGGTTGATGCGCACACGCTGAATCTGATCAAGCACCTGCGCAAACTGCAGTACACCCAGGTCTCGGAAAAATTTCCTCTCGCGGCCAAGCTCATGGCCAAGCTGCCCAAGCCCGAACTCATTTACATGGCTGGCCTCTACCATGACATTGGCAAGGGCCGGCATGGCGACCACTCGGAAATCGGCGCGGTCGATGCCGAAGCGTTCTGTCAGCGCCACCAACTGCCGGTGTGGGACAGCCGCCTGATCGTCTGGCTGGTGCAGAACCATCTGGTGATGTCGACCACCGCCCAACGCAAGGATCTGTCCGATCCGCAGGTGATTCACGACTTCGCCCAGGCCGTCGGCGATGAAACCCGCCTCGACTATCTCTATGTGCTGACCGTCGCCGATATCAACGCGACCAACCCGACGCTGTGGAACTCCTGGCGCGCCAGCCTGCTGCGCCAGCTGTATACCGAAACCAAGCGCGCCTTGCGCCGCGGCCTGGAGAACCCGGTGGATCGCGAAGAGCAGATTCGCCAGACCCAGAGCGCCGCACTGGACATTCTGGTGCGCGGCGGCACCGACCCGGACGATGTCGAGCAACTGTGGGCGCAACTGGGCGATGACTATTTCCTGCGGCACACCGCCGGCGACGTGGCCTGGCACAGCGATGCGATCCTGCAGCAACCGGTCAATGGCGGGCCGCTGGTGCTGATCAAGGAAACCACCCAACGCGAGTTCGAGGGTGGCACGCAGATCTTCATTTATGCACCGGACCAACACGACTTCTTCGCTGTGACCGTGGCCGCGATGGACCAGCTCAACCTGAACATTCACGACGCCCGGGTCATTACCTCGAGCAGCCAGTTCACCCTCGACACCTACATCGTGCTCGACAACGACGGCGAGTCGATCGGCGACAATCCGGTGCGGGTCAAACAGATCCGCGAAGGGCTGACCGAAGCCCTGCGCAACCCGGACGACTACCCGACGATCATCCAGCGCCGGGTGCCGCGCCAGCTCAAGCATTTTGCCTTCGCGCCACAGGTGACCATCCATAACGATGCGCAACGCCCGGTGACGGTGCTGGAATTGACCGCACCCGATCGCCCGGGCCTGCTGGCGCGCATCGGCGGGATTTTCCTCGAGTTCGACCTGTCGTTGCAGAACGCCAAGATCGCGACCCTGGGCGAACGGGTCGAAGACGTGTTCTTTATCACCGATGCGCACAACCAGCCGCTGTCCGATCCCTTGCTGTGCAGCCGCTTGCAGGATGCGATCGTTGAACAACTGAGCGTCAATCAGGAACCGGATATCAAGCTGTCCCGAATCAGTATTTGAATTAACCCATTACCCCGGTGGGAAGGATCACTCCGATTCCAGCCTGTAAATCAAATTCCTTGTAGGAGTGAGCCTGCTCGCGATGGCGATGCATCAGCTTGCACAGATATTGAATGTGCAGCCCTCATCGCGAGCAGGCTCACTCCTACAGGTCTGGTGAACGGCCCAGTATCGGCGTTTTGCCCCACTTTGACCGAGGCCCCCATGAACAACGCTCTGAACCAGCTCCAGCCCTACCCGTTCGAAAAGCTCCGCGCACTGCTCGGCACCGTGACCCCAAACCCGGACAAGCGTCCGATCGCCCTGTCGATCGGCGAGCCGAAGCATCGCTCGCCGAGCTTTGTCGCCGAAGCGCTGGCCAATAATCTGGAGCAGATGGCGGTTTATCCGACCACCCTCGGCATCCCGGCGCTGCGTGAAGCCATCGCTGGCTGGTGCGAGCGGCGTTTTGGCGTGCCAAGCGGCTGGGTCGATCCGGCGCGCAACGTGCTGCCGGTCAACGGCACCCGCGAAGCGCTGTTTGCGTTTACCCAGACCGTGGTCAACCGTGGCGACGACGCCCTGGTGGTCAGCCCGAACCCGTTCTATCAGATTTACGAAGGCGCCGCGTTCCTCGCCGGGGCCAAGCCGCACTACCTGCCGTGCCTGGATGAAAACGGCTTCAACCCGGATTTCGATGCGGTGTCGCCGGACATCTGGCAGCGCTGCCAGATCCTGTTCCTGTGCTCGCCGGGCAACCCGACCGGCGCATTGATTCCGGTCGATGTGCTGAAAAAGTTGATCGCCCTGGCCGACCAGTACGATTTTGTGATTGCCGCGGACGAATGCTACAGCGAGCTGTACTTCGACGAGCAGACGCCGCCGCCGGGCCTGCTCAGCGCTTGTGTGGAACTGGGTCGTCAGGACTTCAAGCGTTGCGTGGTGTTCCACAGCCTGTCCAAGCGCTCCAACCTGCCGGGCCTGCGTTCCGGTTTCGTCGCCGGCGACGCCGAGATCCTCAAGGGTTTTCTGCTGTATCGCACCTATCACGGCTGCGCAATGCCGGTGCAAACCCAACTGGCCAGCGTTGCCGCCTGGAACGACGAAGTCCACGTGCGCGCCAACCGCGCGCTGTATCGCGAGAAGTTCGATGCGGTGCTGGCGATTCTTGGCCCGGTGCTGGATGTGCAGCGCCCGGACGGCAGCTTCTACCTGTGGCCGAGCGTGAACGGCGATGACGCGCAGTTCTGCCGCGATCTGTTCGAGCAGGAGCATGTGACCGTGGTGCCGGGCTCGTACCTTTCGCGCAAGGTCGATGGCGTCAATCCGGGGGCCGGCCGCGTGCGCATGGCACTGGTTGCGCCGCTGGCCGAGTGTGTCGAAGCGGCTGAGCGTATTCGCGATTTCATCCAGCGTCGCCGCTGAGGCCTGAGCGCCTGTGTCGGGCAATCCGGCACAGGCGCTGCAAATATCGCGTAACAGTTCGCCCGATCTTATTTCCCGTCCCTGCGCCGGCCAGACGTTAGTCTTGGGCTGCGCGGTTCGCCGCGTCTCAAAAACCACCGCTCCAGACTTCATGGAAGAAGTGAAATGCAAGAACTCCTGGATTGCCAACTCCTACAGTGGCCAGACGATCAGGCAGCCTACGCGGCCGCCATCAGCGAAAATCCGGCGAATGCCGACAGCGATCGCACCAGCGGTACGCGGCGCAAGCGCGCCGTGCTCAACTACTCGAAATTGTGGGCCAACGGCCGCACGCTGAAGATTGCCTTCATGGATGCGCCCGAGCCTGATCACCAAAGCAAAATCATCGCCGCGGCCAGCCGTTGGTTGCCGTACATCAACCTCAAGTTTGAATTCGTCGAAGAGCGCCAGGGCGATATTCGCATCGCCACAAAAAACAATGACAACAGCGCCATGCTCGGCACCGATGCGCTGCTGATTCATCCTGACCATCCAACCATGAATCTGGGGGTCAGCCCCGACCATGTCGACTTCGAGGTGATCGTCACCCACGAGTTCGGTCATGCACTGGGCGCCCTGCATGAACACCAGCATCCCCAGGCGAACATTCCGTGGGATAAGCCCAAGGTGTATGAGTTTTATCAGAATCGGCAGATGAATCCGCTGACCCGCGAACAGGTCGACCGCAACCTCTTTGCCTCCTTCGATACGCTCGATGCGATTTACACCGCCTATGACAAGCACTCGATCATGCATCACCCGGTGGCGAACACATTGACCTTGGGCGACTGGGAATTACCGGTCAACCGCAAGATCAGCAAGAAGGACAAACGCCTGATGCGACTGCTCTATCCTAGGTAACGCCGTTTATTTGACCTGCCCCAGGTTGGCCTCGCTCAAATCAAGCTCTCCCAACACTTCCCTGAGCACATCGTCGCCGATCTGGTGCTGGCGGCTCAGCCGGTACAACTCCAGGCGTTGCGCGCGCAGCGCCTTCAGACGCAGCCGACGTTCCAGCAGATCCATCTGGAACGCCAGGGCCTGGGCTTCGGCGGAGTCATTGAAGACATCGAGTTGATGGCGATACTCGGACATGATTCGCGCCTTGAGCTCAGCGGACAGTGCCGCCTGCGCCGCATCCTGAGGCACCACTTCTTCGGTTTCCAGCGAGTGGATCGCGGCTTCGGCGGTTTTGCGCCAGGCATCGCGCACTTCCTGGCGGCGTTTATCGTCCGGGCTTTTTTCGATCCCGCGCAGTAACAAGGGCAAGGCGATACACGCCGACACCAGCGACAGCAGAATCACCCCGGCCGCGATAAAGATCAGCAGGTCTCGCTCGGGAAACGCCTGCGCGCCCATCAACATTGGCACCGACATCACGCCTGCCAGCGTTACCGCCCCGCGCACGCCACCGACCGTCAGCAACCAGCAGGAACGCGCCGTCGGCACTTGCGTCAGCTCGCCTTTGCCGCGCAAACGCCGCAGCAGTACCGACAAGCGCCAGATGCTTTGCACCCAGACAAACCGCAGCAACACCAGCGCGAGGAAAATCGCCAGCACATCGAGGCAACGGTAGAACAGCGTCGGCCACAGCGTCGGCTCGTGACTGACCACCGCTTTGATGATGTCCGGCAATTGCAGGCCGAGCAGCAGAAAGATCAGGCCATTGAAGGCGAACTCCAGCAGCGACCAGACACTGCGATTGAGCAACCGGGTGCTGGTCTGCCGTGGCAGCAGGTCGAGCCAGCTCTGCATCATCCCCGCTGCGACCGCCGAAAGAATGCCCGATGCGCCCAGGCGCTCGGCCAATACATAAGCAGCGAAGGGCAACAGCAACATGAACACTACGTGAGTAGCCGGATCATCCCAGCCACGGGCGATCATCCACACGCGCAGGCGTCCAACCAGCCAGCTCAGCGCCACGCCGACCGCCAGACCACCCAGCGCCACCGCGACGAAGGTCAGGCTGGCGTTGGTCAGCGAGAACACCCCCGTCACCGCCGCTGCCAGGGCGAACTTGAAAGTCACCAGACCGGAGGCGTCGTTCATCAGCGCCTCGCCCTGCAGCATGTGCATCAGCGGCGTCGGCAAGCGGTTCTGCGCAATCGCTGAAACCGCTACGGCGTCGGTGGGCGACAATACGGCCGCCAAGGCAAAGGCTACTGGCAGCGGAATCGTCGGCAACAGCCAATGAATGAAATAGCCGGCACCGACCACGGTGAACAAAACAAGGCCCACGGCCAGGGTCAGAATCGGCCCGCGCAATTGCCAGAGCGCGCGTTTGGGCATGCGCCAGCCGTCGGAAAACAGCAACGGCGGCAGGAACAGAAACAGGAACAGCTCCGGATCGAGGGCCACGTGCAGGCCCAGCGTCGGCCAGGCCAACAAGGCGCCGGCGGCGATTTGCACCAAAGGCAGCGGCAGCGGGATGACCCGGCCAACCAGTCGCGAGACGCTGACCAGCATCAGCAGGATCAGGACGGTGTAAGCAGTTTGCATAAAGCAGTATCTCAGGCGATCGACAGCGTTGAACTGCCATATTAGCGCCTTAGGCTGTGGATGACCGTTGCACCTATGTCGCACGGCTGGAACGCAACTCCCTTGTGGGAGCGAGCCTGCTCGCGAAAGCGGTGCAAGATTCACCATCAATGTCGACTGACACACCCCCTTCGCGAGCAGGCTCGCTCCCACAGGTTTTACAGCGTTACGACAACCGTGGCCGACGAAACCGTTTGGTCATGGCATAATCCGTCACCATTTTTCTCCAGCACCTGTAAAGGGGGCGATTCCTTGGCCGTTTCAAGTAAAACGTTGCACCTTTTCGGCATCAAAGCCTGCGACACCATGAAGAAGGCGCGCACCTGGCTCGATGAACACGCTGTCAGCTACGACTTTCACGATTACAAAACGGCCGGTATCGACCGTGCGCACCTGACGCAATGGTGTGACGAGCACGGCTGGCAAACGGTGTTGAACCGTGCAGGCACGACCTTTCGCAGACTCGACGACGAACGCAAAGCCGATCTCGACCAGTCGAAAGCCATCGAACTGATGCTCGCGCAACCCTCGATGATCAAGCGCCCGGTGCTCGATCTCGGTGACCGAACCCTGATTGGCTTCAAGCCAGACATCTACGCGGCCGCTCTGAAGTAAGCAGCCCGTCACTCTATGTAGAGGTATTCACATGTCCAATTCCCTGTTCAGCATCGCCTTTGGTGTCGGCACTCAGAACCGTCAAGGCGCCTGGCTGGAAGTGTTCTACGCACAGCCATTGCTCAACCCTTCGGCTGAGCTGGCCGCCGCCGTTGCGCCGATCCTCGGTTACACCGAAGGCAACCAGGCCATCACCTTCACCACTGCGCAGGCTGCGCAACTGGCTGAAGCGGTCAAAGGCATCGACGCCGTGCAAGGCAAGCTGCTGACCCGTCTGGCCGAAAGCCACAAGCCGCTGGTCGCCACCCTTCTGGCCGAAGACACGCAACTGACCTCCACGCCTGAGGCCTACCTCAAGCTGCATCTGTTGTCGCATCGCCTGGTCAAGCCGCATGGCGTCAGCCTGGCCGGCATCTTCCCGCTGCTGCCGAACGTGGCCTGGACCAGCCAGGGCGCGATCGACCTGAGCGAACTGGCCGAAATGCAACTCGAAGCGCGTCTGCGCGGTGAGCTGCTGGAAGTGTTCTCGGTGGACAAGTTCCCGAAAATGACCGATTACGTGGTTCCGGCCGGTGTGCGTATCGCTGACGCCGCGCGCCTGCGTCTGGGCGCTTACGTGGGCGAAGGCACCACCGTCATGCACGAAGGTTTCATCAATTTCAACGCCGGTACCGAAGGCCCGGGCATGATCGAAGGCCGTGTCTCCGCTGGCGTGTTTGTCGGCAAGGGTTCGGACCTGGGCGGCGGTTGCTCGACCATGGGCACCCTGTCGGGCGGCGGCAACATCGTGATCAAGGTTGGCGAAGGCTGCCTGATCGGCGCCAACGCCGGTATCGGTATTCCGTTGGGCGACCGCACCACGGTCGAGTCGGGCCTGTACGTGACGGCCGGCACCAAGGTGGCGCTGCTCGATGAGCACAACAATCTGGTTCAGGTTGTTAAAGCGCGTGAGCTGGCCGGCCAGACCGACCTGCTGTTCCGTCGCAATTCGCAAACCGGTGCGGTGGAGTGCAAGACCCACAAATCGGCGATCGAACTGAACGAAGCGCTGCACGCTCACAACTAAGCAGCCATACGATCGATCCCCTGTGGGAGCGGGCTTGCCCGCGAAGGCGTCCTGTCAGTAACAACTGTGCAGAATGACACTACGCTTTCGCGAGCAAGCCCGCTCCCACAAGGTCCGGTACACCCCGCCCAATTTCACAGGGCTGAACAGATGATGATTCCCTCCCCGTGGCGCGCCGACTTTCCGGCCATCGCCGCCCTGCAACGGCAAGACCAGACCTATCTGGACAATGCCGCCACCACGCAGAAACCCCAGGCTTTGCTCGACGCCCTGACGCATTACTACGCCAATGGCGCGGCCAATGTGCACCGTGCGCAACACTTGCCCGGCGCCCATGCCACGCAGGCGTTCGAAGACAGTCGGCTGAAGGTTGCGCAGTGGCTGAACGCAGGCGATAGCGGCCAGATCATCTTCACCCATGGCGCCACCAGTGCGCTGAACCTCTTGGCTTATGGCCTGGAGCATCTTTTCCAGCCGGGCGATGAGATCGTCATCAGCGCGCTGGAGCATCACGCCAACCTGCTGCCGTGGCAGCAACTGGCACAGCGTCGCCAGCTGAAACTGGTGATCCTGCCACTGGATGCCGACGGCCTGATCGACCTCGCCGCCGCCGTGCACTTGATCGGCCCGCGCACTCGCTTGCTGGCGGTCAGCCAGTTGTCCAACGTGCTTGGTGCCTGGCAGCCACTGACCGCTTTGCTGGGCATGGCCAAGGCGCAGAACGCATTGACCGTGGTAGATGGGGCGCAAGGCGTGGTGCATGGCCGGCATGATGTGCAGGCGCTGGGTTGCGACTTCTATGTATTTTCCAGCCACAAGCTGTATGGCCCGGATGGCCTCGGCGTGCTGTTCGGGCGCAACGCTGCGCTTGAGCAGTTACAGCCATGGCAGTTCGGCGGCGAGATGGTGCTGGAAGCCAACTATCAAGACTCGCGCTTTCGCCCGGCGCCACTGGGTTTCGAGGCCGGCACACCGCCGATTGCCAGCGTGATCGGCCTCGGTGCGACCCTTGATTACCTGGCCGGCCTGGACCAGGACGCGGTGTCCGCCCATGAAGCGGCACTGCACGACTATCTGCTGCGCGGCCTCGCCGCACGCAACGGCATTCGTCTGCTGGGCAAGCCGCAATTGGCGCTGGCCAGTTTTGTTGTCGAAGGCGTGCATAACGCCGATCTGGCGCACCTGTTGACCGAGCAAGGCATCGCCGTGCGCGCCGGGCACCATTGCGCCATGCCATTGATGAAAAGCTTCGAACTGGCCGGCGCGATTCGCGTGTCGCTGGCGCTGTACAACGATTCCGAGGACCTGGAGCGCTTCTTTGAAGCCCTCGACCAGGCGCTGGAGATGCTGCGATGACGTTGCCGGCTGAAGCCGCCGACGCCCTGCAAACCTTCCAGAGCGCCGCGGGCTGGGAGCAGCGGGCGCGATTGCTGATGCAGTTTGGCGATCACTTGCCAGCGTTGAGCGAGACGGATAAGTGCGAGGCCAATCGCGTGCATGGCTGTGAAAGCCTGGTGTGGCTGGTCGGCGAGTTGCGCGACGGCCACTGGCAATTTGCAGCGAGCAGCGATGCGCGGATGATTCGTGGCTTGGTGGCGTTACTGCTGTTGCGGGTCAACGGGCTGTCGGCGGCTGCGTTACGGCAGGTCGATTTGCCGGACTGGTTTAATCAGTTGGGGCTGTCGCGGCAGTTGTCGCCGTCGCGCAGTAATGGGTTGAATGCGGTGCTCACTCGGATGAATGAGTTAGCCAAATAACAGCGGCTGCTTCGCAGCCATCGCGAGCAGGCTCACTCCTACAATTTGAAACGCGTTCCCCTGTAGGAGTGAGCCTGCTCGCGATTGGGTCTTCAGCCCGGACATCAAGCCTGAGGTTTAACCCGGTCCGAAGGCCGCCGCACCCCCGCCACAATCTTGTCCACCGCCTTGGTCGCCGCGACCATGCCGAACGTCGCCGTCACCATCATCACCGCACCAAAACCGCCGGCGCAGTCGAGCTTGACGCCGTCACCGACAAAACTCTTCTGCAAACAAATGCTGCCATCCGGTTTCGGGTAGCGCAGTTGTTCAGTGGAGAACACACACGGCACGCTGTAATGGCGGGTCATGGTGCGGGAGAAGCCGTAATCGCGGCGCAAGGTCGAGCGCACTTTCGAGGCCAGCGGATCGTTGAAGGTACGGTTGAGATCGCAGACTTGAATCAGCGTCGGATCAATCTGTCCGCCTGCACCGCCAGTGGTGATGATCTGGATCTTGCGGCGTTTGCACCAGGCAATCAGTGCCGCTTTGGCGTTGACCGCGTCGATGCAGTCGATCACGCAGTCGATGTCCGGCGTGATGTATTCGGCCATGGTCTCGCGGGTAACGAAGTCGGCGACGGCGTGCACGGTGCAATCGGGGTTGATTCCGCGCAAACGCTCGGCCATCACCTCGACCTTGGGCTTGCCGACGGTGCTGTCGAGCGCGTGCAATTGGCGGTTGGCGTTGCTGACGCAAACGTCATCCAGGTCAAACAGCGAAATCTCGCCGACGCCGCAGCGGGCAATGGCTTCCGCCGCCCAGGAACCGACGCCGCCAACGCCGACGATCGCCACATGGGCCGCGCGCAAGCGCTCCATGCCTTCGATGCCATATAAACGGGCGATGCCTGCAAACCGCGGATCTTCTGTACTCATGACCATTACCCCAAAAACCGGCGCGCATTATAGGGCCAGACAGCGACAAGTTTTAACCGTCGAGCTGCAAGTGTAAGAACTTAAGTCAGAGTCGGCTGCCCAAAGTCAGGTATTTCGCCGTCTGATGTACGACGGGTGAATTGCCGGTGTAGGATGCGCGCCCTCTGGCGTCTAGCCGACCGATCCTCCGTTCCACAGCCTTTGGAACCCGAAACAGCTATGTCATCGCGTAAATTTGGACTCAACCTGGTAGTGGTGCTGGCCATCGCTGCCCTGTTCACCGGTTTCTGGGCATTGGTCAACCGCCCGGTCTCGGCGCCGAACTGGCCACAGCAAATCTCCGGCTTCTCCTATTCGCCGTTCCAGCAGGGACAATACCCGCAAAAGGATCAGTACCCGTCTGATGACGAGATGCGCCGTGATCTGGAGATCATGAGCAAGCTGACCGACAACATCCGCATCTATTCGGTCGACGGTTCGCTGCAGAACATCCCGAAACTGGCTGAAGAGTTCGGCCTGCGCGTCACCCTCGGAATCTGGATCAGCCCCGACCAGGAGCGCAACGAGCGGGAAATCAGCAAAGCCATCGAACTGGCCAACACCTCGCGCAGCGTGGTGCGGGTGGTGGTCGGTAACGAGGCGTTGTTCCGCGAAGAGATTACCCCTGAAGCCTTGATCGTCCTGCTGGATCGCGTGCGTGCCGCCGTCAAGGTTCCGGTGACCACGTCCGAGCAGTGGCACATCTGGGAGAAATACCCGCAACTGGCCAAACACGTCGACCTGATCGCCGCCCACGTTCTGCCCTACTGGGAATTTATTCCGGTGGACAAGGCCGGCCAGTTCGTTCTGGATCGCGCTCGCGATCTGAAAAAGCTCTTCCCCAAAAAACCGTTGCTGTTGTCTGAAGTCGGCTGGCCGAGCAACGGGCGCATGCGCGGTGGCGCCGATGCGTCGCCAGCCGATCAGGCGATCTACCTGCGCACGCTGGTCAACAAGCTCAACCGCCAGGGCTTCAACTATTTCGTGATCGAAGCCTTCGACCAGCCGTGGAAGGCCAGTGACGAAGGCTCGGTTGGCGCTTATTGGGGCGTGTTCAACGCCGCGCGTCAGCAGAAATTCAATTTCGAAGGCCCGGTCGTCGCGATTCCGCAATGGCGCGTGCTGGCCATCGGTTCCGTGGTGCTCGCGCTGCTGTCGCTGACCCTGTTGATGATCGACGGTTCGGCCCTGCGCCAGCGTGGTCGCACGTTCCTGACCTTTATCGCGTTTCTGTGTGGTTCGGTGTTGGTGTGGATCGGCTACGACTACAGCCAGCAATACAGCACGTGGTTCAGCCTGACGGTCGGCTTCCTGCTCGCGCTCGGCGCGCTGGGTGTGTTCATCGTTTTGCTGACCGAAGCCCACGAGCTGGCCGAAGCGGTGTGGATTCATAAACGCCGGCGCGAATTTCTGCCAGTGCTGGGTGATTCCGATTACCGGCCAAAAGTCTCGATCCACGTGCCCTGCTACAACGAGCCGCCGGAGATGGTCAAACAGACCCTCGACGCCTTGGCCAATCTCGATTACCCGGACTTCGAAGTCCTGATCATCGACAACAACACCAAGGACCCGGCCGTCTGGGAACCGGTGCGCGATTACTGCGCCACCCTCGGCCCGCGCTTCAAGTTCTTCCACGTATCGCCACTGGCCGGTTTCAAGGGCGGCGCGCTGAATTACCTGATCCCGCATACCGCCAAGGATGCCGAAGTCATTGCGGTGATCGACTCCGATTATTGCGTGCACCCGAACTGGCTCAAGCACATGGTGCCGCACTTCGCCGATCCGAAAATCGCCGTGGTGCAGTCGCCGCAGGATTATCGCGACCAAAACGAAAGCACCTTCAAGAAGCTCTGCTACGCCGAGTACAAAGGCTTCTTCCACATTGGCATGGTCACCCGCAACGACCGGGACGCGATCATCCAGCACGGCACCATGACCATGACCCGGCGCTCGGTACTGGAAGAACTGGGCTGGGCCGACTGGTGCATTTGTGAAGACGCCGAACTGGGTCTGCGTGTGTTCGAAAAAGGCCTGTCGGCGGCGTATTACCATGACAGCTACGGCAAGGGCCTGATGCCCGACACCTTCATCGACTTCAAGAAACAGCGCTTCCGCTGGGCGTACGGCGCGATCCAGATCATCAAGCGCCACACCCGCAGCCTGCTGCGCGGCAAGGACACCGAACTGACGCGCGGCCAGCGCTATCACTTCCTCGCCGGCTGGCTGCCGTGGGTCGCCGATGGCATGAACATCTTCTTCACCGTCGGCGCGTTGCTGTGGTCGGCGGCGATGATCATCGTGCCGCAACGGGTCGATCCGCCGTTGCTGATTTTCGCGATCCCGCCGCTGGCGCTGTTCGTGTTCAAGGTCGGCAAGATCATCTTTCTTTATCGCCGCGCCGTCGGTGTGAATCTGAAGGATGCGTTCTGCGCGGCACTGGCCGGGCTGGCGTTGTCGCACACCATCGCCAAAGCGGTGCTGTACGGTTTCTTCACCAGCAGCATTCCGTTCTTCCGCACGCCGAAAAACGCCGACAACCATGGCTTCTGGGTGGCGATTTCCGAAGCGCGGGAAGAGCTGTTCATCATGCTGCTGTTGTGGGGCGCGGCGCTGGGGATCTATCTGGTCAACGGCATGCCGAGCAACGACATGCGCTTCTGGGTCGCCATGTTGCTGGTGCAGTCGCTGCCGTACGTGGCGGCGCTGATCATGGCGTTTCTGTCGTCGCTGCCAAAACCTGCAGCGGTGGCGGAACCGGCGCCGGTCGTCTAAATCCGTACCGATGCACTAAACGGCGGCCAATGGTCGCCGTTTTGCTTTAAGATAACCGCCATTTTGCGGGGCTTGGCGCGGCATCCGGTCTGACTGACGGAACTGCCCCTGTGGGAGCGAGCCTGCTCGCGAAGGCTTGGTAACATTCAACCTTTAAGTTGTCTGATACACCGCTTTCGCGAGCAGGCTCGCTCCCACACTAGAAGCCAAGCCCATACCCCATGATCCGGAGTTTTCCATGACGGCCCACGCCGACCTATCGCCGACCCTTCAACTGGC
This sequence comes from Pseudomonas hamedanensis, assembly GCF_014268595.2. NCBI lineage: Bacteria > Pseudomonadati > Pseudomonadota > Gammaproteobacteria > Pseudomonadales > Pseudomonadaceae > Pseudomonas > Pseudomonas hamedanensis. Next base: position 2,777,145 of record NZ_CP077091.1, read on the forward strand.
CATCGACCTGATCCGCCGTCCTTCCGTGACCCCGGTCGATGCTGACTGCCAGAAGCAGATGATGCAGCGCCTGGGCGATGCCGGCTTCACCCTGGAGCCGATGCGCATCGAAGATGTGGATAACTTTTGGGCCACTCACGGCAGCAACGAGGGCCCGGTGCTTTGCTTCGCCGGCCACACCGATGTAGTGCCGACGGGTCCGGTCACCGCGTGGCAGATCGATCCATTCAACGCCGTGATCGACGAGCACGGCATGCTCTGCGGTCGTGGCGCAGCGGACATGAAAGGCAGCCTGGCATCGATGACCGTCGCCGCCGAACGCTTCGTTGCGGATTACCCGAACCACAAGGGCAGGGTCGCCTTCCTGATCACCAGCGACGAAGAAGGCCCGGCGCATCACGGCACCAAAGCCGTGGTCGAGCGCCTCGTTGCGCGCAACGAGCGTCTGGACTGGTGCATCGTTGGCGAGCCATCGAGCACCACGCTGGTCGGCGATGTGGTGAAAAACGGCCGTCGCGGCTCCCTCGGCGCCAAGCTCACGGTCAAAGGCGTGCAAGGTCACGTGGCCTACCCGCATCTGGCGAAGAACCCGATCCACCTCGCCGCTCCGGCACTGGCAGAACTGGCCGCCGAGCATTGGGACCACGGCAACGATTTCTTCCCGCCGACCAGTTTCCAGATTTCCAACCTCAATTCCGGCACCGGCGCGACCAACGTGATTCCGGGCGATCTGGTGGCGGTGTTCAACTTCCGTTTTTCCACAAAATCCACTGTCGAAGGCCTGCAGAAACGCGTTGCCGACATTCTCGACAAACACGGTCTGGACTGGCACATCGACTGGGCGCTGTCTGGTCTGCCGTTCCTCACCGAGCCGGGCGCGTTGCTCGATGCCGTGTCATCGAGCATCAAGGACATCACCGGTCGCGAAACCAAGGCGTCGACCAGCGGCGGTACATCCGATGGCCGCTTCATCGCGACCATGGGCACGCAAGTGGTTGAGCTGGGGCCGGTCAACGCGACCATTCACCAGGTCAACGAACGCGTACTGGCGGCGGATCTCGACGTGCTGACCGAGATCTACTACCAGACCCTGATCAAGTTGCTTGCCTGATGCTTGCGTGCCCGATCTGTAGTGAACCGCTCAACGCGGTAGACAACGGCGTAGTCTGCCCCGCCGGGCATCGTTTCGACCGCGCGCGCCAGGGTTATCTGAACCTGCTGCCGGTGCAGCACAAGAACAGCCGCGACCCCGGCGACAATCAGGCAATGGTCGAGGCGCGGCGTGATTTCCTCAACGCCGGGCATTACGCGCCGGTCGCCAGGCGTCTGGCGGAACTGGCGGCCGGTTATGCGCCGCAGCGCTGGGTCGACATCGGTTGTGGCGAGGGTTACTACACCGCGCAAATCGCCGAGGCTCTGCCCAACGCCGATGGCTACGCGCTGGATATCTCGCGCGAAGCCGTCAAACGCGCCTGCAAGCGCAATCCGGCGATCACCTGGTTGATTGCCAGCATGGCACGTGTGCCGTTGGCCTCGGGCAGTTGCCAGTTTCTGGCGAGTGTTTTCAGTCCGCTGGACTGGGAAGAGGCCAAGCGCTTGCTCAGCGTCGGCGGCGGCCTGATGAAAGTCGGCCCGACCCGCGGCCATCTGATGGAACTGCGCGAACGCCTGTACGACGAAGTGCGCGAATACACCGATGACAAGCACCTGGCCCTGGTGCCTGAGGGCATGGCGTTGGCGCACAGTGAAACCCTGGAGTTCAAGCTGACGCTGGACAAGCCTGAGGATCGCGCCAACCTGTTGGCGATGACGCCCCACGGCTGGCGCGCCAGTGCCGAACGCCGCGCAGCGGTGATCGAACAGGCCGAGCCGTTCGTGACCACCGTGTCGATGCGCTACGATTATTTCGTTCTTCAATAACTTTTGGTCTCGGGCACAGGCCCGGGGCCGGCTAAATCCGCGAATGGATTTTTCAGACCCGCAGTGAGGACATCCATGCGCCAACCGGACATCGAGATTTACCTGAAAGACGCCGACGTCGACCACAAGGCCATCGCCGCCTGGCTCGGCAAAGCACTCGGCCCGTGCAGCGACTGGGTGCAGAAAGGCCAGACGTATAAATGCAAGGCCGGCAACGTGCCGGTGACCTGGCTGCCGAAAGCGGTGGGCAAGTGGAACAGCCTGTACCTGGAAAGCGACCAGACCCCATGGCACGACGACATCGCCTGTGCCCGCGCAGCCTTTGCCGCGCTGAACGTCGAAGTGCGTTGCGCACCGGGTACGTGGGTTGAGGAAGAAGGTGAAGAAACCGCCGATCGCTGGATTCGCATCAGCGCCGATGGAGAAGAAGAGATCACCTGGAAAACCGCTTAACAACAGGCAACTCAGATCCAAATGTGGGAGCGGGCTTGCTCGCGAATGCGGTGTATCAGCCAATTCAAATGGCGACTGATACACCGCATTCGCGAGCAAGCCCGCTCCCACAGTGGTTTGATCGTTCCTACGCTCCGCGTGGGAATGCCTCAATGGACGCTCTGCGTCCGATTTGGGACGCGGAGCGTCCCGGGCTGCATTCCCACGCAGAGCGTGGGAACGATCAATTACAGGCCAACTACGTCTTCTGCCTGCAACCCCTTCTCGCCAGTAATCACGGCGTACTCGACCTGTTGACCTTCGGTCAGCGAGCGGTGCCCTTCGCCGCGAATCGCGCGGTAGTGCACGAACACGTCCGCTCCGTCTTCGCGCTGGATAAAGCCGTAGCCCTTGGCGTCGTTGAACCACTTCACGTTGCCGGTTTCGCGTGTTGCCATCTGTTCATACTCCTTTTTTATTATTGAACGGGCTTTTCGCAGGAAAGCCTTCGAGGAACGTCAGCCTGCGTCCGAAGTCCACAAGAGGGCACCGGCAACAGACCGCCGAGTATATGACAGGTGCGGAAACTCTCAACAGGAGATTACTTCGGCGCTTTTTTGCCGATTTTCCGTGAATCCGGCACACTATCGACCGCCCGAGCGCCTGCTCGGTTTTATTCACTCACGCAGAAGCCGTATGACCCGTTCCCCGTTCCGCCGTCTTGTGTTTGGCACCCTGCGCCGCTTGTTGTATCTCTGGGTTCGCTCCGAGACCATCAACCAGTCGTCGTTCACCCTCAACCTCGACCGCAGTCGTCCGGTGTTCTACGTCCTGCAAAACCCTTCGCTGACCGATCTGGCCGTGCTCGACACCGAGTGCACCAAGGCCGGACTGCCGCGTCCGGTGCTGGCGGTATCGGTGGGTTCGCTGATCGAGCCGGCAGCGTTTTTCTATCTGACGCCGGACCCGGACTGGCTCGGCCGCCAGGACAAGCGCGGTGCACCGCCAACCTTGACCCGACTGGTCAGCGCATTGACCCAGAATGCTGCCGAAGACGCGCAGATCATTCCGGTGAGCGTGTTCTGGGGCCAGTCGCCGGACAGCGAAAACAGCCCGTGGAAACTGTTGTTTGCCGATAGCTGGGCAGTCACCGGTCGCCTGCGTCGGTTGCTGAGCATCATCGTCCTCGGCCGCAAGACCCGCGTGCAGTTTTCCGCGCCGATCCACCTGCGCGAACTGATCGATCACAACAAGGGCCACGAGCGCACCGTGCGCATGGCCCAGCGCATCCTGCGCGTGCACTTTCGCAACCTGAAAGCAGCAGTCATCGGCCCGGACATTTCCCACCGTCGTAACCTGGTGAAGGGTTTGCTCAATCAGCCGTTGGTCAAGCAGGCGATTCTCGACGAAGCCGAGCGTGAAAATATCTCCCCGGAAAAAGCCAAGGCCCAGGCCCTGCGCTACGGCAACGAGATCGCTTCGGACTACACCTACACGGCGATCCGCTTCCTCGAAGTGGTGCTGAGCTGGTTCTGGAACAAAATCTACGACGGCATCAAGGTCAACCACATCGAAGGCGTGCAGAACGTTGCTCAGGGTCACGAAGTGATCTACGTGCCGTGCCACCGCAGCCACATCGACTATCTGTTGCTTTCGTACCTGCTGTTTCGCAACGGCCTGACCCCGCCGCACATCGCCGCCGGGATCAACCTCAATATGCCGGTGATCGGCAGCCTGCTGCGCCGTGGCGGCGCGTTTTTCATGCGCCGCACCTTCAAGGGCAATCCGCTGTACACCTCGGTGTTCAACGAATACCTGCACACGCTGTTTACCAAAGGCTTCCCGGTCGAGTATTTCGTCGAAGGCGGCCGCTCGCGCACCGGGCGCATGCTGCAACCAAAAACCGGGATGCTTGCCATCACGTTGCGCAGCTTCCTGCGCTCGTCGCGCATGCCCATCGTGTTTGTGCCGGTGTACATCGGTTACGAGCGCGTGCTCGAAGGCCGCACTTACCTGGGCGAGTTGCGCGGGGCAAGCAAGAAGAAAGAATCGATCTTCGATATTTTCAAAGTGATCGGCGCGCTCAAGCAGCGCTTCGGCCAGGTCGCGGTGAACTTCGGCGAGCCGATCAAACTGGCGGAGTTCCTCGACGCTGAACAACCGGACTGGCGCCAGCAGGAACTCGGCCCGCAGTTCAAACCGGCGTGGCTCAACGAAACCACCAACCGCCTCGGCGAAAAAGTCGCCCGGCACCTCAACGAAGCGGCGGCGATCAACCCGGTGAACCTGGTGGCACTGGCCCTGCTGTCGACCACGCGTCTGGCGCTGGATGACCGCGCCATGGCACGGGTGCTGGATCTGTATCTGGCGCTGCTGCGCAAGGTACCGTATTCGCCGCACACGACATTGCCCGAGGGCGATGGTCGCGCGCTGATCGAGCACGTGAAGGACATGGACCTGCTCGCCGAGCAGAACGACGCGCTGGGCAAGATTCTGTATCTGGACGAACAGAACGCCGTCCTGATGACCTACTACCGCAACAACGTGCTGCACATTTTTGCGCTGCCGTCGCTGCTGGCGAGTTTCTTCCAGAGCACCTCGCGCATGAGCCGCGAGCAGATCCTGCGCTACACCCGCGCGCTGTATCCGTACCTGCAATCGGAGCTGTTCATCCGCTGGAGTCTGGAGGAACTCGATGCGGTGATCGATCAGTGGCTGGAAGCGTTCGTCGAGCAGGGTCTGCTGCGGTTCGAGAAGGACCTGTACCTGCGTCCGGCACCGAGTTCGCGACATTTCGTCCTGCTGACGCTGCTGTCCAAAAGCATTGCGCAGACCTTGCAGCGCTTCTACATGACTGTGTCGTTGCTGCTCAACAGCGGACAGAACAGCATCAGCGCCGAAGAGCTGGAAGACCTCTGCACAGTCATGGCCCAGCGTCTGTCGATCCTGCATGGCCTGAATGCGCCGGAGTTCTTCGACAAGAGTCTGTTCCGCCACTTCATCCAGACCCTGCTGGACCTCGACGTGCTGCGCCGCGACGAAGCCGGCAAACTCAGCTACCACGAACTGCTCGGCGAACTGGCCGAAGGCGCAGCCAAGCGCGTATTGCCGGCAGAAATTCGCCTGTCGATCCGCCAGGTCGCGCTGCACCGCAGTGAAGATGCCGCTGACCAGGTCACCGCTCTGCCGGAAGCCTGACGCAAATACCTGTAGGCCTTCGCCTGCTCGCGATAGCGGTGTGTCAGATGACAGCAATGGTGACTGACACACCGCTGTCGCGAGCAGGCTCACTCCTACAATTGAAAGGAGATTCATCCATGAAAAAACTACTGACCCTCGCCGCCGCCACGCTGCTCAGCGCCTGCCAATCAACCGCCCCCGCCGGCAAGGCGAGCCTCGACGGCGAGGTCTTTTACCTGCAACGCATTGCCCTGCCGCCGAGCGCCACCCTGAGCGTCAGCCTGCAAGACGTGTCACTGGCCGATGCGCCAGCCGTCGTTCTCGCCGAACAGAAAGGCCCGATCAAAGGCCAGGTGCCGCTGCCATTCCATTTGAGCTACGATCCGGCGCAGGTCCAACCCGGCCACCGTTACTCGGTCAGCGCGCGCATTGAAGTCAACGGCGAGCTGATGTTCATCACCACCGAAAACCACGCCGTGCAACTCGACGGCAACGACCCGCAGCCGCTGAAAGTCCGAGTCGACGCCGTTCGTTAATCCACCTCGCCACAAGGAAGCCGCCATGCGCCGCCCTACCCTTCGCTTCGCCGCCGCCTGCGCCGGCCTGCTGATCTCCGCCAACGCCCTGGCCCTGTCGCTCAACGACCTGTCGCAACAAGACGCCACCGGCGGCCTCAAAGACGCCCTGACCCAAGGCGCGCAGATCGCCGTCAAACAACTCGGCACCCCGGGCGGCTTCAGCAACAATCCCGAGGTCAAAATCGAACTGCCGGGCAAACTCGGCAAAGCCGCAAGCAAGATGAAAGCCTTCGGCATGGGCGCCCAGGTCGAAGAGCTGGAAACAGCGATGAACAAAGCCGCCGAATCCGCCGTGACCCAGGCGCAACCGATCCTCGTCGACGCCGTGAAGAAAATGAGCGTGGCCGACGCCAAAGGCATCCTCAGCGGCGGCAACGACTCGGCGACCCAATACCTCAACAAATCCAGCCGCGAACAGATCCGCGCCAAATTCCTGCCCATCGTCAAACAAGCTACCGACAAGGTTGGCGTCGCGCAGAAATACAACTCCTTTGCAGGTCAAGCTGCGGCCTTCGGCGTGGTCGATGCGAAGAGCGCCAATGTGGAAAGCTACGTCACCGAGCAGGCGCTCAATGGCCTGTTCGAGATGATCGGCAAACAGGAAGAAACGATTCGTCAGAACCCGGCCGCAGCGGCGACGAGTTTGGCGAAGAAGGTGTTTGGTACGCTTTAAACGGTCATCACACGGGGGCGAAGTGATTCGCCCTCAAGTCATTCAGCCTTTTTCGGTAAACCTCGGTAAATCCGACCACGGCTCGCAAAATAACTGAGCACTGAAACTCGATGAAATAAGTCGGATCCAGTTCATCCGCCTCGGTGTGCAGATAGGAGCGTCCGTATTTCACCGGCGCATTGCGCAGCAACAGACTGATCGCAATGTAGCGAAACGCAGCAAACTCGTGTTTGAACATGAACCAGTAGAAAAGCGCCCGGGCGACCCGACCGTTACCGTCGCGAAAGGGGTGTTCAAAACCCAATGCGAAATGCAGCGTGATGGCCTTGATCATTGGATGCAGAAAGTTGTTGTCCAGAATCGAGCCATCGGGCTGGTTGATCCAGCCGGACAGCCTCGCCAACCGCAAAACCAATCCAGTAACAGGAGGCGGTCGGTGCACAGTGTTGCCCGCGCCATCCTGAACAACTACTTCATCATTGGTTCTGAACATCCCGGGTGAATACTGCTCGTCATCGATCCCCTCCACACCCACTCGATGGATCTCTGCAATCAGCTCAACGCTCAGCGGCTCATAACGCTTTTCCCAGGCGAAATTCATCATCCGATAATTACCCATCACCATGCGCTCATCCGGAGTACGCGGCTGGCGCTGATGCTTGAGCATGTCCTTGGCAACACGAGTCGTGGTCGCCGCGCCCTCCAGTTGGCTACTGGCGATGGCTTCGTCTTCGATCAGGTCATTGAGCAGATAAGAGAAATGCGCGCGCTCGCCGATCTGACTGGTCATGTACTCCAGCGCGGCGGTACTGGTGTGACGATCCACTACAGACAGTGTTTTTCGCGCCAACGGTGTCGATACATATTTGCCCCACTGCACCGGTTCGCCCAACGGCAACAAATGGATGTACTGGGCCGCCCGAGCCTTTTTCACCAACGCCCAACACAGATTGGCATCCAATCCTGCAGCCCAGCGATAGCGCAACGCCTCGAAGGGCAGATAGCGCCCCTGATCATCGAGCGGCTTCAGCAATGCCAGGTAATCGGGCAAACGCTGTTTATGTGGCGGGCGGGCCAACAGGTCGAAGAAAGGATCGGTTCTGCCGGTTGATGCCGGTGGTTTCTTCATCGGGGCAGGCTCAAAGATTCGGGAAAGCAGAACCTTGAGTACAGCATTGGACGGGCAGCGCCTCAAGATCGGAGAATTCTGAAAAAGCTGTAGGAAGGCAGCGTGAGTTGGCGAGTTGAAATGAATCGGCTGTCAGACCGCCTTCGCGAGCAGGCTCGCTCCCACAGGAGACCGAGTGCATCTGAAGGCGAGCGGTTGGCCGAGAGGACGTCATCGCGAGCAGGCTCACTCCTACAATTGGATCGAGTACAACCTCAAGAAACAGGTCGGCTGTCAGGCCGCCTTCACGAGCAGGCTCGCTCCCACAGAAAAACAAAGCAGCGCAGCTGCCCGCGGCAAAGCCGCCCCACTCAACAATGAGCGTTAGCTCGAGTACCGCTCTTGATCTTGATCCACGGGCGACGTCGGAAGGCTGAGTGGAGGGATTGATCCGGGCGTGGGAGCGCAGCGACCGTCTGGCGCAGCCAGACACAGCGGAAGGAGGTGCAGCGAAGCAAACCGGAGCCGCTGCGCCCGGATCGATCCCGCAGCGAAGGAACCCGAGCCTGCGAGGGCCGAACGCAGGAGCAAGCGTTTTGGGTTACCTTTTTGGCGTTTGAAAAAGGTGACCCGCCGTAAGGGCGGAACCGTAATCAGCAACCCCCACAGCAACGGATATACACCCAAAACCCCCTAGTCATGGTCGGCCCGAAGGCCGCCAAGACAAAGAAACTCAAGCCTCCTTACGCACCCGAAACCAGGCCGCATACAACGCCGGCAAAAACAACAAAGTCAGCGCCGTAGCCACAATCAACCCACCCATGATCGCCACCGCCATCGGCCCGAAAAACACACTGCGCGACAACGGAATCATCGCCAGCACCGCCGCCAGCGCCGTCAACACAATCGGCCTGAACCGCCGCACGGTCGCCTCGATAATCGCCTGCCAGGGCTTAAGCCCGGACGCAATATCCTGCTCGATCTGATCGACCAGAATCACCGAATTACGCATGATCATCCCCGACAGCGCAATCGTCCCCAGCATCGCCACAAACCCGAACGGCTGACGGAACACCATCAGAAACAGCGTCACCCCGATCAACCCCAACGGCGCCGTCAGAAACACCATCGCCGTGCGCGAGAAACTGCGCAGTTGCACCATCAGCAAAGTCAGCACCACCACAATAAACATCGGCACCCCGGCGTTCACCGATTTTTGCCCGCGCTCGGAATCCTCCACGGTGCCGCCGACGTCCAGCAGATAACCATCGGGCAGTTCGGCGCGAATCGAATCCAGCGTCGGCATGATCTGCTTCACCAGAGTCGCCGGTTGTTCCTTGCCATAAATGTCCGCTCGCACCGTCACGTTCGGCAGCCGATTGCGGTGCCAGATGATGCCCTCCTCGAAACCGTATTCCAGCGTGGCAATCTGCGACAGCGCGACACTGCGGCCGTTATCGGTCGGCACCGCGAGGCTCGGCAGCAACGACAATTCAGTGCGTTCATGCACGGTGCCGCGCAGCAGAATTTCGATCAATTCGTTGTCTTCGCGGTACTGGCTGACCGTCGAGCCAACCAGCGAACTCTGCAGGAATTTCGCCAGATTGGCCGTGCTCACGCCGAGGGCGCGGGCGCGATCCTGGTCGATGTTCAGATAGACAACCTTGCTCGGCTCTTCCCAGTCCAGATGGACGTTGACCACATGCGGGTTCTCGCGAACCTTCGCTGCCACCTTGCGGGCCAGCGCGCGGACCTCCTCGATGTGTTCGCCGGTGACGCGGAATTGCACCGGATAACCAACCGGCGGGCCGTTCTCAAGACGTGTGACCCGCGAACGCAGGGCCGGGAATTGTTCATTGAGGGTTTCGATCAACCAACTGCGCAGCGCTTCACGTTCTTCGATGGTTTTTGCCAACACCACAAACTGAGCAAAACTTGCCGCCGGCAGTTGCTGATCCAGCGGCAGATAGAAACGCGGCGAACCGGTGCCGACATAAGCCACGTAATTGTCGATGCCGGCGTGTTCCTTGAGCAGCGCTTCGAGGCGTTTGACCTCAGCGGTGGTGTTGGCCAGCGAAACACCTTCGGCGAGTTTCAAATCGACCATCAGCTCCAGCCGGTTGGAGGCCGGGAAAAACTGCTGCGGCACGAAGCGGAACAACATCACCGAAGCGATAAACAGGCCAACGGTAAGCACAATCACCGTTTTGCGGTGCGCCACGCACCACTCCACCAGACGCCGCACACGTTGATAGAACGGTGTGGCATACGGATCGGGCTGGCCATTGCCAGTGCCGTGTTTCGCCGCGTGAATTTTCGCCAGATCCGGCAGGAGCTTTTCCCCCAGATACGGCACGAACATCACCGCTGCCACCCATGAGGCCAGCAAGGCAATGGTCACTACCTGAAAAATCGAACGGGTGTATTCGCCGGTGCCCGATTGGGCGGTGGCAATCGGCAGGAAGCCGGCGGCGGTGATCAGCGTCCCGGTGAGCATCGGAAACGCGGTACTGGTCCAGGCATAACTCGCCGCGCGAATGCGATCGAAGCCCTGCTCCATTTTGATCGCCATCATTTCCACAGCAATGATCGCGTCATCCACCAGCAAGCCCAGCGCCAGCACCAACGCACCGAGGGAGATCTTGTGCAAGCCGATCCCCAGGTAATACATGCAGGCAAAGGTCATCGCCAGTACCAACGGAATGGTCAACGCGACGACCATGCCGGTGCGCACACCGAGGGAGAAGAAGCTCACCAGCAATACGATTGCCAGCGCCTCGACCAACACCTGGACGAACTCACCGACCCCGGTTTTCACTGCGGCCGGCTGATCGGAAACCTTGCGCAATTGCATGCCGGCCGGAAGGTTTTTCTGGATCCGCGAGAACTCGCCCTCCAGCGCTTTGCCAAGCACCAGAATGTCGCCGCCATCCTTCATCGCCACGGCGAGACCGATCGCATCGTCGCCCATGAAACGCATGCGCGGCGCCGGTGGATCGCTGAAACCGCGACGCACGTCAGCGATATCGGAGATGCGGAACGTACGATCGGCGACGCGGATCGGAAAGTTTTTTATCTTATCGACCGTCTGAAAATTCCCCGAGACGCGTAGCTGCAAGCGCTCGCTGCCGGTCTCGAAGAATCCCGCCGTGGACACCGCGTTCTGTTCCTCGAGGGCCTGCTGCACCGCGGCCAGCGGCAAACCGAGGGTGGCGAGTTTGACGTTGGACAGCTCGACCCAGATTTTCTCGTCCTGCAGTCCGAGCAGTTCGACCTTGCCGACATCCTTAACCCGTTGCAGCTGGATCTGGATGCGGTCGGCGTAATCCTTGAGCACGGCGTAATCGAAGCCGTCACCGGTCAGCGCGTAAATATTGCCGAAGGTGGTGCCGAATTCATCGTTGAAGAACGGCCCCTGAATCCCCGGCGGCAGGGTCTGGCGGATGTCGCCGACCTTTTTGCGCAACTGGTACCAGAGGTCGGGAATGTCCTTGGAATGCATCGAATCACGGGCAATGAAGGTCACCTGGGATTCACCGGGGCGGGAGAACGACATGATGCGTTCGTACTCACCGGTTTCCATCAGCTTCTTTTCGATGCGTTCGGTGACCTGGCGCGAGACTTCCTGTGCCGTCGCGCCGGGCCAGCGGGTCTGGATGACCATGGCCTTGAAGGTGAACGGCGGGTCTTCGCTCTGGCCAAGTTTGGTGTAGGACAACGCACCGACGACAGCGAGCAAAAGCATCAGGAACAGTACGATCTGGCGATTACGCAACGCCCATTCGGAAAGGTTGAAGCGCATCGGGGCTTACTCCTTGTTCGCCAGATTGACCACACGGTTGGAGCGATCCACCGGCCGCACCTGCTGACCATCGAGCAACACATGAACGCCAGCGGCCACCACCCAGTCGCTGGCATTCAGGCCTTCAAGCACCGCCACGCTTTTCTCGCCGAACGGGCCGACCCGCACCGGGGCTTTCTTTAACGTGTTGTTGCCGTTGACCACCCAGACATAGGTCGCGCCGTTTTCAGCGGTCAGCGCGGAAAGCGGTACTGACAGCGAAACACTGTCGGCCGATTGCACGAAAACGCGGGCGCTCTGGCCCAGCTCAGCCGGGACTTTGCCGCTGGTGAACGAGATTCGCGCGGCGAAGGTGCGGGAACGCGGGTCGGCCGATGGCGACAGTTCGCGGATCTGCCCGGCAAAACGCTGATTCTGCTGCGCCCACAACTCCACGGACACCGGCTGACCGACCTTGAAACGGCCGAAACTCTGCTCCGGCAGGCTGATCAACACTTCGCGCTCGCCGTCGGTGGCGAGGGTGAACACCGTTTGCCCGGCAGCGACTACCTGTCCAACTTCCACCGAACGCTTGGCCACTACGCCATCCTGTGGCGCACGCAGTACTGCGTAACTGGCCTGGTTGGTCGAAACGTTGAATTCGGCTTTGATTTGTTTAAGGCGGGCTTCGCCGGAGCGATATAGATTTTCTGCGTTGTCGTAGGCCGAGCGGCTGACCATCTGCCGTTCCATCAGGGTCTTGTAGCGATCCCGTTCGGCGCGCACCAGATTCAGATTGGCTTCGGCGGCGGCGACTTGCGCGCGGGTGGCCTCCAGTTGCAGGCGCACGTCCTGCGGGTCGAGTTCGGCCAGCGGTTGATCGGCCTTCACGCGCTGGCCTTCATCGACCAGTCGTCGGCTGACTTTGCCGCCAATGCGGAACGCCAGATCAGGCTCATAGCGGGCGCGCACCTCGCCCGGATAACTTTCCATCGCCTGCGCCGAAGGCTCGGGCTGAACCACCATGGCCGGTCGCACGGTGACTTTCGTCACCTCTTCCTGACCGCAGGCCGATAACAGGAATGCCAGACTGGCTGGCAATGCAAAGGACAACGCATGGCGGAACATGGTGACGGACCTTTCGCGAATGAGGCTTGGAATATTTATACTGGCGGGTATGGTATTAATAGCAAACTCACCAGTCCAGTATTAAAAACGAAAAATGTCGAACAATCTTTCCGCTCCAAACGGCCCGGGCCGTCCCAAGGATCTGGCCAAGCGCCAGGCCATCCTCGAGGCGGCGAAAACTCTGTTTCTGAGTCATGGCTACGCCAACACCAGCATGGACGCCGTGGCCAGCGAGGCTGGCGTGTCGAAACTGACGGTCTACAGCCACTTCAACGACAAGGAGACGCTGTTCTCCGCTGCCGTGGTCGCGAAATGCGAGGAGCAACTGCCGCCGCTGTTCTTCGAATTGCCGGACGGCATCGCGGTTGAAGACGTATTGTTGAATATTGCCCGCGGCTTTCACCAACTGATCAACAGCGATGAATCGGTGAATCTGCACCGGCTGATCATGGCCCTTGGCAGCCAGGATCCAAAGCTGTCGCAAATCTTCTTCGAAGCAGGCCCCGAGCGGGTGGTGAGCGGAATGGAAGGGTTGCTGACGAAAATCCACGCCAGCGGCGCGTTGAGCATCGATCAGCCACGCAATGCCGCCGAGCATTTCTTTTGCCTGATCAAGGGCGCGGGCAATTTTCGCTTGTTGTATGGCTGTGGCGAGCCGCTGACCGGGGAAGCGGCCGAGCGGCATGTGCGCGAGGTGGTGGGGTTGTTTATGCGGGCGTACAAACCCTGACTCTTCGCTGCCTGAACTGGCGCTATCGCGAGCAGGCTCACTCCTACAGTGGATTTGCGTTCACCACAGATCAGTTGTGGGAGCGAGCCTGCTCGCGAATAAAGCAACTCGGTCTCACGGCTTGAGCGCTTTCTTCGGGTAGATATCGTACCGGCTCGACTTGCCATCCAGCGCATGGCTCGGTTTCGGCCCGTCAATGCACGGTGCCTTGCGCGGACGCTTGACCACCACCCGGTGCGTGGCCAATGCCAGCGCCGCCTGCAACAGCGCAGGCGCGTCCGGATCATCGCCGACCAGCGGCCGGAACAGGCGCATCTCTTTCTTCACCAATGCGGTTTTCTCGCGATGCGGAAACATCGGATCGAGGTAGATCACCTGCGGCGGCTCTCCCTCCCAGTTCTGCATGACCTCAATGGAATTGCCCTTGAGCAATTTCATTCGCGCGACAATCGGCGCCACCTCGAAATCTTCCGCCGCGCGCGCCAGACCGTCCTCAAGCAACGCACCGATTAACGGCTGGCGTTCGATCAGGCTCATTTCGCAGCCCAGACTGGCCAGCACAAACGCATCCTTGCCCAACCCCGCCGTGGCATCCAGCACCCGCGGGCGCACGCCTTGGGCGATACCGACCGCCTTGGCGATCATCTGCCCGCTGCCGCCGCCATACAAACGGCGGTGCGCCGCGCCGCCCTCGACAAAGTCGACCCGTACCGGTCCCGGGGCGTCCGGGCCGAGCTGTTGCAACTGCAAACCCTGCTCGCCGACCTGCAAGGCGAACTCGCCGTCAGCCTCGTCGAGTGGTAGGCCAAGACGCTCGGCCCACTGCTCGGCTTGCGCTTGAAACGCCGGGCCGAGCGCCTGGACATGGATGCGGCAGGCCGCGGGTGACTCAATCATGAAAAAACGCTCAAAAAAGTTAAGGATCGACAAAAACCGCCGATAAACCATTCAACGCGCATTTTGCCAGAGCTGAGCGTCAACCGAAAAAAATGTCAGGCATTCTTCCCACATCGATTGGCTACATTTCGCCCCATGGCGATTTCAGCCGTCATAACACTCAAGCACTGAGCGGCGTCAGTCACCTGTGGCAGGATTTCTTTGCCCAGGCCCTGGCCGAACAGACGAGTGATGTGGTGCCCGCCTGCGGCACGTTTCCTCCGGTTGACCTGAACAGCCCTGAAGAACCGACCGTCGGCAGCGAGCTGCACGCGCACATCATCAGCCAGCGCGAGTGCGATGTGGTCGAAACCCAGGTTCGCCCGCCAGAACCGTTGTTCCTGCCGATCGCCGAATTTGAAATGGAACTGCTGGACAAGCCGTTCCCACCGTTCCCGCCGGAAGAACTCAAGGCTCAGCAAGAGCAACAGGATTTCGACAGCAGCTGGGTGCGCCCGATCGTCATCAACAATGGCCAGCCACTGCCAGAGCCGGGCCCTGCTCCGCAGAAACGTCCGCTCTACCTGCCGATTGCCGAGTTCGACCTGGACCTGCTGCAAAAGCCTTACCCGCCGTTCCCGCCGGAAGAAATCGTCGAGCAGCAGAAGGCACTGGACTTCGATAACGGCTGGGCGCGCCCGATCGTTCTGCAGAACCTGCGCCTCGCCGCCTGATCCTCAGCGACACACACTCCAGCGCCCGACATCGACATGAAAGTGATTGCGATGGGCGGCGTTGTAATCCGGACTCAACACCACACTGAACGCCTCGCAGGCGCCGTCACGCACCTGACGCAAAAACTGTGCATCCTGATTTTGCTTCGGCCAGTCCTTGAGTACGCTGACGGCGCGCCCGTCGGCCATGCGAAAACCGGCGATATCCAGCGCATCGGCGCTGGCATGGCGGCTGAGTGCACCGCTCTCGCGATTGTAGACATTGCGGCAGGCAAAGCTGCCGAGGTGATCGAGGCGCGTGACCTTCTGACCGTAAATGGACTGCGCCGCGGGTTGCAAGGTGTGCTGTTCAAACATCGCGTAGGCCACGGCCAGCGGGCAGCTGGCGATGAAACTGCTGCTCAGCGCCACTTCGCCGCCCTGCACACGCAACGCGCCGATCAGCGGGCACTTGGCGCCAGGGCTGTCGGCTTGCCGGCTGACGCGCAGTGCGGAACTGCTCAATGCCTGCGCGCATAGCGCGGGATCGCCGCGCAAGCGCATGAGTTTGTAACCGGTCAACCCGTTGGGCGCAGCCTTTACGTCCAGTGGTGCCCACGGATTCCATTCGGGCGGCACATCGAGCCAGCCGCGCCAGACACTCACCGCAGTGCCGCCAAACCCCAAGACGACCAGCCAGAACAACCACCGCCCCATGCTCAATCCTTGAAGAACTGGTTGGCCTTGGCGTACGGCATTGATTGCGAGGTGAAGCCGAATGTGCCGGACTGGCGGATTTCTTCAGCGGCGCGGAAAAACTCACCGAACGCTGCCAGCGCCAGCGCCGAACCGGTGCTGATCCGTCGTACACCCATATCTGCGAGTTGCTGCACGGTCAGTTTCAATCCGCCAGACATGAGCACGTTGACCGGTTTCGGCGCCACCGCACGCACCACCGCCAGCACTTCTTCGGCATTGCGCAAACCCGGCGCGTACAAGACATCGGCGCCGGCTTCGGCGAACGCCTGCAAGCGGCGGATGGTGTCGTCGAGGTCGGGATTGCCGTGCAGGTAGTTTTCCGCCCGGGCGGTGAGCACGAAGGGAAACGCTAGTGTGCGCACCGCAGCGACGGCAGCTTCAATCCGCGCCACAGCGTGTTCGAAGCAATAGATCGGCGCGTCCGGGCGGCCCGTGGCATCTTCGATCGAACCGCCCACAGCGCCCGCCTCGGCGGCGCGCAACAAGCTCTGCGCACACTCGACCGGATCGTCGGCAAAGCCGTTCTCCAGATCCACCGCCACCGGCAAATCCGTCGCGGCGACGATGGCACGGACGTTGGCCAGACTCTCATCAAGACTCAAGGCACCATCGGCCTTGCCTTGGGAAAACGCATAACCGGCGCTGGTGGTTGCCAGTGCCGGATAGCCGAGGCTGGCGAGCATTTTCGCCGAGCCGGCATCCCACGGGTTGGGGATGACGAAGATCTCTGGACGATCATGCAGAGCCTTGAAGGCCTGGGCTTTGCGAAGTTGGTCTTGACTGGCTTGAACATTCATCGACGGGCTCCCGGGCAGAAAAAACCGCCTCAGAGCAGGCCAAGCTGCTCGGCGGCGGGTTCTCTGTATAGCTCAGGCAGCGCGGGCAAGCCAGGCAAACGTTGCATCAGTTGCGCATGAAAACGTTGCGCCAGTTTCGCTGCCAGCAGGTTGTCGGCCGTGTGCAGAAAGATATAGGGCGTGCGGCCTTCTTCGATCCACTCGGCGATTTTTGCCACCCACGGCGCGAGAAACGTGTCGTTCGCTTCCAGCTGTGGATGGCCGATGAAACGCACCTGCGGACATTGAGTGAACGCGGCCGGCCGCGTCGGCACGCGGGGCTTTTTCGACTGTGCGTGAATCACCGAAGACTCGGTCGACAGGCAACTGAACAATGCGCGCGGGTCGAGGCAGATGCGCTCCACGCCGCGATCGAGCAGCAGACGATTGAGCAGACGCTCACTCTCGCCTTTGGCGAAAAACTGGTCGTGGCGCACTTCAACTGCCAGCGGACAGTCCAGCGCATCGATGAAAGCGGCCAGCTCGGGCAGACGCTGCGGTGTAAAACTCTTGGATAATTGCAGCCACAACGGCGATACACGTTGGCCTAACGGTTTGAGCAATTGCAGGAAGGTTTCGGCAGCGGTCAATTGTTCGCGTAAATCGCCGCTGTGGCTGATGTCGCCGGGGAATTTGGCGGTGAAGCGAAAGTGCGTCGGCATGATCTCGGCCCAACGCTGCACGGTAGCGGGCGACGGGCTGGCGTAGAAGGTCGTGTTGCCTTCGACGGCGTTGAATACCTGGCAATAGAGGGCGAGAAAGTCGGAGGTCTTGGCGTCTACCGGATACAGATACTCGCGCCAGGCGTTTTCGCTCCAGGACGGGCAACCGAGGTAGTAAGGCAGATCCATCAGATGTACAGATCGAGGCCCAGCACGTCCGCATCCCAATCGACAAAACCGGCAGTGCTCAGGTAGCTGGCCAAGGCCATGGCTACGCTTTTCTTCATCGCGCGGTGGTAGATCATGTCTTGCTGACGGGCAGGCAGATTGCTCAGGCGTTGCGCAGCAGATTGGGCGGCACGGGCAGCCAACTGCTCTTCGGTCGGTAATTCCAGCTCGCCGTCGATAATCTCGACGGACTCATCCAGCGCCGCATTGCCTTTGCGAGGCTTGCGCTTGATGGGGTAGGACTGAGAGGAAACGCCGTCTATACGCATAATTTCATGCTCGGTATCAATGATGGCAATTTAGCGGCACCTGACCGACTTAGCAAACTGCCGAGTGATAACTAGAACACAGAAAGCGCAAAAGGTTTAAAACCGAAGTTGGAAACTGACGATTGGCAGGGTTGCGGAATGTCGCATGTGCCTGTGGCGAGGGGATTTATCCCCGTTGGAGTGCGCAGCACTCCTCTGCAATTTTTCAGTGGCAGCGCATTTTTCAGGACTGACGACTGCTGCGTAGCCGAACGGGGCGGTGCGACGTTTCGCTAAATCCCCTCACCACAGAAATCCGCTCATCAGGGAATCTCCGGATGTATCAGCGGGCCTTGGGGGTGGCGACTTTATCGCGCAGGTAAACCGGTTGTGCGTCGTCCGCCACAATCGACTCACCGCGTTCCCAGGCGAAGCGCGCCAGGGTCAGCAGGTCTTCGGCGTGGGGCAGCATGCCGGCATCGGAGCCGGTCAGGTTAACTGCAATGCGCTCGCTGTAGCCCCAACCGGTTCCGGCACCGAACCACTCGCCGCTGGCATCGGCCGGCAGCGCAGCGACTTCCGGCGGCAGCACCGCTTCGGCGCCGACCAGACGCATCTCCCCCGCCGTCTCGCGGTAGCAGCCCCAATAGACTTCATCCATTCGTGCATCGATGGCGGCCGCGACCTGGCTCACGCCGTGTTCACGAAAGGCCCGCTGCGCCAGCACCGCAAGGTTGGACACTGGCAACACCGGACGATCCAGCGCAAAGGCCAGGCCCTGCACCACACCAATGGCGATGCGCACACCGGTAAACGCCCCCGGGCCACGACCGAAGGCAATCGCATCGACTGCCTGCAACGTGGTGCCGGCGTCGGCCAGCAATTGCTGAATCATCGGCAGCAGCTTCTGCGCGTGCAGGCGCGGGATCACCTCGTAATGGCTCGTGACCTTGCCGTCGTGCAGCAAGGCAACGGAGCAAGCTTCAGTCGCGGTGTCCAGGGCCAGCAAGGTGCTCATCGATGTTTCCAAAACAGGGGTGGGAAAAAGTGCGTCAGTATAAACAACTACGGCCCGCAAGCGGGCCGTGGATGATGCCGCCCTGCAGACTTTTCAGCTCAGCGCTTCAAGTACCTTGGCGGTGATCGCTTCGACCGAACCCACGCCTGGAATGTGGCTGTACTTCGGCTTGCCGCCATTCTGCGCGGAGAGGTTCTGATAGAACTCCACCAGCGGCTTGGTCTGCGAATGGTAGACCGACAGGCGATGACGCACGGTTTCTTCGGTGTCGTCCTTGCGCTGGACCAGTTCTTCGCCGGTGATGTCGTCTTTGCCAGCCAGCTTCGGCGGGTTATAGACGATGTGGTAGACGCGGCCGCTGGCTTCGTGAACACGACGACCGGCAATGCGCTGAACGATCTCTTCGTCTTCAACAGCGATTTCAACGACGGCGTCCAGCTCGACGCCGGCAGTGACCAGCGCTTCAGCCTGCGGAATGGTGCGCGGGAAGCCATCGAACAGGAAACCGTTGGCACAATCAGGTTGAGCGATGCGGTCCTTGACCAGCGCGATGATCAGGTCATCCGACACCAGGCCGCCGGCATCCATGATGCTCTTGGCTTGCACGCCCAGTGGAGTGCCGGCCTTGACCGCAGCACGGAGCATGTCGCCGGTGGAGATTTGCGGAATGCCGAATTTCTCGGTGATGAACTTTGCCTGAGTACCTTTACCGGCCCCGGGAGCTCCCAGCAGAATGACGCGCATCGATGTGCTCCTCAATTTTTTATATAGAAAACAACAGGATTCGCCTCTTGGGGCCAATCTTAAAAATACGGGTCGTGACCGCACAAACGGCCAAAGGCTGATCAAGATACACAGCAGGCTGCGCCCACACAAGACGCCAAAAGTCGGAGAAACCGACGCGCGCCGCGACGCTGCGCCACGGTGAGCCAAGTCGCAACCCGAGCATTAACTGTCGCCTGGCGATACTTTCACGCGCTGCACAAAGCGACGCCCGAGGTGGGCCTCGGGCGTCGCAGGTCTGCTCAAAAACCTCAGCCGGTGTTGCGCAATCCGGCGGCGATCCCCGCCACAGACACCAGCAGCGCCTGTTCCACCGGGCTGCCCTGCTCGACATCCTGCTGCCGCGAACGGGCCAGCAGTTCCGCCTGCAATAGATGCAGCGGGTCGAGATAGGTGTTGCGCAAGCGGATGAATTCGAGGGTATCGGGGCTGTGTGCGAGCAGCTGCGACTGCCCGGTCAGGCCGAGTACCACCGAGCACGCCTGCGACAATAGGTCGCGTAACTGCGCGCCCAACGGCAG
Source organism: Pseudomonas hamedanensis (assembly GCF_014268595.2). NCBI lineage: Bacteria > Pseudomonadati > Pseudomonadota > Gammaproteobacteria > Pseudomonadales > Pseudomonadaceae > Pseudomonas > Pseudomonas hamedanensis. The sequence continues at coordinate 2,797,319 of NZ_CP077091.1, forward strand.
CAGATCCGGCTCGACCAGACGCTCGTCATACGAGCGCGCAATGTCCGCGTCCGCCTTGGCCAGGACCATTTCCAGCATGTCGATGCGCGTGCGGAAGAACGGCCATTGCTCGCGCATTTGTCCGAGCAGCTCGCCTTCGCCGCGCGCCAGGGCCTTGCTCAGGGCAGTCTCCCAGCCAAGCCACGCCGGCAACATCAGGCGCGTTTGGGTCCAGCCGAAGATCCACGGGATCGCCCGCAGGCTTTCGATGCCGCCGGCACGACGTTTGGCCGGACGACTGCCAAGGGGCAAACGGCCCAGCTCCTGCTCCGGCGTGGACTGGCGAAAGTACTCGACGAATTGCGGATTTTCCCGCACCACCTGGCGGTAAGCGCTGACACCGTCCGCCGCCAATTCATCCATCAGGTGCCGCCACTCGGGCGTCGGCGGTGGGGGTGGCAGCAGCGTTGCTTCGAGCACCGCCGCCAGATACAGGTTGAGGTTTTGCTCGGCGATGTCTGGCAGGCCGAATTTGAAACGAATCATTTCGCCCTGTTCGGTGGTGCGGAAACGTCCTGCCACCGAACCCGGCGGCTGCGACAGAATCGCCGCGTGGGCCGGGCCACCACCACGGCCTACGGTGCCGCCACGACCATGGAACAACAACAGCTCGACTTGCTGTTCGCGGCAAATCTCCACCAGCCGTTCCTGGGCGCGGTATTGCGCCCACGCCGCAGCGGTGGTGCCGGCGTCCTTGGCCGAGTCGGAATAGCCGATCATGACTTCCTGCGGGCCTTGCAGCCGTGCGCGGTAGCCCGGCAGGTGCAGCAGGCGTTCCATCACCGGCCCGGCGTTATCAAGATCAGCGAGGGTTTCGAACAGCGGCACCACGCGCATCGGACGCAACACGCCAGATTCTTTGAGCAGCAATTGCACGGCGAGCACATCGGAAGCGGCGCCAGCCATGGAGATCACGTAAGAACCCAGCGAAGCCGCCGGTGCTGCGGCAATTTCCTTGCAGGTGTCGAGCACCTCAGCGGTATCGGCCGAAGGTTTGAAATGCGCCGGCAGCAATGGCCGACGGTTGTTCAATTCGCCGGTGAGGAAGTCGATGCGCTGGTCTTCGTTCCAGTCCTCATAACGACCAAGGCCCAGATAATCGGTGATTTCGGTCATCGCCGAACTGTGTCGCGACGAGTCCTGGCGCACGTCCAGACGCACCAGAAACAGGCCAAACGTCACCGCCCGGCGCAGGCAGTCGAGCAACGGGCCGTCAGCGATCACGCCCATGCCGCATTCGTGCAGGGAGTTGAAACACAACTCCAGCGGTTCGAGCAGATCACGATTGTTGTGCAAGACATCGGCCGGCGCCGGCGTCGGCGCGGTCAACGCGGCATGGGCCCAATTGCGCGTAGCACGCAGGCGCTCACGCAATTGCTTGAGCACTGCGCGATACGGTTCGGCACTGTCGCCGGCCCTGGCCCGCAGCGCGTCGCTGGCCTGCTGCATCGACAGGTCGGCCGCGAGGTGGTCGACATCGCGCAGGTACAAGTCAGCCGCCATCCAGCGTGCCAGCAGCAACACTTCGCGGGTCACTGACGCCGTAACGTTGGGATTGCCGTCGCGGTCGCCGCCCATCCACGAGGCGAAACGAATCGGCGCGGCTTCCAGCGGCAGGCGCAGGCCGGTCGCAGCGAACAGCGCCTGGTCGGCCTTGCGCATGTGGTGGGGAATCGCTTGCCACAGCGAATGCTCAATCACCGCAAAACCCCACTTGGCCTCGTCCACCGGCGTCGGCCGGGTGCGGCGGATTTCTTCGGTGTGCCAGGCTTCGGCGATCAGCCGTTGAAGCGTACTCTGGATCTGCTCACGCTCGGCGCTGGTCAGGTCGCGGTGATCCTGCGCAGCCAGTTGCGCGGCGATGGCGTCGTACTTCTGGATCAGCGTGCGCCGCGCCACTTCGGTGGGATGCGCAGTCAGCACCAGTTCAATGTCCAGGCGCGCCAGTTGTCGCGCCAGGGATTCGGCGCTGTGGCCTTCGCTGCGCAAGCGCGCGAGCAATTCAGGCAACACGCGGGATTCAAATGGCGCGGCCTGCGTCTCTTCGCGCCGGTGGATCAACTGATACTGCTCGGCGATGTTCGCCAGATTGAGGAACTGGTTGAAGGCCCGCGCCACCGGGAGCAGTTGGTCCTCGCTCAATTGATTGAGGCTGGCGCTCAGTTCGGCGTCCATCGAGCCGCGACGGTCAGCCTTGGCGCCCTTGCGGATCTCTTCGATCTTGTCGAGGAACGCCTCGCCGTACTGGTCTCGAATGGTGTTGCCCAACAGCTCTCCGAGCAGGTGAACATCTTCGCGCAAGCGTGCATCAATATCGGTCATCAGCAGTTCTCCAGCGGTAATCCGGGCGGCCTAGAAACGAGTGAATGACTCAGAGAGTGCCGCGCTGCGGCGCTTCTTACAAGCAGGCGACGAAGGGACTTCAAACCTTGCGGGCGAAAGCTAGTCTCAACAGTAAGCCGCACAACGGCTGGCCGCCGCGACGGCGGACACTCACCCAGACCTGCCATGAGCGGGTGCGCAATGAGGCCATCATGAAAATCCGTGAACTTGCCCAGCATTGGGAAGAAAATGCCAAAGGTCGCCTGACCGACACCGGCTACACAATTCACCTGGACGTCGAGGCCGCTGCGCGTCTGGCGGCGATTGCCGAGATGTATCCCAAACGCCATCCCGAGGAACTGCTCGGCGAACTGATCGGCGCGGCGCTTGAAGAGTTTGAGGCGAGCCTGCCGTACGTGAAGGGTTCGACCGTGGTTGCGACCGATGAGGAAGGCGATCCGCTGTATGAGGATGTCGGGCCGACGCCGCGATTCCTGGCCTTGTCGAGACGGCATCTGCATGACCTCTCGTCATCTGAAAACAAACAAAAACACTGACGAAACGCAGATCAAACTGTAGGAGTGAGCCTGCTCGCGATAGCAGTGTGTCAGGCGACATATCCAGTGCCTGATACACCGCGATCGCGAGCAGGCGAAGGCCTACAATTGACCGTGAACACCCTTCCTATCCGCTTCCATTACACCACACGCGTACCGCTCTAAACCGCCAAAGTTCCCGTCCCAGAGCCTTGTCCAAACGGTCAATTTAATTTTTGGCGATAGGCCATCTTTTCTGAACTTTTCAAAAATGCCTTCGGTCGGAACAGGTAACCACGCCTGGAACGAGCGTTTCAATTCGCGTCAACAAGCGATGCTTTCGGCTCCTCTGCCAGGATGGATTCAGTTGTATTTTCAGGAGATGCCTAATGGAGTTGAAGACCATGAAAACCCAAACCTCGTTTTCCCACCTGCGCGGTCTGAAACTGGCCGCTCTGGCCATCGGCACCAGCTTCATCCTTGCCGGTTGCGCCGGTAACCCACCCACCGAGCAATACGCGGTCACCCAGTCGGCGGTCAACAGCGCGGTCAGCGCTGGCGGTACCGAATTCGCCGCCGTGGAAATGAAGCAGGCGCAGGACAAACTGAAACAAGCTGAAATCGCCATGCACGACAAGAAGTATGACGAGGCCCGTCGCCTGGCCGAACAGGCTGAGTGGGACGCTCGTGTCGCTGAACGCAAGGCACAGGCCGCCAAGGCCGAACAGGCTGTGAAGGATTCCCAGAAAGGTGTTCAGGAACTGCGTCAGGAAAGCCAGCGCACCGTGCAGTAAGCGCGCATCCGGACCGCAAAGCTGAAACTCTTACCGATAGAAAGGACGACAAATTATGCGTAAGCAACTGATGATTCCCGCTCTCCTCGCCGCAAGTGTTGCTCTGGCTGCCTGCTCCACCCCGCCGAACCCGAACCTGGAACAGGCGCGCACCAACTACGCAGGCCTGCAAGCCAACCCACAGGCGAGCAAAGTCGCGGCGCTGGAAACCAAAGATGCCAGCGATTACCTGGACAAGGCCGACAAGGCTTATCTGGACAAAGAAGACGCGGCCAAGGTTGATCAACTGGCTTACCTGACCAACCAGCGCGTGGAAGTGGCCAAGCAGACCATCGCTCTGCGCACCGCTGAGAACAATCTGAAAAACGCCGCAGCCCAACGTGCCCAGGCACGTCTGGACGCTCGTGATCAGCAGATCAAACAGCTGCAGGACAGCCTCAACGCCAAGCAGACCGATCGCGGCACGCTGGTGACTTTCGGTGACGTGCTGTTCGCCACCAACAAGGCTGAACTGAAATCCAGCGGCCTGGTGAATATCAACAAACTGGCGCAGTTCCTCCAGGAAAACCCGGATCGCAAAGTGATTGTCGAGGGTTACACCGACAGCACCGGTACCGCGAGCTACAACCAGTCGCTGTCCGAGCGCCGCGCGACTTCCGTGCAGATGGCCCTGATCAAGATGGGCGTCGATCCAGCACGCATCGTCGCTCAGGGTTATGGCAAGGAATACCCGGTCGCTGATAACAGCAGTGTCTCGGGCCGTGCGATGAACCGTCGCGTGGAAGTAACCATTTCCAACGACAACCAACCGGTTGCACCGCGTTCTTCGATGAGCTCGAACTAAGCTTCACCGCGTAACGCAAAAGCCCCGCCTGACTTCATCAGGCGGGGCTTTTTTGTGCATGAAGACAAATCCTGTAGGAGTGAGCCTGCTCGCGATAGCGCCCGATCAGCCAACATTGATTTGGCAGACACACCGCTATCGCGAGCAGGCTCACTCCTACATTGGATCGGGTTACTGCTCGAGCTTTTGTGGGGTCTCTTCGCCCATGCAGCGCACCGCTTTCTTCTGCGCATTGACTAACACGCCGGTCAGGCCTTTCTGCTCGGTATCGAATAGCACCAGCACGCCATCAATGCACTGCGCCACCTGCGGCGCGGGCGTCAGCGAGACTTTGTAGTCCTCGCCGGGAACGGTCTTGAGCATGGTGAATTCGTTGAGCAGCAGCGCATCCTCGGGTTTGGCGAAGTGCAGGTAGCCGTAGTACCACAGCGCCCCGACAGTACCGAGAATGCTGCAGATACCGGTGATGATCAGCGGGATGGCGTTACGTTCTTCAGTCATTGCGGACTCTCATCTTCAGAATTCGGGGGTGGCGGGTAATTGGGGATTTCGCCGAGGCGGCGCAGGCCGTTGAAGTGTTCGGGGTCGTCGAGATAGCGCAGCATGACCTGCCGCCATACCGGGTCGCCGAAGGTCTGCACGTGGCCGCCGCGCGTCAGTTGCAGCACGCGTGGTGGCGGCGCTGCCTGATACAGACGGATGCCGTTGGCCATCGGCACCAGCGGATCGTCGATGCTGTGGAAGATCAACTTGGGCACGCCCGTGAGCTGCGCCATCGAGTTGATCGCGCTGTCTCCATCCGGCACCAGCCACGACAGCGGCACTTGCAATGGCCAGGTCAGCCATGAGGTGCTGAGGGCGAACTGACCGACGCTGCGGTAGCTGGCCGGCACGCCGTCGAGCACCAGCGCCTTGAGCTGCCTTTGTCGCTCGGGGTGCTGCACCAGCCAATGCACCGCCATCGCACCGCCGAGGCTTTGCCCGAGCAGCACCAGCGGTTTGCCTTTGACTTCGGGCGCGTTGTCGAGCCAGGCGAACGCGGCGTCGAGGTCCTGATAGATCGCCGGCAGGCTCGGCTTGCCCTCGGACAAACCGTAGCCGCGATAATCGACCAATAGAACCTGATAGCCGTTCTTCGGCAACCACCAGCTACCGCCCAGGTGCATCGGCAGATTGCCGCCGTTGCCGTGCAGGTGCAGGACAGTGCCTTTGACCTCGACACCGGGTTTGGCTGGTAGCCACCAGGCGTTGAGTTTGAGGCCGTCGGCGGTGGTCAGGGTGACCGTGCGGTATTCGAGTTTGGCTTTATCGGGGGTAAAGACCTGGCCGGGTTCAGGGTAGAACAGCAGCGAACTGCAACCGCCGAGGGTCAGGAGCAGGCAAAGGATGCCGAGGATTCTCATCCGGTGAAACCTCGCAGAATTCAGGTTGGAATGCAGAACAAACCTGTAGGAGTGAGCCTGCTCGCGATAGCATTGTGTCAGTCGATATATCGGTTGATTGACACACCGCTATCGCGAGCAGGCTCACTCCTACAGGGGTTTGCGTTGGGGTTAAAGGATATTGGAATAATCCGCCTCAATCCGGTCCAGACTCAAATGGTTGAGGAAGTTGGAGAAGCACATCCACGCCGACAGCGCGTTCAAATCGCGGAACTGATCCGGCAGATATTTGGGCGGCACCACCAGTCCTTCGTCCACCAGTTGCCGCAGGGTACGCATGTCTTCCAGGGTGGTCTTGCCGCAGAACAACAGCGGAATCTGCTCAAGCTTGCCTTTACGCACGGCCAACTGAATGTAGTTGTAAACCATGATAAAGCCCTTGAGGTAGGACAAGTCTTTGGTGAATGGCAGACCGGTCGGTGTCGAGCCACGGAAAACACGACTGGCGTTGCCGTAGCTTTCGGCCATCTCGAAGCCCTGCTCGCGGAAGAATTCGAACACCTGCAAAAAGTCAGCGCCCTCCTCGACCATATGGATCGCACGGGTGCGGTTGGTCAGTTTGCGCAGGCGGCTCGGGTAGGAAGCGAAGGTGATGATTTCCATCAGGATCGCCAGGCCTTCCTGGGTCACCGTCGACGAGGGCGGGCCTTTGGACAGGAAGGTGCAGATCGGCTGATTAAGCCCGTTGAGCGTGGTGCCGACGTGGACCAGCCCTTCGTGGACTTCCAGGGCGCGTACGTCGCGCTCGTTGAACATCGCGTCGGTGCGGATCTTGATGTAGTCAGCGCCCGCCGCCGCGTCGGCCACAATACCGTCGGACTCGAACACGCGGATGGTTTCCTCGGCCTCGCCGAACACTTTGTTCAGCCGGGTTTGCAGCAGGTGCACAGCCTCCTTGGCGGTGAGGACCTTCGGTTCGTCCTTCAAGTCGCCGCGGCCATCGATGTTGTTGAGGTAGTCGGACATCATCAGGCCGAGATCGGCCAGGGTCGGATCCCCCGCATGAAAGGCATCGGAGGCAGCACCGTACAACTCTTGCGAGATCAGGCCGAAATCCTCGGTGCCGCGCGCTTCGAGCATGCGCACGACCATGCGGTACTCCTTGCACATGCGCCGCATGATCTGCCCGACCGGGTTGAACTGACCGAGCTGACGGGTGATGTCGCGCTCGATGTTCTGGAATTCCAGTTTGACCTGGCTTGAGTCGAACGACAGCGGCCGGTTGAGGTAATAGTCGCGATCAACGGCGGGCAGTTCCTTACCCTTGGCCTTGAGAAAGCCCTTGCGCACGTTCTCGTCCCATTTCACCGCGTCGAGCACGCGGATCGGCGTCTGCGCCAGCACAATGCGGTCGGACAACATGCGTATCGTCTGCTGGTAATCGTCCACCCGAAACTCCTGTAGAAAACGTGACGTACTGAATTATTGGCCGCGCGCCTGGCGTTGATAGCGCACGGCTTCGACGAAGACATCGGAATTGGCCGGATCGTCGAGGTAAGCGAAGACCTTGTCGAGATTGCTGTCGACCTGCACGCCGTCGCCGTCATCGGTCTGAAAGGCTTGACCACTCAGGGCTTGCTGTTTGATGGCCTGATTGATCTGATCGAGGTCGAGGTTGTAGACCACCAGTTCGTGCGTGTCGGTCAGCTCGAAACCGGCGATGGTGAAGTGGCCGCCGTATTGCGCCGGGACTTTTGCCGACAGATACCAGCGGTTGCCGTGGCGCGACACGGTGAACGGATAGGCTTCGCGCTCGCGCGGTTTGGCCTTGAAATACGTGACGGCCTGATAACGATCCTTGCCGACGCGGGTCAGCTCAAGGTTCATCGGCTCACCCCAGGCATTGGTGCTCGACCACTTGCCGAGCAAGCCTTTGGGCGCCGGACCGCTGGCCGCCAGTGGTTCCTTGAACGTCACCAGACAGCCACTGAGCAGCAGCAACGACAGGGCCATCAGCACGCCACGCCAGGGTTTCATTTGATACTCCTATGAACATTCGCCGCCCTTAGGGTGATCGCTTTCCCTGTAGGAGTGAGCCTGCTCGCGATAGCAGAGTGTCAGCCAACAAAGATGTTGAATGAGAGACAGCCATCGCGAGCAGGCTCACTCCTACAAGGGTTTACGTTACACCGACGCCAGGACGAGGTGCATATACCGCGTCAGAATCCCGAGCATGTCCTCTTCGGCCAAAGGCTCGGCGTCGTTGAGCAGGCCCTGATATTCCATCCGTCCGATAATCGCCGTCAACACTTTGGCATCCTGTTGCGGTTCACGCGAGCCCAGGACCTGAAACAACTGGCAGGTGCCCTGCAACAGAATCTGCTGATGGGAGCGCACCAGCAGCGCCAGACGCGGGTTGAGCAGCGCTTCCTGGCGGAAGGCCTGCTCGGCCATCAGGTGCTCGCGGCGGTTGACCAGTTGCCGGTGAACGTAGTCGGCCATCAGCCGCGCGATATCGTCGGCCAGTTGCGAGCGCGACTCGGGGCTGCCGTCGCCGCTGACCACCATCTCACGCAGCAGGCCTTCATTGTTGATCCACAACTTGGCCATGTAGGCCGCGCTCCGTTCAACGTATTGCGCGAAGGTGTCGGTGAGCAGGTCATCGATGTCCTTGAAGTAATACGTTGTCGCCGACAGTGGCACACCGGCTTCCGCCGCTACCGCCCGGTGTCGTACGGCACGCACGCCGTCGCGCACGACAATGCGCATCGCCGCATCGAGAATGTCCTGGCGACGCTGCTCACTGCCCTGTCGGCTGGCCTTGCGGCCCTGGTACTGAACACTTTCAGCGACCGCAGTGGCGATACCCGCTGCACCTTCTTGAGCTATTGCACCCATCACGACAGCACTTCCTCTGCTATTTGCAAATTAACCAATTGATACATTTGTACCAGACAGGCAATAAAAAGCCGCCTGTTTTAGGCGGCTTTTTAACTGAAACGTTTACGCTTGCGGTCGCATGTGCGGGAACAGGATCACATCGCGGATCGACGGCGAGTTGGTCAGCAGCATCACCAGACGGTCGATGCCGATACCCTCGCCGGCGGTTGGCGGCATGCCGTATTCCAGCGCCCGCACGAAGTCGGCGTCGTAGTGCATGGCTTCGTCGTCGCCAGCGTCCTTGTCGGCGACCTGCGCCATGAAGCGCTCGGCCTGGTCTTCGGCGTCGTTCAACTCGGAGTAGGCGTTGGCGATTTCACGGCCGCCGATGAACAGCTCGAAACGGTCGGTGACGTTCGGGTTGTCGTCGTTGCGACGCGCCAGCGGCGACACTTCGAACGGGTACTGGGTGATGAAGTGTGGCTGCTCCAGCTTGTGCTCGACCAGTTCTTCGAAAATCATCACCTGAAGTTTGCCCAGACCTTCGAAGCCCAGCACCTTGGCGCCGGCCTTCTTGGCGATGGCACGAGCCTTGTCGATGTCGTTCAGATCATCGGCGGTCAGCTCAGGGTTGTACTTGAGGATCGAATCGAACACCGACAGGCGCACGAACGGCTCGCCGAAGTGGAACACCTTGTCGCCGTACGGCACGTCGGTGCTGCCCAGTACCAACTGCGCCAGCTCGCGGAACAGTTCTTCGGTCAGGTCCATGTTGTCTTCGTAATCGGCGTACGCCTGATAGAACTCCAACATGGTGAATTCAGGGTTGTGACGGGTCGAAACGCCTTCGTTACGGAAGTTGCGGTTGATCTCGAAAACTTTCTCGAAACCGCCGACTACCAGGCGCTTGAGGTACAGCTCCGGGGCGATGCGCAGGAACATTTCCATGTCGAGTGCATTGTGGTGGGTTTCGAACGGCTTGGCCGCGGCGCCGCCGGGAATGGTCTGCAACATCGGCGTTTCGACTTCAAGGAAGTCGCGCTTCATCAGGAAGCTGCGGATGTGCGCGATCACCTGCGAGCGCACTCGGAAGGTCTGGCGCACGTCTTCGTTGACGATCAGGTCGACGTAGCGCTGACGGTAGCGCTGTTCGGTGTCGGTCAGGCCGTGGTGCTTGTCCGGCAGCGGGCGCAGCGACTTGGTCAGCAGGCGCACGTTGGTCATTTCAACGTACAGGTCGCCCTTGCCGGAACGCGCCAGGGTGCCTTCGGCGGCAATGATGTCGCCCATGTCCCAGGTTTTCACCGCGGCCAGGGTTTCTTCCGGCAGGGTTTTACGGTTGACGTAGACCTGAATGCGACCGGTCATGTCCTGGATCACCATGAACGAGCCACGGTTGAGCATGATGCGACCGGCAACCTTGACCGGGATTGCAGCCTCGGCCAGCTCTTCCTTGGTCTTGTCCGCGTACTGTTTCTGCAGTGCATCGCAGTAGTGGTCGCGGCGGAAGTCGTTCGGGAAGGCGTTGCCCTTGGCGCGCTCGGCAGCAAGCTTTTCCTTGCGCAGGGCGATCAGGGAGTTTTCTTCCTGTTGCAGGGCTTGCGGGTCGAGTTGTAGGTCGCTCATGTCTTTAAGTATTCCATCAGGTTCATTGCCCCCGGACCTTGCGGCCCGGGAATCGCTCAGCAGGGACCAGGCGTCCCCCTGAGCTCCTACAGTGATCGAGTCGAATCGGTCGATCCTGTGTTGGCGTCTGTTACAGGCCCGATTTCAGGCTGGCTTCCAGGTATTCGTCGATATCGCCGTCGAGTACCTTGTCGCAGTCGCTGCGTTCAATGTTGGTGCGCAGATCCTTGATCCGCGACGCGTCGAGCACGTAGGAGCGGATCTGATGACCCCAGCCGATGTCGGACTTGGTGTCTTCAAGCGCCTGCGACGCAGCGTTGCGCTTCTGCATTTCCTGCTCGTACAACTTGGCCCGCAGCATTTTCATCGCGGTGTCCTTGTTGGCGTGCTGGGAACGCTCGTTCTGGCAGCTGACCACGGTGTTGGTCGGTACGTGAGTGATACGTACGGCCGAGTCGGTGGTGTTGACGTGCTGACCACCGGCACCGGAGGAACGATAGGTGTCGATCCGCAGGTCTGCCGGGTTGATTTCGATTTCCACCTTGTCGTCGATCTCTGGCGAGACGAACACCGCGGAGAACGAGGTATGGCGACGGTTGCCGGAGTCGAACGGGCTTTTGCGCACCAGACGGTGCACGCCGATCTCGGTACGCAGCCAGCCAAAGGCGTATTCGCCCTTGATGTGCACGGTCGCGCCTTTGATCCCGGCGACTTCACCGGCCGACAGCTCCATGATGGTCGCGTCGAAACCGCGTTTGTCGGCCCAGCGCAGGTACATGCGCAGCAGGATGTTGGCCCAGTCCTGCGCTTCGGTGCCGCCGGAGCCGGCCTGGATGTCCAGGTAGGCGTTGTTCGGGTCCATTTCATGGCTGAACATGCGGCGGAATTCCAGCTTGGCCAGATTTTCCTCGAGACGGGCCAGTTCGGCGACGACATCGCCCACTGCGCCTTCGTCGTTTTCTTCGACGGCCATGTCCAGCAAGTCGCGGCAATCGGCCAGACCGCCGTTCAGTTCGTCGAGGGTATCGACGATCTGCGCCAGCGCGGCACGCTCGCGGCCCAGCTCCTGGGCGTATTCAGGTTTGTTCCAGACACTCGGATCTTCAAGCTCGCGATTGACCTCGGTCAGACGCTCATGCTTTTGATCGTAGTCAAAGATACCCCCGAATAGTTTCGGAGCGCTCGGACAGGTCCTTGATGGTGTTCAGGATCGGGTTGATTTCCATGACGGGCAGCACTCGTTGGCGAACTTTTGAAAGCCGGCGAGTATAACGTAAACAGGCTGTCGCGGCAGCCCGTCTGGCGGGTGTGGGGGCGATTCACTTGACATGGCCTGATGGAGATTCCCTGTGGGAGCGGGCTTGCTCGCGAAAGCGGCGTGTCAGGCGACACCAATGCTGAATGACACACCGTATTCGCGAGCAAGCCCGCTCCCACAAGGGTATCGCGTCGCTATTCAATCCCGACCTGATTACGCCCGTTGTTCTTCGCCAGATACAACCCGCGATCCGCCGCCGAAATCAGCAACCGGCAATCACTGCCCGCCTGCGGCACCATGGTCGCCAGGCCGATGCTGATGGTCAGGTTCGAACCTTCGGCCGGGGTGTTGTGTGGAATCTTCAATGCCGCCACGGTCTGGCGCAGCTTCTCTGCCAACAGCCGCGCACCGCCCGGCGAGGTGTTCGGCAACACCAGCACAAATTCCTCACCGCCGTAACGCGCCGGCAGATCAGACGGCCGCGCACTGGCATCACGAATGGCCGTGGCGACCTTGCGCAGCGCCTCGTCACCCTCGACGTGGCCAAAACTGTCGTTGTAGGACTTGAAGTAATCGACGTCGATCATCAGCAATGACAACTGGCTCTGATCGCGCAACGAACGGCGCCACTCCAGCTCCAGGTATTCGTCGAAATGCCGGCGGTTGGACAGCCCGGTCAGGCCATCGGAATTCATCAACCGTTGCAGCACCAGGTTGGTGTCGAGCAGTTGCTGCTGACTGACGCGCAGCGCGCGGTACGCCGCATCGCGTTGCAACAAGGTCATGTAGGAGCGCGAGTGGTAACGGATGCGCGCGACCAGTTCGATGGTGTCTGGCAGCTTCACCAGATAGTCGTTGGCCCCGGCGGAGAACGCCGCACTCTTGATCAGCGGGTCTTCCTTGGTCGACAGGACAATGATCGGGATGTCCTTGGTCGCCGGGTGGTTGCGATACTCACGCACCAGGCTCAGGCCGTCGAGGCCGGGCATCACCAGATCCTGCAGGATCACCGTCGGTTTGATGCGCACCGCCTGAGCGATGGCCTGTTGTGGGTCGGAGCAAAAGTGGAAGTCGATGTTTTCCTGGTTCGACAGCCCACGGCGCACGGCTTCGCCGATCATCGCCTGATCGTCTACCAACAACACCATGGCGGCGTTTTCGTCGGTTTTAATGTCGTCGATCTGTAAATCATTCATGGGCGGTCACCTGAGTACTGCGGGGGCCAGGATTGCGGATAAGCCTGTTCATTGAGGGAAAATCTCGAGCAATCGTGGCGCTATCTTTTCCAGAGGGCGGATCTCCACCGCGGCATCAATCGCCGCGGCGGCCTTGGGCATGCCGTATACCGCACTGCTGTGCTGGTCTTGCGCGATGGTCAAATAGCCCTGCTGACGCATGAGCTTAAGCCCTTGGGCGCCATCGCGCCCCATTCCGGTCAACAAAACGCCGACCGCGTCGCCATTCCAGTAACTGGCGACACTCTCGAAAAACACGTCGATGGAAGGGCGATAAATCTCGTTGACCGGCTCGGCGGTATACGCCAGCGTGCCGTTTTTCAATAACCGAATATGGTGATTGGTCCCGGCCAGCAGCACCGCACCGCTCTGTGGCGGCTCGCCTTCGCGGGCCAGACGCACATCCAGGCCGCTGGCACTGGCCAGCCATTCGGCCATGCCGGCGGCGAACACCTGATCGACATGCTGCACCAGCACAATCGCCGCCGAGAAATTGTTTGGCAGGCCTTTGAGCAGCACTTCGAGTGCAGCCGGTCCACCGGCGGACGAACCGATGGCGACCAGCCGCTGGCGCGAAGCCGAACTGCGTTGAGCGGTCGGTGCCGGGCGCGATCGCGGCGGTTTCTCGCCGATCAGCCAGCCGATATTGAGGATTTTGCGCAGTAGCGGCGCCGCGGCTTCCTGAGCGTTGCCGGCGCCCAGAGCCGGGGTGTCGACCACGTCCAGGGCGCCGTGGCCCATGGCTTCGAACACCCGGTGCACGTTCTGCTGGCGGTCGACCGTGACGATGACGATCGCGCACGGCGTGTCGGCCATGATCCGGCGCGTGGCTTCAACGCCATCCATGATCGGCATGATCAGGTCCATCAGAATCAGGTCCGGCGTGTATTCGGCGCAGCGTTGCACCGCCTCGGCGCCGTTGCTCGCGACCCAGACCACCTGATGCGAAGGCTCGAAGGCCAGCGCTCGACGCAGGGCCTCCACCGCCATTGGCATGTCGTTGACGATTGCGATCCTCATGCCCGCGCTCCCCCGATGAGCTCGACCACTGCATCGAGCAGGGCGTCGTCATGAAAACTGGCTTTGGCTAGATAATAGTCGGCGCCGGCGTCCAGTCCACGGCGCCGGTCTTCTTCACGATCCTTATAAGACACGACCATCACCGGCAGCGATTGCAGACGGCTGTCGCGGCGCAACAGCGTGACCAGTTCGATGCCGTCCATGCGCGGCATGTCGATGTCAGTGATCAGCAGATCAAAGTTTTCCGAACGCAGCGCGTTCCAGCCGTCCATGCCGTCCACCGCGACCGCGACGTCGTAGCCGCGATTGAGCAGCAGCTTGCGTTGCAGTTCGCGCACGGTCAGCGAGTCGTCGACCACCAGCACCCGCTTGCGTGCAGCCTCCGCGGCCTGGTTGCCGTGGCGGGCAATGCGCTCCAGGCGGCCAGTATTGAGCAGCTTGTCCACCGAACGCAGCATGTCCTCGACATCGACGATCAGCACCACCGAGCCGTCATCGAGCAAGGCACCGGCGGAGATGTCCTGAACCTTGCCCAGACGCTCATCGAGCGGCAACACCACCAGCGTGCGCTCGCCGACGAAGCGTTCGACCGCCACGCCGTAAATCGCCTCGCGCTCGCGGATGACCACGACTTTCAGGGTATCGCCGGCGTTCTGACTGGCCGGGCGATTGAGCAACTGGCTGGCGGCAACCAGCCCGACATGCCGGCCTTCGTGCCAGAAATGCTGGCGGCCTTCCACTTGCACGATGTCTTCGGGCAGCAGATCGCACATGCGTTCAATGTGCGCCAGCGGAAAGGCATAGGCCTCTTCGCCGACTTCCACCACCAGACTGCGTACCACCGACAACGTCAGCGGCACTTCCAGATGAAAACGACTGCCCTCGCCCGCCGTCTGCTCCAGCACCACCGCCCCGCGCAACTGGCGGACCATGTGCTGAACGGCATCAAGGCCGACGCCACGCCCGGAGACTTCGGTGACTTTGTCGCGCAGGCTGAATCCCGGCAGAAACAGGAACGTCAGCAGCTCCTCTTCACTCAGTTGCGCAGCAGTTTCAGTTGGAGACAACTGCCGCTCGACGATGCTGCGGCGGACTTTTTCCAGATCGACGCCCTGGCCGTCATCGCTCAATTCCAGCATCAGCAGACCGGCCTGATGGGAGGCGCGCAGGCGGATCACCCCCTCCTCCGGTTTGCCCTTGAGTACACGCTGCTCCGGGGTTTCGATGCCGTGATCGACGGCGTTGCGCAGCAAATGGGTCAGCGGCGCTTCGAGCTTTTCCAGCACGTCGCGGTCGACCTGGGTTTTCTCGCCTTCGATCTCCAGGCGCACCTGTTTGCCGAGGCTGCGACCCAAGTCACGCACCATGCGCGCCTGCCCGCTCAACACGTCGGCGAACGGGCGCATGCGGCAGGCCAGCGCGGTGTCGTAGAGCACTTGCGCGCGCTGGCTGGCCTGCCAGGCGAACTCGTCGAGTTCGGCGTTCTTCTCGCTGAGCAATTGCTGCGACTCGGCGAGCAGGCGCCGCGCATCCTCCAGCGACTCGAGCGCTTCCAGGCTCAGCGCATGTTCCTTCAAATGTACGTTGAGGTTTTCCAGGGCGCGCAGGCCGTTGTTCTGCATGCGCTTGAGACGCTGCATGGTCGCCAGATGCGGTTTCAGCCGCTGGGTTTCCACCAGCGATTTGCTCGACAAATCGAGCAGGCTATTCAGGCGTTCAGCGGTGACGCGCAGCACGCGCTCGCCGCCTTCAGTGGTGCGCTTGCTTTTGCGCGGTGCCGGCTCTGTGGGCTCGTCAACCATGGGCGCTGACGCTATTGGCGCTGGTTCGACTGGCAATTCAGCCATCGGCTGCGCGGCAACGACAAGGGCTGCCGCAGACGGATCGAGCAAGCGCCCCATCAGCGCCGCATAGGCTTCGATGTCTGATGGCTGCGGCGCGCTGGCCGGCGTGGCGATACGCATCAGCAGGTCGGTGCCTTGCAGCAACGCGTCGATGTGCTCGGGGCGCAGCAATAAACGACCTTCCTGCGCACTGACCAGACAATCTTCCATGACATGCGCGACGCTGACGCCGCTGTCGATACCGACGATTCGCGCCGCGCCCTTGAGCGAGTGCGCCGCGCGCATGCACGATTCCAGTTGATCGGCCTGGGTCGGGTTGCGCTCCAGCGCCAGCAGCCCGGCGCTGAGCACCTGGGTCTGGGCCTCGGCTTCGAGGCTGAACAGTTCGAGCAGAGAGGCGTCGCGCATTTGCTCGGGGGTCATGTCAGGCTCCGGGTCACGGCGGACAACAGCTGTTCTTCATCCAGCCAGCGCAGGCTGTGACCACGATATTGCAGAACGCCACGGGTGTATTTGGCACTGGCCTGCGCACCGGATTGCGACGCGGCATCGAGGATGCGTTCGTCGATGGCATGAATACCGTCGACCTCATCCACCGGCACCACCACCGGCCCGCCATGGGCGGCGATGATCAGCATGCGTGGCATCACACGCCCGCCGCTGGCCGGCGCAACGCTGCCGTCGAGGTCAAGCAATTCCACCAGCGACAGGCAGGCAACCAGCGCGCCACGCACATTGGCCACGCCAAGCAAAGCGCGCGAGCGCTGATGCGGCAGCGAATGAATCGCCTGTAGCGGCGCGACTTCGACAAGGCTGCGCGTGGCCAGTCCGAGCCATTCTTCGCCGAGGCGGAACATCAACAGCGAGCGGGTTTTGACGTTGGTTTCGACTCGGGTAGCCACCGCATCACGCTGGTCCTGCTGCAACGAATATCGGTCGAGCAAGCGCGTGGCGGCAGCGGAATACACCGAGCAGTTGCGGCAATGGATGTGCTCTTCCAGCAACGGGCAGGACTTGTCGCCATGGATGCCGATGCGGTTCCAGCAATCGTCGATGGCCCGGGCGTCTTCGTGGGTAACGTTCAAGGTGTCGGACGCGTTCATCGTTTACGCTCACTGTCGGCGGTGCGCCCGCTGCGGGCGGCGCGCTCCTGCAATCGTCGGGCACCCGCGGTGTCGCCCTGGGCCTGCATCAACGCGGCCAAGTGCATCAGCGCTTCGGGGTGTTGCGGTTCGAGGTACAAAGCCTTGCGATAGAACCCCTGCGCTTCGAGGCTCAGACCGGAGACATCGCTGAGCAGGCCGAGCCAGTAAAATACCTGAGCCACCGGCTCATGGCTGCGCAGATACTGCTCGCACGCGGCACGGGCCTCAGCGCTTTTGCCTTCGTTGGCCAGTGCGGCGATCTGGGCCAGCAACGTTGCGGCGTCCGGGTTGGCGGTTTTTTTCGTCACAGGCAAAGCGGTCACTGCGGTGAACGGCCGGTTGCGCACTGGCGCTGGCGGCGTGCTGCGCAGTGGTTGGCTGTGCGGCACGGCAACCGGCTTGGGCGTCGGCAGCGGTTCGGGGTGCGGCTCGCTGTGACGACTGAAGGCGAACGACTGTGGAATACCGATCGAGCGCATACCCAGGCGCCCGAGCAGGCTGCCCTCGGCCGGGCCGATAAACAGCACGCCGTCGACATGGGTCAGGCGCTTAAGCACTTCGAACACCTGCTTCTGCGTCGGCTGGTCGAAATAGATCAGCAGGTTGCGGCAGAACACGAAATCAAAGGCTGGCTCGTTCGCCAACAACGACGGATCGAGGACATTGCCGACCTGCCAGCGCACTTGTTCGCGAACGTATTCGTTGACCCGGTGGCCGTCCTGCTCCGGTATGAAATGCCGCTCGCGAAACTGCAAATCCTGCCCGCGAAACGAGTTTTTGCCGTAAACAGCGCGGCGCGCCTTGTCCACCGACAACGGGCTGATGTCCATGCCGTCGACCTTGAACTGATGCGGCTTGAGCCCGGCGTCGAGTAAGGCCATGGCGATTGAATAGGGTTCTTCGCCGGTCGAGCACGGCAGGCTGAGGATGCGCAACGCGCGCATGTTGTTCAATTCGGCGAGACGTTGGCGAGCCAGTTTTCCCAAGGTGGCGAAGGACTCCGGATAACGGAAAAACCAGGTCTCAGGGACGATCACTGCTTCGATCAGCGCCTGTTGCTCATCCCGCGAGCCTTGCAGCAAATACCAATACTCATCGGCGTGCGCCGCTTGCGACAGCGTCGTGCGTTGGCGCACGGCACGCTCGATGATCGCCGCGCCCACCGAAGCGACATCCAGGCCGATGCGTTCCTTGAGGAAATCGAAAAAGCGCTGATCGCTGCTCATGACTGCGCCTCAAGCTGCGCCGGGTCCAGCGGCGGATCGGGGAAGAGCAAGGCGCGCACCGATTCATCAAGCAAGTCACTGACCCGCACCCATTGCACCAGTCCGTGCGCGTCCTCGCGCACCGGACCGAGGTAAGGCGCCTCGCGGTTGTCGAGGCCGTAGGGCTGAAAATCCTCGGGATGACAGCGCAGGGTATCGGTGGCCTGTTCCAGGATCAGCCCCAGCCATTGCGCCGATTGCGTGGCGTTCGGGCGATAATGCACCAGCACCAGCCGGGTGCTGGTACGCGCCTCGGCAGGTTGGCCAAAGGTCAGCGCGCTGAGGTCGATCACCGGCACCACTGCGCCGCGATAGGCGAACACGCCCGCCACCCACTGCGGCGCCCGGGCGATCGGTTTCAATGGCAGGCGCGGCAATACTTCCGCCACTTCGGTGGCGCGCAGGGCATAGCGTTCGCTGCCGATGCGAAACAGCAGGAACAACGCCTGCTTCGCCACTGGCGCAACGCCGCGTTTGGCGATGATGTCGCTCATCAGACTTTGAATCGCGAGACGCCGCTGCGCAGCCCGACGGCCACCTGGCTCAGTTCATCGATGGCGAAACTGGCCTGACGCAACGATTCGACAGTCTGGCTGCTGGCATCGCCCAACTGCACCAGCGCATGGTTGATCTGCTCGGCGCCGGTGGCCTGTGCCTGCATGCCTTCGTTGACCATCAACACCCGCGGCGCCAGCGCCTGCACCTGATGGATGATTTGCGACAACTGCTCGCCGACCTGCTGCACCTCGGACATGCCCCGACGCACTTCTTCGGAGAACTTGTCCATGCCCATCACCCCGGCCGATACCGCCGACTGGATTTCGCGCACCATCTGTTCGATATCGTAAGTGGCGACGGCGGTCTGATCGGCCAGACGCCGCACTTCAGTGGCAACCACGGCAAAACCGCGACCGTACTCGCCGGCCTTCTCGGCTTCGATCGCCGCATTGAGCGACAGCAAATTGGTCTGGTCGGCGACTTTGACGATCGTCACCACCACCTGATTGATGTTGCCGGCCTTCTCGTTGAGGATTGCCAGTTTGGCGTTGACCAGATCCGCCGCGCCCATCACCGAATGCATGGTGTCTTCCATGCGCGCCAGGCCCTGCTGACCGGAGCCGGCGAGTACAGAAGCCTGATCAGCGGCGGTGGAAACTTCGGTCATGGTGCGCACCAGATCCCGCGAGGTGGCGGCGATTTCCCGGGACGTTGCGCCGATCTCGGTGGTGGTGGCCGCGGTTTCGGTGGCGGTGGCTTGCTGTTGCTTGGAGGTCGCGGCGATCTCGGTGACGGAGGTTGTCACCTGCACCGACGAGCGCTGCGCCTGGGACACCAGCGACGTCAGCTCGGTCATCATGTCGTTGAAGCCGGTTTCCACCGCGCCGAATTCGTCCTTGCGGTCGAGGTTCAAGCGCGAGCTGAGGTCGCCGGTGCGCATGATGTCGAGGATTGTCACGATGCGGTTCATCGGCGCCATGATCGCGCGCATCAACAACAGGCCGCACAGACCGGCAACCAGGACGGCGACCAGCAAAGAGACGATCATGCTGACTTTGGCCGTCGCTACGGCATCGTCGATATTGGCCATGGCGTTATCGGCGACAACTTTGTTCTCGCCAATGATGTCGTTGAGCTTCATTCGCCCGCTGTACCACGCCGGGGTCAGTTTTTCGTTAAACAGCTTGATGGCATCGGCTTCCAGATTGCGACGGTGCAAGTCCAGCACAGCGTCCTGAATCTGAATGTAAGTGTCATGGTATTTCTCGAACAGGGCGAACTCGGAACGGTCCTCGTCAGTGGCCATGGTCTTGCGATAATTGGCCATCTGATCTTGCAGGCGCGCCTCGAAGGCCTTGTAGTCCGCCGCATCCTCGCTGGAAATGCCCTGGCCTTCCTTGAGGCCCAGCAGTTCCTGAGTCTGCAGGTAGCTGTCGACCCACGCCCCACGGATCATCGAGCTGTAATAGACACCGGGAATCGCATCGTCACGCACGCTGTTTTCGCTGGCTTCAATCTTCAACAGCCGCGAATAGGACAGCACCACCATCAGCAACATGATGGCGATAATCACCGCAAAGCTCGCCAAAATGCGTTGGCGCAACGTCCAGTTCTTCACAGTGAATCCTCGTACCTGATCGAAATGCGGGGAGTATAGCCGAGCGCGCTGTTTCATTTATAAGACGCTTTCTAACTGGCGACTCCCACAGGTTTCGCGGATGAACACGAATTCCGGGCAAACCACACATCCCCTGTAGGAGTGAGCCTGCTCGCGATAGCGGTTTACCAGTCGCCAATGATTTGCCTGAACCGCCGCCTTCGCGAGCAGGCTCGCTCCCACAGGTTTTGCGGATGAACACGAATTCCGGGCAAACCACACATCCCCTGTAGGAGTGAGCCTGCTCGCGATAGCGGTTTGCCAGTCGCCAACGATTTGCCTGCACGGACGCCTTCGCGAGCAGGCTCACTCCCACAGGTTTTGCGGTGGACCCGGGCTTTCGGGCAACCCACACACCCCCTGTGGGAGCGAGCCTGCTCGCGAAGCAAACACCTCGGTCCCGGCCAATGCCCAACTGCGCAAGAAGTTGCGCAGTAGGTCGTAATATTTCGGGGGTCAATTGCGCTGTAGCCCTTATGGAGAAAGGCCTGCAGCCAAGTGCGCAAGAAGTTGCGCAGTACTGCGCAACTTCTTGCGCACTTTCTCTTGATTATCACGCCGAAAAACCCGCCATTTGGTAACTCACTGCTCTCAAGTCCCCACCCGCCGGGCACTTCACCAAACCTGGCACGCTCCTTGATACCCCTCAGCCACCCACCGGGCGATTTCGCCTCCGGGCCCTTAACTTTATTCCGCAAGGAGAGCACCCCATGGCAACACCAGCGTACATGTCGGTTACCGGCGAAAAACAAGGCCTGATCACTGCCGGCGCCTTCACCGCCGACTCCGTTGGCAACACCTACCAGGAAGGTCACGAAGACCAGGTCATGGTTCAGGCGTTCACCCACGACGTGATCATCCCGCGTGACCCGCAATCCGGTCAGCCAACCGGTCAGCGCGTACACAAGCCAGTCGTGATCACCAAGGTCTACGACAAGGCTTCGCCACTGCTGCAAGCCGCACTGACTTCCGGCGAGCGCATGAGCGAGATCGTTATCCAGTGGTACCGCACTTCGGCGCAAGGCACCCAAGAGCACTACTACACCACCAAACTGGAAGACGCGATCATCGTCGCCATCAACAACAAAATGCACAACTGCCAGGATCCAGGCAACGCGCACTTCACCCACCTGGAAGAAGTGCAGTTCACCTACCGCAAAATCACCTGGACCCACGAAGTATCCGGTACTTCGGGTTCCGATGACTGGCGTGCTCCAGTCGTTTAATTACGGCTGACCGTTACACGCATCGGCCAGCTCTGCTGGTCGATGTTGTTTACGCCCCTCCAGAATTTCGCGTACGTTGAGCCGCTTTTTCGCGGCCGTCGACGAGCGCCGCTGTACAGCACGAGGAACAAGGGATGTTCGCGCCGGCCAATGAAACCCACTTTGCCCTGACCATCGAAGGGCTTTCTGCCGACTTTCAGGTGTTTACCCTGCAAGGCCGGGAAGCCATCAGCCAGCCTTTTGTGTTTGAGGTGGAGCTGGTCAGTGAGCAGCCGTCGCTGGACCTCGAAACCCTGCTGCACAAACCGGCCTTTCTGCAACTGTCACCCGACGGCAGCGGCATTCATGGCCAGATCTACCGCGCCGCGCAAGGCGATTCGGGCAAGCGCCTGACCCGTTATTCGGTGACGCTGCGCCCGCAACTGTCCTACCTCGCGCACCGCATCAATCAACGCATCTTCCAGAACCTCACGGTGCCGAAAATCATCGGCATGGTGCTGGAAGAGCACGGCATTCAAAGCAACGCCTACGAATTCAAGACCGGCTCGATCTACCCCGAGCGCCTCTACTGCGTGCAATACGACGAGTCGGACCTGCACTTCATCCAGCGCCTGTGCGAAGAAGAAGGCATTCACTACCACTTCCAGCACACGGCGACGGCGCACAAACTCGTCTTCGGCGATGACCAGACGGTGTTCCCGAAACTCGCACCCGTGGCCTATCAGCAAGACTCCGGCATGGTCGCCAATAACCCGGTGATCAAGCGCTTCGACCTGCGCCTGGAAACCCGCACCAGCCGCACCACCCGCCGCGACTACGACTTCGAAAAACCGCGCCTGACCCTGGAAAGCGAAAACCGTGGCGACGCCTTGCCCGACCTCGAAGACTACGATTACCCGGGCCGCTTCATCGACCGCGAGCGCGGCAAGCACCTGGCCAAACGCGCCCTCGAACGCCACCGCAGCGACTTCCAGCTCGCCGAAGGCAAGAGCGATCAGCCATTACTGGTCAGCGGCCACTTCCTCGCTCTGACCGAGCACCCGAAAGCCAAATGGAACGACCTCTGGCTGCTCACCGAAGTGCTGCACGAAGGCAAGCAACCGCAGGTGCTTGAAGAGTCCGTCACCAGCGACACCACCGCGCTGAAAGACGATTTCCACCAGGGCTACCGCAACCGCTTTCAGGCCACGCCATGGGACGTGCCCAACCGCCCGCCCCTGCGCCACCCGAAACCACGCATCCTCGGCAGCCAGAGCGCCGTGGTCACCGGCCCGAAAGGCGAAGAAATCCACTGCGACGAATACGGCCGCGTCAAAGTCCAGTTCCACTGGGACCGCGAAGGCCAGGCCGACGACAAGACCAGCTGCTGGCTACGCGTCTCCAGCGCCTGGGCCGGCGCCCAGTACGGCGGCATCGCCATTCCGCGCATCGGCATGGAAGTGCTGGTCACCTTCCTCGAAGGCGATCCCGATCAGCCCTTGATCAGCGGCTGCCTGTACCACAAGGAAAACACCGTCCCCTACGCACTGCCGGCGAACAAGACCCGCAGCACCTTCAAGACCCTGAGTTCCATGGGCGGTGGTGGCTACAACGAACTGCGCATCGAAGACAAAAAAGGCCAGGAACAGATCTACCTGCACGCCCAGCGCGACTGGGACGAGAACATCGAACACGACCAGAAAATCCGCGTCGGCAACGAACGCCACGACACCGTGGAAAAGAACAGCTACACGGAATTCAAAGCCGAAGAACACCACACCGTCTACGCCGACCGCAAAGTCGAAACCCGCGCCAACGACCACCTCACCGTCGGCGTCAACCAGCACGTCAAGATCGGCACCGGCCAGTTCATCGACGCCGGCCAGGAAATCCACCTCAGCAGCGGCATGAAAGTGGTGATGGAAGCCGGGGCGGAACTGACGCTGGTGGGCGGCGGCAGCTTTATCAAGATCGATGCCGGCGGCGTGACGATGAGCGGGCCGGTGATCAACATGAACTCCGGCGGTAGCCCGGGCAGTGGGACTGGCGCTGCGCCGTTGATGCCGGGCGTGTTGAAACAGGCTGATGCGGACGAGGCTGGCCAAGTCCTCACCCCGGCGCAAATCAACACCCTCAAACGCAACGCGCCGTTCTGCGAAGAATGCGAAAAATGCAAGGCAGGTGCCTGTGCCATCTGAACGAATCACCCCGAAGGACTGGCTGGCGCAACAGCCGCTGCAAAGTGGCGAGCGTTTGTATCTGGTCATCAGCGCGGCGAGTGATGCCGAGCCGCTCAAACCTTTCTACCAGCAAGATCACGCAGCGCAACTGCTGCCAATCTGGAGCGGAACGCCCTACGCCGATTGGCTTCCCGTAATGCCGTATCTCGCCGAGATCACCTCCCATGCCAGTTTTCTGCAATGGATAGCTGAAACCGACGCATTGGACTGGGGTTGGCTAGCTGTATCCACAAGCACGCCGGAGACCGTGCTGGAACATTTGCGCAGCCTGACTCAGGTGAAAATGCCGGACGCTACCGAAGTGTTTTTCAGGTTCTGGGATGGTAGACATCTTCATCCGATCATCGAAGGGTTAGGTGCCACAGCAGGTGAGTTGCTGCCAGTATTCCAACGTTACCTGATCAACGGACACGCTCTCGAAGTCGGCAGAAGAGCGGTACGTCCTGCAAAAGAGTGGCCTTGGTGGGAGATTCCTCAAACGCTATTGGATGCCCTCGCGGCAAAGGATCAAACCACCGTCGTCGAGAACCTGATGCAGTGGCTATCAGAAGATTGTCCTGAGTTGTTCTTCGAATTCCCCGAAGCCAATTTGCGCAGAAAGGTTGAGCGCTTCGTGCGCCAAAACCCAAACACAGAAGATATGGCAGAGCGTCTCGCTGCACAGCTGACAAAGGAAGTCACGTCATGAATACCCCGATTGGTACCCTGGTCCTGCGAGTGCTGGACGCCAAAGCGCCCGACGTGAGCCTGATTCTCAAGGACTTCAAAAACTGCCTGAGCGATTACAAAGAATGGGCAGACGGGTTTTGGAGTGGCTGGGCACTGGACGTCGATCAGACCTTCAAGGTCGGCAACGAAGTCAGCGTGACAGAACGCAAGACCAAGACTGGCGCCGTTGAAACCTATGCGACCTGCCCACTGGTGGGTGATTTCACGCTGATCCACATGTTTGAGTCAGCGCGATTTGTACCTATCGGAAATACTCCAGTGAAATTGGAGCCAGTCACCAAAGGCACCTTTTACGATGACGTTACCGGTCCGGTCATCGAAACCATGATCGGCCCAAGCGGCATCAAAGTGATCGAGGGGGCCAAGAAGGGCCAGACCTATCGCATTACGTTCTTCCCCAACGTATCCCAGAGTGACGTCAAAGCACTCTATGACTCCTATCAAGGCGTTATCGGCAAGCTTGAAGGCTGGCTGCAAAGCGAATGGTCGAGCAAGTTTCAACCGCAGTGGGCCAGCTACTCGGCGGCAGATCGTGCGGGGCGCTCGGTCATTTTGCTCAAACGAGCGCTGGACGGTTTTGAGCAAGCTCTACTCCGTCTGTGGGATGACATCAAAAGCCTGTTCGACCTGCTCGCCCACCCTCAAAAAAACTACGCAAAACTCAAAGAATATTTGTCGGACGTCGAAATCGACAAGCTATACGCTGCTTCGAAAGAGTCCATTGCTTCAGGGTTGCTGATCCTCAGCGACGAACCGCTGATGTTCATCTATGTCTCGGCGATCGTGGCTTGGGTCGGCATGCTCCCGCCGCAGGTCATCGTCGACGTTATGACAGCGATCGCTTCGGAGTTTCTGATCAACGTACTACTGGGTATCTGCCTGACAGGTGGCGCTGGACTTGCTGTAAGAGCCGGGACAAAAGTCATTACCACGGTCAAATCGGGCGAAGCAATCAAGTACCTGGACGATCTTGCCTCGACCCTAATGACACTCAGCAACAAACACGCCCTGCCCGCCCACGCGCAAGCGTCGAAGCCCATCATCGCCAGCGCTAAAAACGTGCCGATGAAGCCGGCCAAAACCGCAGCGCTGAAAATCGATGAAGCTACTACCGAAGCACCAAAGGCTGCCCCAGGGAGGGCTGAGTCCAAAAGCCATGTAGAGGGGCTCCCGCCCAGAAGCCAGCTGCCGAAAACTGCAGATACTCCGAAACAGGAAGTCAAAGAAGCCTCTTCGTTTCCACGAGATAAAAAGCAAAATCAGACCTCGCTTCAGCCAAAAGAAAAGGTCGACGACGCCCCCGATCAATCCAAGACGCCCGACGACAAAAGTGCCACCTGCGCCAAGAAAACCTGCACCAATGGCTGCCCGGTTTCGATGGTGACGGGTGAAGAGCTGTTGACGATTACCGACGGTGAACTTGGCGGTTTGTTGCCCTTTACATGGACGCGTCTCTATCGCACCAGTGCGGCGGAAATCGACTGCGGCCTCGGTTATGGTTGGAGTCACGCCCTCGCCCAGCGGGTGGACATCAATGGCGATGAAGTCGTTTGGACTGACCACGAAAACCGTGTCACGACCTTTCCGATGCCGAGCGAACAGCGCCCGGCAATCACCAATAGCCTTTCGGAAGCGGCTATCTTCATTGGCAGTGATCCTTCGGAGCTCGTTCTCACACAGGCTGGTGAACGTAAGCAGTTCTATCACTTCCGCTTCAACAGCAAAGGCGCGACGCTGATTGCTATCAGCGACAACTACGACAACCGCCTGCACATCACCCGTGACATCCACGGTCGGATCAAGCGCGTGGACAACGGGGCCGGTCGAGCACTTCTGGTTCGGTATGACCGCAAACACATCATCGCTATCGACTATCAGCAATTTGTCCCGGCAGACACACTGGAAGATGCGTGGAGCACCGTCCAGACCCTGGTCACCTACACGTACGATGCTCAGCAGCGCCTGACCAAAGCCACGAACGCTGCCGGTGAGTCTGAGCGTTACACCTACAACGAACAGAACGTCATTCTCGAGCGGCAACTTGCAGGTGGCGCGAGCTTTTACTGGGAGTGGGAAAAGGAAGGCAAGTCCGCGCGTTGCATCCATCACTGGGCCAGTTTCTCGCAGATGGACGCGCATTACGCCTGGGATGACAACGGTAGTGTCACGGTAACCAACGCCGATGGCAGTGAAGAAATCTACACCCACGATGACCAGGCTCGGCTCGTCGCCAAGGTCGATCCGGATGGTGCCGAGCACTTAAAAGCCTATGACGACAAAGGCCGACTGATCGCCGAAAAAGACCCGATGGGGGCGGTCACGGAATATCAGTACAACGAGGCCGGCCGTTTGATCGCGGTGATACCGCCAGAAGATGCGCCGACTACCTACGAGTACTACAAGGGCTTTGTCCGTGTGGTGAATCGCGGTACCGCCAAATGGGTCTACTGGCGTAACGACCAGGGTGACATCACTGAACAAGTCGACCCGGACGGCAATTCGACGCATTACACCTATGATCGCCAAGGACGCCTGCTGGAGATCCGCCATCCTGACGGTAGCCGTCACCAACTGGGGTGGAACAATCTCGGCCAATTGCTGGAGGAGCGTCTGCCGGACGGCGGCCAGCGTAAGTACCGCTACGATGCGCTAGGCCGACAGATCACACGTCAGGCTGAAACCGGAGCGATTACTCATTATCAGTGGGATGCAGCCAATCGGCTGGCACAAATCACTCTGCCCGGCGGCGCTACCCGTGCCTTCACCTACAACCCATACGGCCGCGTCACTGCAGAACGCGACGAACTGGGGCGCATCACCCGCTATGAGTACGCCGACAATCTCCATCTGGTCAGCCGTCGAATCAATCCGGACGGCAGCCAACTGCGCTATCGCTACGATAACGCGCGCCTTCTGCTCACTGAAATCGAAAACGAACGCGGTGAGCATTACCATCTCGATTACTACAGCAACGGCCTGATCCAGCAGGAAACCGGCTTCGACGGGCGTCGCACTGCGTACGAGTACGACCTCAACGGCAAACTGTTGAAGAAAACCGAGTTTGGTGACGACGGCAGTGAGCTGGTGACCGAGTATCAGCGCGATGCCGCTGGCCGCTTGCTGGTCAAAACCCTCGCTGATGGCGAGGAAATCCATTACAGCTACGATGCCTTGGGTCGCTTGGTAAACGTTGACGACGGCCACTGGCCCCTCGCCTATGAATACGACATACAAGATCGCCTGATCACTGAGCACCAAGGCTGGGGCACCACGCGTTACGAGTACGACAGCGTCGGCCAATTGAGTCACTGCCGACTCCCTGATGGCAGCACGCTTGATTATCGTCACCTGTCCGGCGGTCGGCTGAGCAGTATCGACCTCAATGGCTCGCGCCTGACTACGCACCAATTCGACGCTGGCCGCGAACGGCAGCGCCAACAAGGTCTGCTTCTCAGCCAATACCAGTACGACGAACAGGGCAGGCTTCAAGCTCACAGTGTAGGTCAGCAGAATCGCAATCTCTTTCAGCGCCGCTACGCCTACAACGCCAACGGCAATCTTGCCGGCATCGATGACAGCCGCAAAGGCAACCGCAGCTACCACTACGACCCACTGGATCGTCTGATCAGTGTTCGCGGCGCCACACCGGAAACGTTCGCTCATGACCCGGCCGGCAACTTGCTCGGTCAAAACGATCTGCCAGTTGCGAACCTCGCCAACGTCAAAGGTAATCGCCTGCTGATGCAAGGCGACCGCCACTATGACTATGACGCCTATGGCAACCTGACCCGCGAACGACGTGGCACCGGCCAGAAGCTCGTCACCGAATATCGCTACGACTGCCAGCACCGCCTGATCGGCGTCAGCCTACCCGGCGGCAGCACCGCAGCCTACAAATACGACGCCTTCGGCCGCCGTATTGAAAAGACCGTTGACGGGCAAACGACTGAATTCCTCTGGCAAGGCGAGCGCCTGATCGCAGAAAGCGCCGAGAATCGCTACCGCAGCTATATCTACGAACCCGGTAGCTTCCGTCCGCTGGTGATGCTAGACGGCGAAGGCCCGCTGAAGGCAACGCCGTTCTACTACCAACTCGACCACCTCGGCACGCCGCAAGAACTCACCGACTACAGCGGCGAAATCATGTGGTCGGCGAAATATCGTGCCTACGGCAATCTTGCCGCCCTGGACGTCAGCGAAATCGACAACCCGCTGCGTTTCCAAGGTCAATACTTCGACGCCGAGACGGGGTTACATTACAACCGGCACCGCTACTACAATCCTGGGACTGGACGGTTTCTGACACCGGATCCGATCAGGCTTGCGGGTGGGTTGAACAACTACCAGTACGTGCCTAACCCTACGGGGTGGGTGGATCCGTTGGGGTTAAATGCAACGTGCCCTGGACCCGATTGCAAATTACCAACGAACACTGCGAATGCTACAAAACCTGACCACCTGCCTATGAGTCAGGAAAAGTTCGATGAAATTATCGACATGAACAAGGCCGATAGGCCACCAAGCCCCAATGAATATTTGCCGGATAGTTATGTCAGTGCGCACCGCGAGCTTTTTGCAAAAGAAGGGGGATCCTTCATAGTGATCGAAAGCTGGATCACCGACTCCAGATATCCAAGTTTTCCACAGAGAAAATTTGTAGGACTCTCCTCTGAAATGGAAAAAGTAGTTGAGAAATATAGAGCATCGGGAAACGACTGGAATGTTCTCAACAAGGAACTCAATCTCGGTGCAAAAACCCTAGAAGGTGAAGGCATATACATCGTTAAAATAAAACCAGATGATCCGAGATTTAGCTACGAGATGCCAAACGGGCGTGAAAACGGCGCTTATCCTAACGAATGGGTCCCGGGCGGAGCTACTAAAAGCGGAACAAAAGAGGCGGCTTTGATCGGTTCAGAAAACGTCACTCACAACAGTGACATTGGAACGTTGTTGAAAAACTTTGACGACTGGGAAAAGCTTCAATGAAGACCACTTTTGAAACGGCTTTAGAATCTCATGAGATATCTGATTTCTTTAAAGGCAATGGAAAATATTTTGCCCGTGGCTCCGACTGGGGAGACCATCTCTTCATTAGCAACTGGCAGGAAATGTGCGGAGTTTTAAAATATCAAAAAGCTGCACAAAATCTGCTGACAACAATATTTGAAGATTACGTAAAATATTTAAAAGAAGATTATTCGAATGCAGAAGGCTTGCTTTCAAATATAAGCGCTTACTACACACTTAAAAGCAAAATAGCGTTTCTTTCGGAAAATAATTACGACTTAATTGAAAGCCTTGACGAAAAAAGCAAGAAAAATATAGGAAAATTATTTCGACTCCTTAAACAGCAGTACGACATAAAAAACGAAGATTTGCCCAAGTACAAATTTGATGATGAGATCAAAAGATTAAAACTCAAAGGGTGTCTAATCGACCTTGAACACCTTTGAGCAATATAGTTAATGCCACTACCTCACGCCACCGAACGCTCGATACCTAACCTGCCTTTAGTTGAGGCATATGGAAAATATGGCGACGGAGGAGCACCACAATTCCACTTAGATGGACAAAAAGTTAAATCCGAAAAAATAGTTATACTTTCGAAAGATAAATGAGAACTTTTTATGTGATTGCCAGAAAGGATATGGAGCCAAATCTTCCGCATAGCTCAAACTGGCCAAAAGTAATAGGCTACTCATTCAAAGATAACTATTTCTACTTATCCGAAGGCAAGGGCCACGGTTTTGTGGCGAACGACATGCACGAATCGAAAGCTAAAAGACCAGAATGGCTTGAAATATTTACAGCTTTAGACTCGACCTGGTTCTTAAATATGATTGACAACACTAACTTCACTAGCGAAAAGGATTTCCTTGACAAACTAACCGCACACACTGAAAAAGTAGACATAATAACATTTTGACTAATCCCCAAAATTTTGGCAGATTTGTTGTTTAAACACTGCATATAAATCCGTCCCGCATTTGTCCGATGTGTGGTAAAGGAGACTGCCCTGATGTTTCACCTCCACTAACACAGTCGCAAATAGACGAGATTATTGCGACACCGAAGGGTATGCGCCCCGACCCAATCAGTTATCTGTCCGCCGACTACATATCGAATCATCTTTCCCAGTTTGATGGCGGTGCGACCCGTTTTATGACTCAAAACAACGTGGACAGATATGGTATTGGACAACGTGATGGCACATCCCTTTGTTATGCCGAGAAGCGAAGCCGATAGGCTGCTAGCATCCGCTAACGGAGATAGCTCTGTCTTGAGAGCTCCTTGAGCCTTGAACTTGGCTTTCTTACAACAATCAATTACTGCGCATTGACATCACTAACCCAAGGGAACGAGGATTAAGATTTCCATCAGAAAATGAAGCCGTCGCTAACGACCTATGGATTCCGGGTGGAAAGTTGCCAAATGGAAACAGTGAAGCAATAGTCGACGCTAAAGGCCCGATTGCACCGAAACTTGAAATATCACCACTGTCGCTATAAGAGAAACATGAAATTCAATGACACTTTTGTCAATACAGACAAGCGATTCACTTTAGGAATAGAAGCCGCCAGTGGAAAGTATTATGTTTCTATCCCTGTTAGCAACCGGTTGGTTGACTATGACGAGTATTATGAAATAAGCAGAGAGCCATACGAACTCTTTCTTAGAGATCCGTCCGCAGCACTGATATTTGTAGAGCGCTGTAAAGCTAGACAAGAAGACGAATCTCTTATGGTCAAGCCAGGCGCAGACCGCGGAGTGGCGACCTAAAAAATTTGTGACCGCTCCATGAACTACACATTCAAAGCTGCCAAGTGATCCCAGATGCTGTGCTCCCGAATTCTTTCAGGAACCCGTCCGCCATGATGCGACCCGCGACAGCTCTACGAGTGCCAACAGTGCGGCACCGGATCTCAAGCACGGCAACGGGCGAGACGCAAAAAGGCAAGCGGGTCAAAACCGGCATTACCGTCGTCGAGTACATCTCCTTCAGCGACCCGACCCGACGCCACTAAAATGGACACTAAAAACAAATCTGCTCTCACTTGAAACACATCTGATGGATGGCCATTAGTTCCGTAAAAAACCGCCTCTTTGCGAAAAACCATAAAGAGTACTGTGATCAAAAGGCCTGAGTTGTGCGCGGGATGGCTCAATCCTACCCGGAGGAGGTGTGTAACTTCTCAATGCTTCGAAAGATAATTATGAAAAAAACACCCAATTGAGCAGGCGAAAGATGAATCAAGCTCTCCTCCACGAAATTGCTAAACGTAACGGATTTATTGTTGCATTATTTTCCGATCACCCAGATTTTTTTTCATCTTGGTCATTACGAGTAACAAAGAGTAATACCACATATATGATTGACAACGACGGAAGAAATGGATGGTTGATCCTTCACAAGGAAACTTCTCCAAATAAATATCAAGAATTAGACAAAAAAACATCTCACACAATGAATAATAATGAAAAAGCCAACATATGCGAAATATGGCTTCAAACAATCTCAAGTTAATGATTCCAGACTGCGGAATTTCCTTTGGCAAGGCGAACACCTGATTGTAGAAAGCGCAGAGAACCGCTACCGCAGCTATGTCTACGAATTGGGTGCCTTACGACCGTAGGCAATGCTCGACGGCAAAGGCCCACGCAAAGCTAAGCCGTTCTGCTGCCAATTCAACCACCTCGGCACGCCGCAGGAACTCACCGACTACAGCGTGACAGGTACACCGCCACGCTGGGAGACGATTTTCATCAAGCTATGGCAACCGCTTCAGGCTACGTCATTGAACGCGCCGAATCGCCCACCGTTGCTCTCGCCAAAACCGCGCTTCCTGCGGCAGCCAGACAGCTCTGGTCACAGGCGCAAAAGGCAGTGTCAGATCTTTCTAACCACGATCCACTACTGCTTTTCTCCAGTCCGCAGGCAAAAAAATCGCAGCTAACACTGCGATTTTTTTAAACGATAACTTTAAACCGCCGCCAACCGCACCTGCCTCTCCAACTCCACCTTCAACCCCGGCTCCAATTTCAACTGCCGCGCCAGTTCGTCCAGATAGCTCTTCTCCATGAAATTCTCCTCGTCCACCAGCATCACACTGGCGATGTACATTTCCGCCGCCATTTCCGGCGTGCTCGCCGCGCGGGCAACGTCGGTAGGGTCGAGGGGTTTGTTGAGTTCGGCATGGAGCCAGTGTTGCAGTTCCTGATCGTTATCGAGTTTTGTGAACTCGCCTTCGATCAGTTCGCGCTCACGCTCATCGATGTGGCCGTCGGCTTTGGCGGCTGCGACCAGAGCTTTGAGAATGGCTTGGCTGTGCTGCTCGACCTGTGCCGGAGGCAGACGGTCGAGGGTTTGCGGTTCCCGTTGGGGGGCGCTGCCTTTTTGCGCGTTGTAGTTGCCGTAGGCCTTGTAGGCCAGAACGCCCAGCGCGGCGAGGCCGCCGTAGATCGCGACTTTGCCGCCGACCTTGCGCACCTTTTTATTGCCGAGCAGCAGGCCCATCGCGCCTGCGGCCAATGCACCACCGCCCGCGCCGGAGAGCAGGCCGCCAAGGCCGCCACTACCAGAGGCGCCGCCCAGCAAGCCGCCCAAGCCACCACTGGCCGATTTGTTCTGAGCGCCGCCGGCCTTGTTCTGCAGCATTTCCTGCCCGGACTTGAGCAGTTGATCGAGCAATCCACGGGTGTTCATGTTCCGCCTCCAAACAAGGGTTATCCGGATCTAAGGCCCTCAGCCTAGTTCGAAAGTGCCCGAACCCGACCTGCGAGTGTGCTTCCAGATGTTGCTCGATCACAGCGGACGCTTGGATATGCACTCATGCCGATCTATCAGAACCCACCACGGTTAACCCTGATGATGGCCCTGCGTCAAACCGTCATTTCATTGCAGCGGGCAGGGACTCGCCAGAACCCTTTGGCCCCGCTACCGGGACGGTGCCGGGCTCAGAAAGACGAAGCGCATTATCACAAAGAAAGCTCTGCCTGATCGTGTTTCAGCAAGGAAATCCGCTCAAACAACCTGATTTTTTCGTTGGCTTTTTGCTTGGCGTGTTCGGGCATGAACGCAATCAACTCTTCGAGCTGCCAGACGTCACCCACTACTTTGAACGACTTTTCTTTATTGACGAAAACAAGCGACTTCTTCTTCCTCGACAGCAGCTCTATGACGTTGCTGAGCGTACCGGTGCTTTTTGCGTCCCAGATCATCAATCCGTAGTCAGCCTGTTCTGCCATCGCTACGTCTTTTTCAGTAAAAAAAGCTCTCGACCCCTTTGAATGTCTGGATTCGACTGTTTTGGCGGGCCATTGACCAAGGTTGTTACGCGGCGCTGAACCGCTGCAAAAAACGGTGGTTTTGGACCGCTCGAGGCTCAATAAATACTCCTGAATCGAAGTATCGGCGCCACCCGCATCACCCACAACCACGTCAAAATCAGACGCCACGATATTATTGATGCGCTCTTTAACCTTTGGATCAAGGTTCTTGATATTGATAGAGCCAGCAATAAATACAGTTGTCATTGGGTTCATTTCCAAGTTAGCGCTGCTACGTAAATCTTACCGACCTTCGGGTATTTACGTAAAACGGCGCAGGCCGCGTCCATCGACGCCCCACTATCAAAAAGATCATCTACTACCAAAACATTCCAGCGCCCATCAGTAGCGATTTCATCATTAACGCTAAAACTGTTCCCAATCGCGGCAACCTTGTCTGCTTTGGAATGCAGGTCCTTGAGCGATTTTCCCGTAGCCGCCTTGCGAAGCAAATCCGAGAAAACCGGCCGCCCGATCATTCGCCCCAACGCCAATGCAACCTCATTTACCGGTTGTCGCTGGCGAACATTTGAAGCTGGCATTGGCACTACAAACCCTACCTGCTCCAGTTTTGGAAACACATTTGTCGCTACGGCTTGAGCGAGCGGGCCGACCTGAGTCCAATCCTTTTGGTATTTGAGCTGGTAAGTCGCCTCGCCTATTTCAGTACGCTGATTATCGAAGCATGGATGCCCGCGATCATCGTTGCCGAGAAAGGTACTACTTACCATGTGTTTGTCCAGCACCCAGCCCTGATCCCAGGGGCCGTTGATCTGTCTGAGGCAAACCTTCATTGAATTCTCCGTTAGTCATAAATCCTTCGAACCCTTAAATCAAGGGCCGAGCACCTGCAGCGATGCGCAAGATTCAAACAAATAACGGAAAAAACACTGGTTAGGGTTGGTCACGCTGGCGTGAGCGCAAAAACAGGCATTTCCTACAGATGTAGCCTGCATGAAAAAGCCTAATTTCCTACGCTGTGCGTCGAAGGAGTAGACTTGTCGCCGCGAGCGCCTAACCGATACGCTTTATCCCGTCGCTGCCAATTCAGCGACCCGGGGTCGAAGCCGGAAACTGTCAAAACGGTGCTTGCATGCCCTCCATTGAACTGCGGATTTTTCATGGCTTCAGTTCTGTTTTATGGCGGGCCGTTTGGCGCGGGCCTTCCGGCTTTACCGTTTCGACAGGAAGCAACCCGACTTCGAACGCCCCTCGGCTCGCCACCCAATTTTTCGAAGAATTGGTGGCGACTTTCCAACTCGAAACGGAAGTCACTAAATGTCTACGCAAATCCAGAATCCGCCGTCCACGCACTTCACCCCCACCGTCTTCACCCGCCACAACCGCTTCCTCCACGCGTTCATGCAAGACCACCAAGCCTGGTTCTGTGTCCAGGATCTCGGACGTCTGATGGGTTATCCGCTGAACGAACGCCTCACGCTGAAACTCGATCCCGACCAGCGTCGCAAAGTCCTCCTGCGCCGGGACGGCGAAATCCTCGATTGCGCAGTGGTCAGCGAGTCCGGACTGTTCGCCCTCCTCGTCCATCACTTCGTCCCGGAAAACCGTCACCTGCGCCAATGGCTGAGCCATGAGGTCATTCCGACGATGCGCGAAATCCATTCAAGCCCACAGGAAAACCACCCGTGCCTGAGTTCGATGCATTGGGCGGGCGTTACCGTGCCGTTGTTGCACTGGCAACAGCAGGCATGGGTCAAATGGCGTGATGTGCCGGAGTTGATGCACGGCCAGCGGCCGTATCCGGTTCAGGGAAGTTGTCGCTAAAACCTGGTGAGCAAAATTCTGTGGCGAGGGAGAAAGCTCCCTCGCCACAGGTTTATTGAACCGGCCTCCGTGAAAGTCAAATGGCTTTCACGGTGCCTGCCCCGGCGTTAAAACCGCGAAACACTCCGCATCGCATCCACCAGATACCGCATGGCTATCCGGTCGCTCTCCGACAGCTCTCGATAACGCTCCACCAGTTTCAATTCTTCGGAGTTGAGCCGGCGTCTTCTGCGCCCGCCGCCCAAGCAAGGGAAGATGCCTAACATTTCGGTGATGCCCTGTATTTTTGCCATGGACGATGTCCTTCTCTATTGAGTCAAGAAACTGCAAAACCCCACATCGCCCTGCCTCTTCGAGCAGCGTCGTGTGCCCTGCCGGCACGAAGGCTTGTATCCGGTCTTGCCCATAGAATAGGAATTAAATCGGCGCTGAAAAGCAGTTTTTAGAGTAATTAATCGAAAAAAGCAGATATGCCCTCTAAATCAGAAGACCCTGTCGGAAATTTAACCGACATGTCTTGTTTCATTGACGCGCCATCGCTGTGCTATCAACGAATTTTGCTATTCGAGCGAACCGTTTAAGCTAGCCGGCATCTGTTACTAGTCCGCTGCGTTTGGCCAAAGGCATGTCCAAACCGATATTTCTGATCCAGCACGTGCCAGGAAAGGCGCGGGATTGCACACGACAGGTTGTATTTATGCATCGCAGGAATTTGCTCAAAGCGTCCATGGCCATCGCGGCTTACACCGGTCTGTCGGCCACTGGCCTGCTGGCTACGCGCGCCTGGGCTGCGAATGGTGGCGCCGCCGATGGGGAGGCCCAGGCCTTCGATTTCGAATCGTTGAAGCGGCAGGCAAAGCAGCTCGCCGGCAGCGCCTATCAGGATACGAAGCAGGTCTTGCCGCCAACCCTGGCGACCATGACGCCGCAAAACTTCAACGCGATCCGCTATGACGGCGAGCATTCCCTGTGGAAGGAGAACAAAGGTCAGCTGGACGTGCAGTTCTTCCACGTCGGCATGGGTTTCCGCCAGCCGGTGCGCATGTACAGCGTCGATCCGAAGACCCGCATGGCGCGCGAAGTACATTTTCGCCCTGCCCTGTTCAACTACGAAAACACCTCGGTCGACACCCAGCAGCTCAAGGGTGACCTGGGGTTCGCCGGCTTCAAACTGTTCAAGGCGCCGGAACTGGACCGTCATGACGTGGTGTCGTTTCTCGGCGCCAGCTATTTCCGTGCCGTCGATGCCACTGGCCAATATGGCCTGTCGGCGCGTGGTCTGGCGATTGACACTTACGCGAAGAAGCGCGAAGAGTTTCCCGACTTCACCAAGTTCTGGTTCGAGACCCCGGACAAGAACGCCACACGCTTCGTAGTCTACGCCCTGCTCGACTCGCCAAGCGCCACTGGCGCCTATCGCTTCGACATCGATTGCCAGGCCGAGCGCGTGGTCATGGAAATCGACGCGCACATCAACGCGCGCACTGCCATTGAACAGTTGGGCATTTCGCCAATGACCAGCATGTTCAGCTGCGGCACCCACGAACGCCGCATGTGCGACACCATCCACCCGCAAATCCACGATTCGGATCGCCTGGCGATGTGGCGCGGCAACGGCGAGTGGATCTGCCGACCGCTGAATAACCCGGCGAAGCTGCAATTCAACGCGTTCGCCGACAAGGACCCGAAAGGTTTCGGCCTGGTGCAGACCGACCACGAGTTCGCCAACTATCAGGACACCGTCGACTGGTACAGCAAGCGCCCGAGCCTGTGGGTAGAACCTACAACCGCATGGGGCGAAGGCTCTATCGATTTGCTGGAAATTCCTACGACGGGCGAGACGCTGGATAACATCGTCGCGTTCTGGACGCCGACGAAGCCAGTGGCTGCTGGTGATTCGCTGAATTACGGCTACAAGCTGTACTGGAGCGCGCTGCCACCGGTCAGCACACCGTTGGCGCGGGTGCATGCGACGCGCTCGGGCATGGGCGGCTTCACCGAAGGCTGGGCACCGGGCGAGCACTATCCGAAGGTGTGGGCGCGGCGCTTTGCCGTGGACTTCACCGGTGGCGGCCTGGAGCGCCTGCCGCAGGGCACCGGGATCGAACCGGTGGTTACCTGTTCCAACGGCAAGGTGCAGGACTTCAGCGTGTTGGTGCTGGACGACATCAAGGGTTACCGGATCCTGTTCGACTGGTATCCGACCAATGACAGCGTCGAGCCGGTGGAGCTGCGCTTGTTCATCCGTACCAATGACCGCACGTTGAGCGAGACGTGGTTGTACCAGTATTTCCCGCCGGCGCCGGAGAAGCGCAAATACCCTTGAGGTTTCGTAGCGTCTGATAGGGCCTCATCGCGAGCAGGCTCACTCCTACAGGGGATCGCATTCCAAAATGTAGGAGTGAGCCTGCTCGCGATAGCGCCAGACCAGGCAACCGATGATTTTCAGGACACAAGAAAAGCCCCGACCATCACCGGCTCGGGGCTTTTGCTTTTCAACCGTCCATCAATCACGTAGATCCGACTCATGAATCGGCTGATCCCGATGGGTCGCCCGCTGATACTGCGCCGGCCACACTGCTTTACGTCCTCCCAGATCATCGTCTGCATGCAACGGCCAGTACGGATCACGCAGCAATTCCCGCGCGAGGAAAATGATATCAGCCTGACAGGTACGCAGGATGTGCTCGGCCTGTGCGGGCTCGGTAATCATGCCTACGGTGCCAGTGGCGATGCCTGACTCTTTGCGCACCCGTTCGGCGAAGCGCGTTTGATAACCCGGCCCGACCGGAATCTCGGCATTGGCCGCGGTACCGCCCGACGACACGTCAATCAGATCGGCCCCCAGCGTGTGCAGACGTCGCGCCAGCTCCACGGTTTCATCCGGGTTCCAGCCATCCTCGACCCAGTCAGTCGCCGAGACGCGGACAAACACCGGCAACTCTTCCGGCCACACCGTCCGCACCGCTTCGGTGACTTGCAGCACCAGACGGATTCGGTTTTCGAACGAACCGCCGTACTGATCGCGACGTTGATTGCTCAGCGGTGAAAGAAACTGATGCAGCAGATAGCCGTGCGCTGCGTGCACCTCGACCACACTGAAACCTGCTGTCAACGCGCGCCTGGCAGCGTCGACGAAGGCCTGAATCACTTCGGCGATCTGCTGCTCATCGAGCTGTTTCGGTTGGGTGTGCTGGGGATCGAAGGCAATCGGCGACGGCCCGACCGGTGTCCAGCCGCCATCCTCGGGTTTGACGCTGCCATGTTTGCCGATCCACGGCCGGTGGGTGCTGGCCTTGCGTCCGGCGTGGGCCAGTTGAATGCCGGCCACCGCGCCTTGTGCGGTAATGAAACGGGTGATGCGTTGCAGCGGCGCGATCTGTTCGTCGTTCCACAGACCGAGATCTTCGGCGGTGATCCGCCCGTCGGCCGTGACCGCTGTGGCTTCAGTGAAAACCAGACCGGCGCCGCCCACCGCACGGCTGCCGAGATGCACCAGGTGCCAGTCGTTGGCCAGGCCATCGACGCTGGAATACTGGCACATCGGCGAAACGGCAATGCGGTTGGGCAAAGTCAGTTGGCGAAGGGTAAAGGGTTCAAGCAGCAGACTCATGGGGCACCTCTCGAATCAGTGGGCAGGCTCCAGGGTTCTGTTTGAAAAGTCGACGAGTGACAGAAAAAGGTGCAGCACCCGCCCCCGCGGGCAAAAATTCGACAGGACGTCACAAGGCCAATCAAGCAGTGCTTAGAGCCTAGTCGACAACCGCCGATGCGGGAGGGTTCAGAGTGATTCAGGGTGTGATAGGACGCTTTCGCGAGCAGGCTCGCTCCCACAAGGACACCACCGTACCTGTGGGAGCGAGCCTGCTCGCGAAGGGCTTAACGCGGTTCGATATGGGCAATCATCAACTGCACGGTCTCGTTGCCGCGAAACTCGTTTACGTCGAGCTTGTAGGCCAGCTCAACCCACTGAATCGTCGGATTCGGCCAGATATCGCGATCAATCCCGAAGGCGATGCCGTCGAGTTTCACCGAGCCGCATTCGCTTTTCAGCACCACTTTCAGATGCCGCTCGCCAACGACGCGCTGCTCGACCAACTGAAACACGCCGTGAAACACCGGCTCGGGGAAATGCTGCCCCCACGGCCCGGCGTGACGTAAAGCGCGCGCCAGTTCCAGGTGGAACTCTTCAACCGCCAGAGTGCCATCGGTGAGCATTCGTCCGGTAAGGTCTTCCTCGCGAAGTTGTCGACGCACTTCGGCGTCGAATGCTTCGGCGAACAGCGGAAAATTCTCCTGGCGCAGGGTCAGACCGGCCGCCATCGCATGGCCGCCGTACTTGGCGATCAGCGTCGGGTGTTGTGCGGCCACTACGCTCAAGGCATCGCGAATGTGGAAGCCTTGCACCGAACGTCCCGAGCCCTTGAGCAGCCCATCGCCGGCATCGGCGAAGGCGATGGTCGGGCGGAAATACCGTTCTTTCATGCGCGAAGCGAGAATACCGATCACCCCCTGATGCCATTCAGGATCGAATAAACACAGACCAAACGGCATCGATTCGACCGGCAAGTCCTTGAGCTGTGCCAGTGCCTCGCGCTGCATGCCCTGCTCGATGGATTTGCGATCCTGGTTCATGCCGTCCAGTTGCGCGGCCATTTCCCGGGCCAGATGGGCGTCAGCCGTGAGCAGGCATTCGATGCCCAGGCTCATGTCGTCCAGGCGCCCGGCGGCGTTCAGACGCGGACCGACGATAAAGCCCAGATCGGTGGACGTGATGCGCGCAGCATCACGCTTGGCCACTTCCAGAATCGCCTTGATCCCCGGCCGCGCGCGCCCGGCGCGAATCCGCTCCAGACCCTGGTGAACGAGGATGCGGTTGTTGGCATCCAGCGGCACCACGTCGGCAACGCTGCCCAGGGCCACAAGATCAAGCAGTTCGCCAATGTTCGGTTGGGGCTTGCTTTCGTACCAGCCGAGGCTGCGCAGGCGCGCGCGCAGCGCCATCAAGACATAGAAAATCACCCCGACGCCGGCCAGTGCCTTGCTCGGGAATTCGCAACCGGGCTGGTTCGGATTGACCAGCGCATCGGCCTGCGGCAGCTCATCGCCGGGCAAATGGTGGTCAGTAATCAGGACTTTCAAACCCGCACGCTTGGCCGCTGCGACGCCTTCGACACTTGAAATGCCGTTATCCACGGTAATCAGCAATTGCGGTTCGCGGGTCAACGCGACGTCGACGATTTCCGGCGTCAGGCCATAACCGTATTCGAAGCGGTTGGGCACCAGATAATCGACGTGGGCTGCGCCCAGCAGGCGCAAGCCAAGCACACCGACGGTGCTGGCGGTGGCGCCGTCTGCATCGAAGTCACCGACGATAAGAATGCGCTGACGCTGTTCCAGCGCGGTCACCAGCAGGTCCACCGCCGCATCGATGCCCTTGAGCTGTTGAAACGGAATCAACCGCGCCAGACGCTTGTCCAGCTCTGCCTCTGATTGCACGCCCCGCGCCGCGTACAGGCGAGTCAGCAGTGGCGGCAGATCGCCCAGGAAGGGCAGCGTGGCAGGCAGTTGACGAGGTTCGATACGCATGGGGTGACGGAGACTTCTCTTCAGTACGTGGGATTAATCAGCAAGTGCCGCGACCTCAGCCGCGCTCGCCTTGCAGCCATTGCAACTGGACTTCGTGCTGACCGCGGTCGTCGGTGACGAAGATCGTCCCTTCGCTGATCATCACGTCCCACTTGATCACGCGGGGCATGTCCTTGGCGAGGGTCTCCAGCACTTCCTGCGGGACCGCGGCGATGTTGACGTTTTTCAGGTTCTTGATCGCCGGGATCACCTTGGTTTCCCAGACGCGCAGGCTGCCGTAGGCCAGCAGACTGGTGCGCTCGGTGCGGCGCGAGCACCAGGTCAGGCGATCGGCGTCTGGCTGGCCGACTTCGATCCAGTGCAGGACGCGGTCGTCCAGACTCTTTTCCCACAGCGCAGGTTCATCCACGTCTGACAGACCACGGCCGAACGACAACTGCTCGTTGT
Organism: Pseudomonas hamedanensis; assembly: GCF_014268595.2. Lineage (NCBI taxonomy): Bacteria > Pseudomonadati > Pseudomonadota > Gammaproteobacteria > Pseudomonadales > Pseudomonadaceae > Pseudomonas > Pseudomonas hamedanensis. Next base: position 2,838,989 of record NZ_CP077091.1, read on the forward strand.
ACCAGAGAGCGTAGGCCAGCAGCCGCACGGTCATGCGCTCTTCGGTCTCCGAAGGGTGACGGGCGATGGTCTGCTTGACGCTCTCGTAGACGCTGCGGTCGAGGTCGGTGAGGTTCAGTTCAAATTTGTAGGTGGTGGACGGCTGGGCCATGAACGGGCTTCTTGATACGAGGAAAGTCGGCAAGTCTAACCGATGCGGCAGGCAATCATCGAATTGATGGCGATCAACCTGCGGCGCCTGACAGCCGGCTATGTTAAAACGCTGTATCCGCACAACGTCGTCCTACAGGATCGAGTATGCCGTTCGCCAACAAACCGCTCAGCGGTGTGAAAGTCATTGAATTGGGTACGCTGATTGCCGGGCCGTTTGCCTCGCGCATTTGCGGCGAGTTCGGCGCTGAAGTCATCAAGATCGAGTCGCCGGACGGCGGTGATCCGCTGCGCAAGTGGCGCAAATTGTACGAAGGGACTTCGTTGTGGTGGTTTGTGCAGGCGCGCAACAAGAAGTCGCTGACGCTCAACCTCAAGCACCCCGACGGTTTGGCGATCCTGAAAAAACTGCTCGGCGAAGCCGATATCCTTATCGAGAATTTCCGCCCCGGCGTGCTGGAAAAACTCGGCCTGGGCTGGGACACCCTGCACACCCTCAATCCAAAACTGGTGATGGTGCGCCTGTCCGGGTTCGGCCAGACCGGCCCGATGAAAGATCAGCCAGGTTTCGGCGCGGTCGGTGAGTCCATGGGCGGCCTGCGTTATATCACCGGCTTCGAGGACCGACCGCCGGTGCGCACCGGGATCTCCATCGGCGATTCGATCGCCGCCCTGTGGGGCGTGATTGGCGCATTGATGGCCCTGCGGCACCGCGAGGTCAACGGCGGGCTTGGCCAAGTGGTCGACGTGGCCTTGTATGAAGCCATTTTCGCCATGATGGAAAGCATGGTGCCGGAGTTCGATGTGTTCGGTTTCATCCGCGAGCGCACCGGCAACATCATGCCCGGCATCACGCCCTCCTCGATCCACACCAGCGCCGACGGCAAACACGTGCAGATTGGCGCCAACGGCGATGCGATCTTCAAGCGCTTCATGCTGATCATCGGCCGCGAAGACCTCGCCAATGACCCGACGCTGACCAGCAATGACGGGCGCGACAATCGCCGCAACGAGTTGTACGGCGTGATCGATCGTTGGGTCAATTCGTTGCCGCTGCAAAGCGTGCTCGAGCTGCTCAATCAGGCCGAGGTGCCGGCCAGCCGGATCTTCAGCGCCGAGGATATGTTCAGCGATCCTCAGTACCTGGCCCGGGAAATGTTCCTGCACGCCAAGCTGCCCGACGGAAAGGACTTCAAGATGCCGGGCATCGTGCCGAAACTCTCTGAAACACCAGGCAGTTCCGAATGGGTCGGACCGCAGCTGGGTGAACACAATGCGCAGGTACTGCACGACCTTGGCTACGACGAAAAACAGATCGCCCGGTTGCGCGAAGATGGCGCCATTTGAGCTGAGCCCCCTCCAGACATCCGGCAACAACCGAGCCCGTCACGGGTGGACATGGCGGCTGTTCGGCCTGATGTTTCTGCTCACCGTGTCGGCCGGAGCGCAGGCGAAACCGACCTTGATCTGGCTGCTGCGCGACTTGCCGCCGATGACGATACTGGAGGGTCCGAAACAGGGCCAGGGCGTGATCGATCAACTGATACCGCTGTTGATCGCCGGCATGCCGCAATATGAACATTCACTGATGCGAGTCAACCGCGCGCGTGGCCTGCAAATGCTCCATGAAAACCCCTTTGCCTGCGATCCGGCGCTGCTGTGGAGCCGCGCGCGCGCGCAATGGATTGCCTATTCGATCCCGGCCGTTCGCGCCGTAAGCAATGGACTGGTGGTTCGTCAGCAGGATCGAAACATGCTCAAGCCCTATCTGGTAGCGGGCGAGGTCAACCTGTCCGACCTGTTGGCGGGTGGCGAGCGAAAAGTCGGCGTAGTCGCCGGGCGCAGCTATGGTGAATTTCTCGACAGCGTCCTCGACAACGCCCCGGGCAGCGCGCTGACCGTCCATTACGCTGACGATGCGCTGAGCAATCTGCTGTCCATGCAGCGTATGGGTCGACTGCATCTGGTGATGGGCTATTGGCCGGAAATCCGCTATCAGGCGAAACAGGCGCAGATTACCGAGGATGAGCTGGCGTTTTACTCGATCCAGGGCACCGAGAAATATCTCTCCAGCTACGTCGGCTGTTCCGATACAAAGCTGGGACGGCAGGCCATCAAGGAGATCAACCGGTTGCTCCGCGCCCTGCCCCGCGAGCCGCTGGACCAGCGCTACGCCGCGTGGCTGGACCCTGAGCGCCAAATCGATTATCTGGAACACGCCCGGGCATTTTTCAAGGATCAGGCTGCCCGATGAACAAACGCCGGGCAAAAAGAAACCCCGAGTAGTGGGGAGACAACCCGGGGTTAAACGTGGTCTGTAAAAAGACCCGTAGCAGCAAGCGACAAGCACCGGAGCACAATGCTTGATCCTGCTGTTATGGGGTCTGACTGACAGGGATGCAGGAAGGTTCCCACAAAATAAATTTCATCTTCAGAGCAGCGCACGCTTGTCCAGCGCTGCATTGCGTAACGCTGCAATGACGCAGGGTTCCAGCCGTCCTTCGGCAATCATCACGTCACGGTGCAAGCCATCGACGACATCCGTCAGCAAGCGTTTGTCGCTTAACTGGGCCTGATTGAATTCGCGCTCAACGACAATCGCGCCGTTGCTGTTCTTCAGGGTGACCAGGCATTCGCCATGGCTGCCGCGAGGGGTCAACGTCACGTGATACGGGCTCAGAGCCTCACCGAGCAATAGACTGATACTTTCCATCTCGATCTCCACTCAATAGTCCGAAAACATTGTGCCTGGGGCGTGCTCACAATAAGTGACCATCGGCCCGAGAAGAAAGTTCTGCCTGCAGGCGCCTCGATCCGGGCGTGGCGCCGGCCTGACAGAGCATGCCTTGCGAAGATTACAGAACAAAAACGACCCGCTTCAAGCCCCGACAGGCTGCAACGGGGTCAACAGGTAGTTGTCCAGCAGGCCTCGCATCAATACCGCCGAGACCGGCGTTTGCAGGCGCCCAAGCAGGCGCAGGCGATGCTCGTACAACAAGGGTTCGAGATCGCTCAGCAGGCTCGCGGCGACCGAGCCCAGCAGGATCAGGGCACGCGCCTCCTGCTCGACCGCCAGATGCCGGATCAGGGCCAGGCCCTCGCCGCCCTTGAGCTGCGGATCACAAATGGCGATGTCCACCGCACCGCGATGCCCCAGCGAACACATGGCCGAGGCCAGCGACGGCGCCGTCAGTACGTCATAAATGCCAACGGCATTGAGCATTTGGTGCAATGCCATCAGCTGGAACGGGTTAGGTTCGAATATCAGGACTTTAAGCGAGCGCATGGGCGACCTCTGGAACGACAATCGCGGACTCTCACCGCATTTGTCGTTCACTCTAGGGCAGGCGTCTTAAGCCTCCCATCAGAAAAGTAGCCGCGTCTTATAGGACATTTCCCATCTTCAATGCAGACAACGACACCCACTCTCTACCCGACGCTGGGTGATGTCCGTCCAGCCTCCCAGCAATCCGCGTAATTTGCCGTCGGCACTGTAAAACGGCACCGTCCACTGATAGACCTCGCGCGGCCCGCTCTTGAACTGCAACTGACGATTACTGAAGCGCGCTTTACGCGTGCGCAGTTGCACCATGAACTCATCGTGCAGCGTCCTTGCGGTGGTTTCCGGCAGCGCGTCGACCTCGAACAACAGCCGTCCTTGCACTTGATCCAGGCGAACCGAGAGCGCCTCTTCGTAACTGCGATTACACAGAATCAAGCGTCCCTGCAGGTCACGCACGAACAGCGGATCGGGCATTGAATCGATCAACGCCTGCTGAAACGCCAGTTGATCGCTCAGATCCTTTTCCGCTTCGCGGCGCAGCTTGATCACCGCCGTCAACCGCCGGTTCCACACCAATGACAGCAGACCGAACAGCCCCAGCCCGCCCATTCCCCAAAAGCCCCACTGTGTCAGCCGTTGACTGACCGACGGCACGGGCACCGGGGTGATGCCCTCCAGCCACTTCAGGCGAATGGATCGCAGTTCAGCGGCGGGAAACGCCTCCAGCGCCTTGTTGAGAATGCTCAGCAGCACCGGCAAGCCCTTGCGTACGGCCAAGTGGTCGGCCTCCCATTTGCCTTCGACCAGTCCGCCGACCTTGAGCAAGCCCAGCGGATAAAGCTGCGCGCCGATCTCGTTTTCGATGGTCGCGTAGGCTTCGCCACTCTCGACGAGCGCCCGGGCCTCGGCGTAGGTTTTGACCGAGCGTATGTTTATCGCCGGATAGTCACGCCGGATCACGTCTTCCAGAGCATGCCGCGCCGGTAGCACCACTGTGCGCTGGCTCAGTTGTTCAAACGACTCCACCGCCGGCGCGCCGGAGCGCCCGACAAATACCCAGCCCGCCCCGCCGAAGGCATGGCTGAAATCCAGGAACAGCTTGCGCTCATCGCTCATCGCCAACGTTGTGCTGATATCTGCCGACCCGCTTTCGAGGCGTTCGAGCATGTGATCGGTGGAGAACGACTCCTGATGCTCGAATTGCAGTCCGGTCATCGCGCTGACGCGTTTGAGTACGTCGTTGTTGAGGCCACTCCAATGTCCGTGCTCATCCTGAAACAGATACAAAGGGTACTGCACCGAGGCCACCGCCACTGTAGGGTTTTCACGAATCCATTGACGCTCATGCTCTTCCAGCTCGATAGGCTCAATATCGCTGGCCACAGCTTCCCCATGCAACGCCAACTGCGCCGCCATCCCTGCCTGCCCCCAGCCGAGCACTGCCAATAACAACAACCAGCCCAGTGCCGGTTTAACACCTCTATAAAACCGCATTGCCACTTCCTTCGTGATCGGCTCACCCGTCCTTCGAGGGTGAAAACCCGAGCAGTGTGGCAGCAGAAACAAAAAAGCCCGTCAGGAGACGGGCTTCAAAATGTGACAGCTTTTGCAGGCTTAGAGCGGTTTGCCGCGGTTGCCATGCTGGCTGACAAAGGCCTGCACGGCTTTCAGCTCGTTTGGCAGAACAGTGCAGCGCTCGTTTCGCTCAAACAAATCAGAAAGATGTGCAGGTAGTTCGAGCGCTTTTCCTACACCGGCTTTCTCCACGGCGTCCGGGAACTTGACCGGGTGGGCGGTGCCGAGAATGACCATCGGGATGTCCAGGCTGCGACGACATTCGCGCGCGGCCTTCACACCGATGGCAGTGTGCGGGTCAAGGACTTCACCCGTCTGCTCGTAGACTTCAGCGATGGTTTCGCAGGTCTGCGCATCGTCTACGGCCAGTGAGTCGAACAGCTTGCGCGCTTCGGTCCAGCGCTCTTGCTCGACGCTGAAGCTGCCGTCCTTTTTGAACGAGTTCATCAGGCCGGCAATCGCCGCACCATTGCGACCGTGCAGGTCGAACAGCAGGCGTTCGAAGTTCGACGACACCATGATGTCCATCGATGGCGACAGCGTGGCGTGCAGGGTTTCCTTGACGTACTGATTGCCGCTCATGAAGCGGTGCAGGATGTCGTTGCGGTTGGTGGCGACGATCAACTGGTTGATCGGCAGGCCCATGTTGCGCGCCAGGTAACCGGCGAAGATGTCGCCGAAGTTGCCGGTCGGCACCGAGAACGACACCGAACGTGCCGGCCCGCCCAACTGCAGGGCAGCGTGGAAGTAGTAGACGATCTGGGCCATGATCCGCGCCCAGTTGATCGAATTCACCGCCACCAGACGCGTGCCCTTGAGGAAGCTCTGGTCGGCGAAGCTGGCCTTGACCATTTCCTGGCAGTCATCGAAGTTGCCTTCGATGGCGATGTTGTGAATGTTCTCGCCGAAAATCGTCGTCATCTGCCGACGCTGCACTTCCGACACACGGTTGTGCGGGTGCAGGATGAAGATGTCGACGTTTTCGCAGTGCTTGCAACCTTCGATGGCGGCCGAACCGGTATCACCGGAAGTGGCACCGACGATCACCACGCGCTCGCCGCGTTTTTCCAGCACGTAGTCGAGCAGGCGACCGAGCAGTTGCAGGGCGAAGTCCTTGAACGCCAGGGTCGGGCCGTGGAACAGCTCCATCACCCATTCATTGCCGTTGAGCTGACGCAGCGGGGCGACGGCGCTGTGGGCGAACACACCGTAGGTTTCTTCAAGAATCTTTTTGAAATCGGCGTCCGGAATGCTGCCGGTGACGAACGGGCGCATCACCCGGAAAGCCAGTTCGTGATACGGCAGGCCGGCCCAGGAAGCGATTTCTTCCTGGGTGAAACGTGGCAGGTTTTCCGGAACGTACAGACCGCCGTCGGTCGCGAGACCGGCCAGCAGGACGTCTTCGAAATTCAGGGCCGGTGCCTGGCCGCGAGTACTGATATAACGCATAGGGGCAAACCTTTGGTTTGAGCTGCAAGCGGTAAGCTGCAAGCTACAAGTGAAAAGCGGCTGTGCTTTTACTTGCAGCTTGAAGCTTGAAGCTTGCCGCTGCTGTTAATTCAAATGTTCGACACGGATCCGTACGACCGGGCCGTCGACACCCGCCAGCGCTTCAAGGGCGGCGATCGCATCGTTGATGCGCTGCTCCACCACGCGGTGGGTCAGCAGGATCATCGGCACCAGACCATCATGCTCTTCGACTTCTTTCTGCATGATCGATTCGATATTGATGCCGCGCTCCGAGAGGATGCTCGCCACCTGTGCCAGTACGCCCGGATGGTCCTTGGCCTGAATGCGCAGGTAATACGCGCTTTCGCAGGCTTCGATCGGCAGGATCGGATGGGCCGACAGCGAATCCGGCTGGAAGGCCAGGTGCGGCACACGGTTTTCCGGATCGGACGTCATGGCGCGAACCACGTCGACCAGGTCGGCGATCACCGACGACGCCGTCGGCTCCATGCCGGCGCCGGCGCCGTAGAACAGCGTCGAACCGGCCGCATCACCGTTGACCATCACCGCGTTCATCACGCCGTTGACGTTGGCGATCAGGCGATCGGCCGGAATCAGCGTCGGGTGAACGCGCAGTTCAATGCCCGCGTCAGTGCTGCGCGCGACACCGAGGTGCTTGATGCGATACCCCAGCGCTTCGGCGTAATTGACGTCAGCGGTGGTCAGCCTGGTGATGCCTTCGGTGTAAGCCTTGTCGAATTGCAGCGGAATACCGAATGCGATCGATGCCAGAATCGTCAGTTTGTGCGCGGCGTCGATGCCTTCGACATCGAAGGTCGGATCGGCTTCGGCATAGCCCAGCGCCTGCGCTTCGGCGAGCACGTCTTCGAACGTACGGCCCTTCTCGCGCATTTCGGTGAGGATGAAGTTGCCGGTACCGTTGATGATCCCTGCGACCCAATTGATGCGGTTGGCCGACAGGCCTTCACGAATCGCCTTGATCACCGGAATGCCACCGGCCACTGCTGCTTCGAATGCCACGATCACGCCTTTCTCGCGTGCCTTGGCGAAAATCTCATTACCGTGAACGGCTATCAGCGCCTTGTTCGCGGTGACCACATGCTTGCCATTCTCGATGGCCTTGAGTACCAGCTCGCGGGCAACGGTGTAGCCGCCCATCAGCTCTATGACGATGTCGATCTCAGGGTTCGTGGCCACTTCGAAGACATCGTTGGTAATCGCAATACCGGTCGTCTGGAACTGAGGCTTTGGCGTGCGCATGGCAATTTGTGCCACTTCGATTCCACGCCCGGCACGACGAGCAATTTCCTCGGCGTTGCGCTGAAGTACGTTGAAGGTCCCGCCACCGACGGTCCCTAACCCACAGATGCCTACTTTGACCGGATTCACTGTGAACTCCCCATGAAACGGCCGACTCGAGGTCGGCCGGAAAACAACCGCGTGCTCGCGGCTCTCTATTAATGGCCCGGTGAAGTGACCACCGGACCATGATCGTCAAGGCTGACCGTGACGATGCGAATTACTTCGCGCCCAGCGCCAGTTTGGCGACTTGTGGCGCAGGCTGGTAGCCCGGAATGACTTGTCCGTCGGCCAAAACGATGGCCGGTGTACCGTTCACGCCGATCGACTGACCGAGGGCGAACTGTTTGGAAACCGGGTTATCGCACTTGGCGGCCTTGATTTCCTTGCCATCGACCATTTTGTCCATGGCAGCTTTCTTGTCTTTCGAGCACCACACGGCTTGCAACTGCTCGTCACCTGGCGAATTCAGGCCCTGACGCGGGAACGCCACGTAGCGCACTTCGATGCCGCGCTTGTTCAGCTCGGGCACTTCAGCGTGCAGTTTGTGGCAGTACGGGCAGGTGGTGTCGGTGAACACGGTGATGTGCGATTTGGTCTCGCCCACGGCCGGGTAGACCACGGTTTCGGCCACCGGGATGGCGTTGATCAGTTTGGAAATGCCCAGGCGTTCGGTCTTCTCGGTCAGGTTGACCGGTTTGCCGTCCTTGAGCTGGTACAGGTTGCCCTGAACGATGTACTGACCATCGGCGCTGGCGTACAACACGCGGCTGCCCTTGAGCTTGACTTCGTACATGCCTGGCAGCGGGCTTGAATGGATGCTTTCTACCGGAACCTCGAGTTCGAGTTTTTCCAGGCTTTGACGAATGGCTTTGTCGGCCGCGTCATCGGCGACGGCAAAGGTGCTCGCCAACGCAATGGCGGCGGCGGCGAAAATCTGGGTCAGACGCATGAGAACTCCTGAAGGCGGACAAATGGAACGTTCAGAACGCCCGTGCGAAACACCGGGTCATGACCGTCCATCGTGCAAACCGGGAAAGCCTAACACATAAGGCCACGGCGGCCGAATGCGCCTGTCGCCACACTTTCAGGACTGCACAGCTCCTTGTGGGAGCGAGCCTGCTCGCGAAAGCGGTGTGTCAGCTAAATGAACGCTGACTGAAACTCCCTCTTCGCGAGCAGGCTCACTCCCACAGGGATCTGTGTTCAGCCGCGCGGGTGGTGTTTGGCGTGCAGGTCTTGCAGGCGGGCGCGGGCGACGTGGGTGTAAATCTGGGTTGTGGACAAGTCGCTGTGCCCGAGCAACATCTGCACCACGCGCAGGTCTGCACCGTGGTTGAGCAGGTGCGTGGCGAACGCATGGCGCAAGGTGTGCGGCGACAGCGACTTGCCGATCCCGGCGACCTTGGCCTGATGCTTGATCCGGTGCCAGAAAGTCTGGCGAGTCATCTGCTCACCGCGCTGGCTGGGGAACAGCACATCGCTGGGCCGGCCACCAAGCAGTTCACCGCGACCGTCACGCATGTAGCGTTCGACCCAGACAATCGCCTCCTCGCCCATCGGCACCAAGCGCTCCTTGCTGCCCTTGCCCATCACCCGTAATACACCTTGGCGCAGGTTGACCTGTTCCAGTGTCAGACTGACCAGTTCAGTCACGCGCAAACCACAGGCATACAGCACCTCAAGCATGGCGCGGTCACGCTGGCCGATGGCTTCGCTCAGATCCGGCGCCTTGAGCAGCGCTTCGACGTCGGCTTCCGACAGGGATTTGGGCAATGGCCTACCGAGTTGCGGCATGTCGACGCGTAACGTCGGATCGACGCTGATCAGCTTTTCCCGGAGCAGATAGCGATAAAAGCCACGCACCCCGGAGAGGAATCTCGCGGTCGAGCGTGGCTTGTAGTTTTGCTCCAGACGCCACGACAGGTGGTCGAGAATCAATTCCCGGCCGGCGTTGATCAGTTCAAGGTTTTTCTCCTGCAACCAGCCGTTGAATAGCGCAAGGTCGCTGCGATAGGCGTCGCGGGTGTTGTCGGACAGGCCTTTCTCCAGCCATAAGGCGTCGAGGAATTGATCAATCAGCGGATGGTCGATGGCAGGCATGGATACTCAGGGCAGGGCTTTTTCGCGCGGCGCGCAAATAGACAGTGAATGGGCGTCAGTCTTTCATAGCCGGCCAGATCAAGGAACAGCGAGATTCGCTGAACGAGGCGTTCGAGATGGATTTGCTAAATCGCAGGCAACAAAAAAGCAGCCCGCAGGCTGCTTTTTTCTGCATCGGAAGCTGGACTTAAGCCAGTTTTTCCTTGATGCGAGCTGCTTTACCCGACAGGTCACGCAGGTAGTACAGCTTGGCTTTACGTACGTCACCGCGACGCTTGACAGCCATGCTGTCGATTTGCGGCGAGTAGGTCTGGAAAGTACGTTCTACGCCAACACCGTTGGAGATTTTACGAACGGTGAACGCACTGTTCACGCCGCGGTTACGCTTGGCGATGACAACGCCTTCGAACGCTTGCAGACGGGAACGATCGCCTTCCTTCACTTTCACCTGAACGACAATAGTGTCGCCTGGGGCGAAGGTAGGGATTTCTTTGGTCATCTGCTCTGCTTCGAGTGCAAGGATGATTTTGTTGGTCATGCTGTGCTCCTAAGGTAAATCGTTCGATCTACCATCGATACGTTGTTAACTATCGTCCCGCTCGCGGATGTATTCCTCGAGCAGCTTCTTCTCTTCTCCAGAAAGCGAGCGGCTTTCCAGAAGATCGGCGCGTCGTTCATAGGTCCGACCAAGGGACTGCTGTAAACGCCAACGCCGGATATGCGCGTGATTGCCACTTAGCAACACGTCGGGAACACGCTGATCCGCATACACCTCCGGTCGGGTGTAGTGCGGGCAATCCAGCAGACCATCCGTAAAGGAATCTTCCTCAGCGGAATCCGCATGCCCTAAAGCTCCGGGCAGCAGTCGTGTAACCGCATCGATCAGGACCATGGCCGGCAGCTCGCCGCCAGACAATACATAGTCGCCAATCGACCACTCTTCATCGACATGAGCCTCAATAAAGCGCTCGTCAATGCCTTCGTAACGGCCGGCAATCAGGATCAATGCATCCGATTGTGCCAGCTCGCGTACCGCCGACTGAGTCAGTTGACGGCCTTGGGGGGACAGGTAAATTACCTTCGCCGCCTCCCCGGCTGCTGCCTTGGCCTGAACCAGAGCATCTTCCAGGGGCTTGATCTTCATCACCATGCCCGGACCACCGCCAAACGGGCGATCGTCCACAGTGTGATGCCGATCCGTCGTGTAATCTCGCGGATTCCAGCAGGTCAGCTGCAACAGCCCCTGCTTGACCGCACGACTGGTGATGCCGTAATCGCCAATGGCAGAAAACATCTCGGGAAACAGACTGATCACTTCTACGCGCAAGTTAGCCACGTTTAGAAGTCCGCGTCCCAATCCACCTTCATCTCGCCCGCGGCCAGGTCGACGGCCAACACGCATTGCTCGGTATAGGGCAACAGGCGTTCGCGATCATCCAGGCTGCCAGCGCAAGGCTTGACGACCATTACATCATTGGCGCCGGTTTCCAGAAGATGATCGATTTTCCCGAGCAGTTGCCCAAGGGTGTCGATGACCTTCAGACCTTCCAGCTGGTACCAGTAGTACTCGCCATCGGTCAACTCAGCGAACAGGTTGCGCGGCACGCAGATCTCATAACCGGCCAGAAGACGAGCTTCTTCACGATCATCGAGACCCTTGAGCTTGGCGACCAGGAACTTGTCGCTCCCGCGTCCACTGACCAGCTCGACCTGTTTGACATTGCCTTCGCGCTTGAGCGTCCAGGTTTTGTACTGCAACAGGTTTTCAGTCGGATCAGTAAAGGAATACACCTTCACTTCGCCGCGAACGCCATGAACAGAATAAATTTTGCCAATAACGATCAAATCATCGGCAGCAGCAGGCGTCGCGTTCATATTGCTCAGGCCGCAGCCTTGGCAGATTCCTTCAACAACTGAGCAACGCGCTCAGAAGGTTGTGCACCAACGCTCAGCCAGTAGGCAACGCGCTCTTGGTTCACGGACAGACGGATTTCCTGACCACGGGCAACAGGGTTGAAGAAACCAACCTGCTCTTTGTGGGAGCCGTCACGCGGGTTACGCGAGTCGGTTACGGTCAGGTGGTAAAACGGGCGCTTTTTGGAGCCGCCAAGGGCAAGACGGATTGTTAGCATGTGAACATCATTCCTGTAGTCGGTGCTGCAAATCTAAATGCACAGCGGGCATGGGTGCCCGAAAGGCCGCATATTCTAAGGAATATCCGGACTTTTGCAAATGACTTTTTCCGGCGCCTGTGGCATGCCGTGCAGATTTGCATAGAGAGCCGTCGGTTAAAACGGCCAGTCAGCTCCCGCCGAGTGCGGGTTTGCTGTTGATCCCGCATCCTTGCGGGGCCTGCGCCGGTGCGACGACCGGCCAGTTAGTTACATTTTTGGCATACCGCCGCCGGGCAACATACCGCCCATGCCGCGCATCATTTTTGCCATACCGCCCTTGGCGGTGAATTTCTTCATCATCTTCTGCATCTGCTTGTGCTGCTTGATCAAGCGACCGATGTCCTGCACCTGAGTGCCGGAGCCCATGGCGATCCGGCGCTTGCGCGAACCGCTGATCAGCTCAGGGTCGCGGCGCTCGGCCGGGGTCATGGAATTGATGATGGCTTCCATCTGTTTGAATTGCTTTTCTGCGGCGTTCTGGGCATTGCCCATCTGCGACAGATTCACCCCGCCGATGCTCGGCAGCTTGTCCATGAGCCCGCCAAGGCCGCCCATGTTCTTCATTTGTTGCAGCTGATCGCGGAAGTCTTCGAGGTCGAAGCCCTTGCCCTTCTTCAGCTTCTTGGCCAGCTTGTCGGCCTTGTCCTTGTCGAGGGTCGCTTCGGCCTGTTCGATCAGGCTGAGCACGTCGCCCATGCCGAGGATCCGCGAGGCGATCCGCTCAGGGTGGAACGGATCGAGCGCTTCGCTCTTCTCGCCCATACCGATGAACTTGATCGGCTTGCCGGTGATGGCGCGCACCGACAGCGCGGCACCGCCACGGGCATCGCCGTCGACCTTGGTCAGGATCACACCGGTCAGCGGCAGTGCATCACCGAAGGCCTTGGCCGTGTTGGCGGCGTCCTGACCGGTCATGGCGTCGACCACGAACAGGGTTTCGACCGGGTTGATCGCGGCGTGCAGCGCCTTGATCTCGCCCATCATCTCTTCGTCGATGTGCAGACGACCGGCGGTATCGACGATGACCACGTCGATGAATTTCAGTTTTGCTTCTTTAATAGCAGCAGTGGCGATGTCGACCGGCTTCTGGCTCAGGTCGGACGGGAAGAACGTCACGCCGATGTCGTTGGCCAGGGTCTCCAGCTGCTTGATCGCCGCCGGACGGTAGATATCCGCCGACACGACCATCACCGACTTCTTCTTGCGCTCTTTAAGGAAGCGCGCCAGCTTGCCGGCGGTGGTGGTTTTACCCGCGCCCTGCAGACCGGCCATCAGAATCACCGCCGGCGGCACGGCGCTCAGGTTCAGGTCTTCGTTGGCCGCGCCCATCAGGCTTTCGAGTTCGGCCTGGACGATCTTCACGAACGCCTGGCCCGGCGTCAGGCTGCGCGACACCTCAGTGCCGACAGCGCGCTCCTTGACCGAATTGACGAAGTCCTTGACGACCGGCAGCGCGACGTCAGCTTCAAGCAACGCCATGCGCACTTCACGCAGGGTGTCTTTGATGTTGTCCTCGGTCAGCTTCGCCTTGCCGGTGACATGGCGCAGCGTCTGCGAGAGACGGTCGGTTAAGTTTTCAAACATTGCGCGATCCTTTCAGGCCCTGTACAGACCGGGATAATGGCGGCCCAGACCGGAATCAACATGTGCTCGGCGAGCCTGCGGCGTGGGCAGGTCGCGGATTATAGCGAAGACTGCGGCCGGCGGACACCTCGCTGTCAGCTTGCTGAGTCTTTCGTGCGATAGCGGTTCTATGCCAAACTCAGCCCCTTTCGGGCTTGCCTAACAGGATTTATGCTCCCCTTGTCACCCAGTTTGCTGACCACCCTCGCCGCCGCCCTTCTTTATGCCGCTGCGACCCTTTATCAGAGCACCCGTCTGGCCACCGGCGCCAAGGCGAACAAGCGCCTGCTGGTTACCCTCGGCGTCCTCGCCGTCGTGGCCCACGGCGCCAGCTTGCTCACGCATCTGCTGACCCCGATCGGCCTGGGCCTGGATTTCTTCAGCGCCTCCAGCCTGATTGCCGCAGCGGTGATCGCCCTGACCCTGCTCGCCTGTTCACGGATCCCGGTGGAGAACCTGCTGGTGCTGCTGTTTCCGCTGGGCGCCATCACCGTGCTGCTGGCGCAGTTCGCGCCGACCGGCACGGTGCAGATCATTGATGAAGAACCGGGCATCCTCGCCCATATTCTGCTGTCGATCCTCGCCTACGGCATGTTCACCATCGCGGTGTTCCAAGCGTTGTTGCTGCTGGTCCAGGACCACCAGCTCAAGCACAAGCACCCGTCCGGACTGATCAAGAACTTCCCGCCGCTGCAAACCATGGAAAGCCTGCTGTTCGGCTTCCTCTGGGCCGGCTGGACGCTGCTGTCGCTGTCGCTGATCTCCGGCTGGCTGTTCGTCGAGAATCTGTTTGCCCAGCACCTGGTGCACAAGACCTTGCTGGCGTGCCTGGCGTGGATCGTGTTCAGCGTGCTGCTGTGGGGCCGCAATCGTCTTGGCTGGCGCGGCCACAAGGCGATTCGCTGGACCCTCGCCGGTTTCTGCCTGCTGATGCTGGCGTATTTCGGCAGCAAACTGGTTCGTGAATACATTCTGCACATCTGACGGGCGGCATAAATGGACGGTTTGCCCATAGGGCCGATGCTCGCGGTATTTGTCCTGCTGATTTTGTGGTCGGGACTGTTTACCGCCGTCGAAATCGCGCAGCAGCATCTGCTCGCGCAACGCACCGCCTCGCGCGCCAGCGATAAGCCGCTGGCGAAGCTGAGCTTCCCGCTCGACAGCCTGATCCTGTGCAACACCCTGTGTCGCGCGCTTGCGGTAATCATCGCAACGTTGCTGGCGATTTTCCTTTGTGAAGAAAACGGTCCATGGGCGGCTTGCCTCGGCGCGGGCGCCATCCTGCTGGTGTTTGCCGATTATTTCCCGCGCACCGTTGCCCGGCGCTATCCCGATGCGGTGCTGACGTTCGGCAATGCCCTGCTGGCGGTGCCACTGCGAATCGTCTACCCGTTCGCCTGGCTATTCAGCCGTCTGAGCGCTTTGCTGATGACGCCGTTCACGCGCAAGACTCAGGTCGTGCAACAGAGTGAGGACGACCTGCCGGCCGATCATCAGGATGATTCCGAACACCCGGTTCGCGCCCATCCGGTGTCGGGCATCCACGCGCTGGAAAACATCACGGTCAATGACATTCTGGTCCCGCGCAGTGACGTCGACGGCATCAACCTTGACGATTCGATCGAAGAAATCATTGAGCAACTGCGCCACAACAGGCGCACGCGCCTGCCGCTGTTTCACAGCGACATCAATCAGGTCGAAGCGGTCCTCAACACCCGCCAGATCGGCCACTTGCTGAACAACGGCCAACTGACCCGCGAAGCACTGCTGGCGGCCAGTTACGAGCCGTACTTCGTCCCGGAAAGCACGCCGTTGCAACTGCAGTTGCTGAACTTTCACAAACAGCAGCGGCGCCTGGGCATGGTGGTCGACGAGTACGGCGAAGTGCTGGGTATCGTCACGCTGGAAGATATTCTTGAAGAGATCGTCGGCGAATTCGAAAGCGAACACAGCCTCGAAAACCCGCACATTCATCCACAAGCCGACGGGCGCATGGTGATCGATGGCGCCGCCTCGATCCGCGAACTGAACAAGTGCCTGGGCTGGCATTTGCCGAGCGATGGTCCGAAGACGCTGAATGGTCTGGTGACCGAAGCGCTGGAGACCATTCCGGAGAGTGCGGTTTGTCTGAAGATTGGCCGTTATCGCCTGGAAATCCTTGAGACCGAAGAGAACCGGGTGAGCAAGGTGTTGATCTGGCTTACGAGCCTGGCACCCGCCAAGGCCTAAGCCCTGTGGCGAGGGAGCTTGCTCCCGCCAAGGTCTAAGCCTTGTGGCGAGGGAGCTTGCTCCCGCTCGGGCGCGCAGCGGCCGCAAAATAGCGGCACCACATCAATAGATAGGGCTGCTTCGCAACCCAGCGGGAGCAAGCTCCCTCGCCACATCATCATTTGCCTGCAGAATGGGCGAAGCTTTAATTGCGCTTGTTCGATTGTTAGCCCCCTTCCTATAATCGAGGCGCTTACCCAAGCGCCGTCGATCCCTGTGCTTACCCGGCACTCCATGGATCCCGACTGTTTCCGCTACACACCGACGACTGTTCCTACTCGAAACAGCGATCGCGCCTCATCCCACATCCCTGGGTGTTCGACCATAATAATTCGCTCCAACGGAGCTCATGACTGTCAGGGATCACCGCATGACGACCCAAACCGCTTACAGCGAAACCGCGCCTGCCCAACCGACCAACTCCGCCACTCGCGTGGCGACGGCCAGCTTTATCGGCACCGCCATCGAGTTTTACGACTTCTATGTCTACGCCACCGCTGCGGCGCTGGTGATCGGGCCGGTGTTCTTTCCGCAGACGTCCGGGACAGCGCAAATGCTCTCGGCGTTTCTCACCTTTGGCATCGCTTTCCTTGCCCGCCCACTGGGTTCGGCGCTGTTCGGCCATTTCGGCGACCGCGTCGGCCGTAAATCGACGCTGGTCGCTTCGCTGCTGCTGATGGGCGTGTGTACAACCTTGATCGGCGTGCTCCCGGGCTACGACAGTATCGGTGCCTGGGCGCCGATTCTGCTCTGTGTACTACGTTTCGGTCAGGGCCTGGGCCTGGGTGGTGAATGGGGTGGCGCTGCGCTGCTGGCCACGGAAAACGCACCGAAAGGCAAACGCGCCTGGTTCGGCATGTTCCCGCAACTCGGGCCATCGATTGGTTTCCTTGCAGCCAACGGTCTGTTCCTGACCCTGGCAATGACTCTGGATGACGAACAGTTCCGCAGTTGGGGCTGGCGCATTCCGTTTCTGCTCAGCGCCGCGCTGGTAATGGTCGGCCTCTACGTGCGCCTCAAGCTTCACGAAACGCCAGTGTTCGCCAACGCCATCGCCCGTCAGGAGCGGGTGAAGGTGCCGCTGGTCGAGCTGTTCAGTCAGTACTGGGCACCAACCTTGCTGGGCGCAGCGGCAATGGTGGTCTGCTATGCGCTGTTCTACATCTCGACGGTGTTTTCCCTCAGCTACGGCGTGTCCACGCTGGGTTATAGCCGAGAAACGTTTCTCGGCCTGCTGTGCTTTGCGGTGCTGTTCATGGCAGCGGCCACGCCGTTGTCGGCTTGGGCTAGCGACCGTTATGGGCGCAAACCGGTGCTGATCATCGGTGGTGTACTGGCGATTCTTTCCGGGTTTCTGATGGAGCCGTTGCTGACTCAGGGTTCGACCTGGGGCGTGGCGCTGTTCCTGTGCATCGAATTGTTCTTGATGGGCGTGACGTTCGCGCCGATGGGAGCGCTGCTGCCTGAGCTGTTTCCGACCCATGTGCGTTACACCGGCGCGTCAGCGGCGTACAACCTGGGCGGGATCGTCGGCGCCTCGGCGGCACCGTTCTTTGCGCAGAAACTGGTGGCGATGGGCGGGTTGAGCTATGTCGGCGGGTATGTGTCGGCGGCGGCGGTGTTGAGTGTGATTGCGGTGTTGTGTTTGAAGGAGACCCGTGGCAATGACCTGAATCGGGTCGCTTGATAGACAGCTATCGCGAGCAGGCTCACTCCTACAGGGGAACGCATTCCAAATTGTAGGAGTGAGCCTGCTCGCGATGGGCGCGACTCGGTTTAGAGTTCTACAACAACCGCCTGAGACGCACGAGTCGCCTTGGCACGCGCGGCCTCGATCGATTCATCGCGCGCCAGCGCCACGCCCATGCGGCGCTGGCCGTTCACTTCTGGCTTGCCGAACAGGCGCAGCGCGGTATCCGGCTCGCTCAACGCGGCGCCCAGGTTGGCGAACGCGGTCTGGGTCGACTGCCCTTCCACCAGAATCACCGCCGACGCCGAAGGCCCGAACTGACGAATCAGCGGCACCGGCAAGCCCAGAATGGCCCGGGCGTGCAGGGCGAACTGCGACAGATCCTGAGAAATCAGCGTGACCAGGCCAGTGTCATGCGGACGCGGCGACACTTCGCTGAACCACACCTGATCGCCCTTGATGAACAACTCGACGCCAAACAGGCCACGACCACCCAGCGCCTCCGTCACCGCTTTGGCGACGCGCTCGGATTCAGCCAGGGCAATTGGACTCATGGCCTGCGGCTGCCAGGATTCCTGGTAATCGCCCTTCTCCTGACGGTGACCGACCGGAGCACAGAAGGTGGTGCCGCCGATGTGGCGCACGGTCAGCAGGGTGATTTCGTAATCGAAATCGATGAAGCCTTCGATGATCACCCGACCTTTGCCGGCACGACCGCCCTCTTGCGCGTAATCCCAGGCTTTCTGCACATCATCGGCGCTGCGCAGCAGGCTCTGGCCTTTGCCCGAGGAGCTCATCACCGGCTTGACCACACAAGGGAAACCCAGGTCCTGCACGGCTTTGCTGTAATCCTCGAAGGTGTCGGCAAAGTGGTACGGCGAGGTCGGCAGGTCCAGCTCTTCAGCGGCCAGACGACGGATGCCTCCGCGGTTCATGGTCAGCTGTGCAGCACGGGCCGTCGGGATCACGGTAAAGCCTTCGGCCTCCAGCTCAACCAGGGTGGCGGTGGCGATGGCTTCGATTTCCGGCACGATGAAGTGCGGCTTCTCGGCCTCGATCACCGCACGCAGGGCGGCGCCGTCGAGCATGTTGATCACGTGGCTGCGGTGGGCGACTTGCATGGCCGGCGCATTGGCGTAGCGATCGACGGCAATCACTTCAACGCCGAGGCGCTGCAATTCGATTACCACTTCCTTGCCCAACTCACCACAGCCACACAGCAATACGCGGGTCGCGGTTGGCGACAATGGAGTTCCGATACGGGTCATCTCAGGTCCTCAAAGAAGCGGATCATCGAGGAAAGCAACGCCAGACGCGCTTTCCGTGGGGAGAAAGCGCGGCATTTTACATGAACCCGAGGGTTTGGCTTCAGCTGGCGACAGCCTGTTTGCGCTCGCGCCAGGCCATGATCAGCCAGACGGCGGTGACGCCGGCAAACTTCGACGCCAGCGCGGTGATGATCACCGGCGGGGTCAGCAGGTCGATCATGCCGAAGAAAATGAACGTATCCAGCGGAATGCTCAACGCCGAACTGATCCACAAGCGGTCACGCAGCGGACGCTTGGTGATGCTGAACACCAGCCAGTCAATGCACTCGGAAACGGCGAACGCGGTGGCGCTGGCCAGGGCAATGGAAGGATCGGACGTCACGTAGGACAGCACCAGCGCCGCCAGCATCGCCACAATCGCACCATGACCGAAACGGGTTTGCACCATGTCGCGCAGCACAAACACCAACCCGCCCCACGCCGACCAGATGATGTCCAGGTGCGGCGCGGTGGAAAAAGCGAAGTTGATCAGCACGACGCTGCTGATGTAGGCGATGAGGAAAATCATGAAGGTGGCCTGTGAATGTGGCGCACAGGTTACTTCAGGCTGTGTTGTGAGCCAATAAGATGTAGTGAATGTACTGGCCTCTTCGCGGGCAAGCCCGCTCCCACATGAGATCTCATTCCAAATGTGGGAGCGGGCTTGCTCGCGAAAGCGGTGGTTCAGACGCCTGACTTCGCGGGAATCATCCAGACTAATCCACTCGCCTTCGCCCGCTCATGGCACAACCCCAGCACCACGCGGCGCTCATCATTGCTCATGCGGCCCCAACGGGTGATCTCTGCGACCGTGCGCTGGCACCCGGTGCAAACATCATCGTCGTCCAGCGCGCAAATATTCACACAGGGCGAGGCGACGGGACGTTCGACGGCAGTCATTCTTCCTGCTCAACCAGATCGCGGGCATAACGCTGCGAGTTATGCACATAGTGCGCGGCGCTGACTTCGAGCATGTTCTTTTGCGCCTCGGTCAGTTCCCGTACGACTTTTCCAGGCGAGCCCATCACCAGCGAACCGTCGGGAATTTCCTTGCCTTCGCCGATCAGCGAATTGGCGCCGATGATGCAGTTCCTGCCAATCTTCGCGCCGTTGAGAATCACCGCGTTGATACCGATCAGGCTGTAATCGCCAACGGTGCAGCCGTGCAGCATGGCGTTGTGGCCGATGGTCACGCCAGTGCCGATGGTCAATGGATAGCCCATGTCCGTGTGCATCACCGTGCCGTCCTGAACGTTGCTGTTTTTGCCAATCAGGATCAGTTCGTTGTCGCCGCGCAGCACGGCGTTGAACCAGACGTTGGCGCCTTCTTCCAGTCTGACCTTGCCGACCAGCACGGCATTGGGGGCGACCCAGCTCTGCGGGTGAGTCTCGACGCGGGCGTCGCCCAGGCGGTATTTCATGTTGTTTTCCTCGGGGCTTACGGTGTTCGGCCACTCGAACGGCGGCTCAGGTATTGAGAAAGCTCTTCGGCGGCTGGTGCAAGCTGATTTCAGCGTCATAGAGCAGATTGATCAACTCGACGATCATGATTGCCGTCAGCCCCCAGATTTTGTATTCGCCGTAGCGATAACTGGGCACGTACCAACTTCTGCCCTGATAGTCGATGCGATGGGTGTGCTCGCGGGGGTCCTTGCGGAAGAATTCCAGCGGCACGCTGAAGACTGCGGCAATTTCGGCATCGTTGGGCTGGTATTCGACGAAGTCGGGAATCACCCCGACGTACGGCGTGACCTTGATGCCGTGCAGGGAAATCAACGGGCTGAGCGGGCCGATGACTTCGACCAGTCCCGGCGGCAGGCCGATCTCTTCTTCGGCCTCGCGCAGGGCGGTAAAGATCAGATCCGGGTCTTCAGGGTCGCGGCGGCCACCGGGAAAGGCGACTTCGCCGCCATGGGTCGAAAGCCCGCTGGCACGCAGCGTCAGGACCAGTTCCGGCTCGTCACTGCGGGTGATCGGCACCAGAACGGCGGCTTCGGGGAAACGCGTGTCGGTCTCCAGCGTGCGCGGTGTGTGGTTGCTTACCCTATGCAGTAGCTCGTCCAGCATGAGTGTTCTCGATCGGGGCCTTACCCTGCATCATGCACCAATCGATGCGAGTGCCCAAGCCCCCGAAACCCGTCGTGTCGCGAAACGACAACTTGCCGACCGGCACCGCTGCACGCCAAGATAGGCGCAGCATTCAGGAACCTGAGCATGAAATTTTGCAGCCAATGCGGTAACCCGGTGACGCAGCGCATTCCCGAAGGCGATTCGCGGCTGCGATTTGTCTGCGACAGCTGTCAGACCATTCACTACCAGAACCCCAACATCGTCGCCGGGTGTGTGCCGACCTGGGGCAGCAAAGTGCTGCTCTGTCGTCGCGCCATCGAGCCGCGTTTGGGTTACTGGACGTTGCCGGCCGGTTTCATGGAAAACGGCGAGACCATCGAACAGGCCGCCATCCGCGAAACCGCTGAAGAAGCCTGCGCCCGGGTTCGCCACCTGAGTATCTACACGCTGATCGACGTGCCGCACATCAGCCAGGTGCATGTGTTCTTTCGCGCCGAGCTGGTCGATGTGGATTTTGCCGCTGGCCCCGAGAGCCTCGAAGTGCAACTGTTCGACGAAGCCGACATTCCCTGGGACGAGCTGGCGTTCCGCACGGTGGGGCGTACGCTGGAATGCTTCTTCGCGGATCGGCGCAACGAGGTTTATCCGGTGCGCTCGGAATCCATTCCGCCACTGGTCCAGCCGGCGATCACTTGATCTTTTCAAGGGGCGGCCGATAACCACAGCGCGTCTGCACAGCATCCGCGTCTATCAATCCTGTATCTGCTTCATTGCTGGGGAATCGTTTCAATGCGTTGGTTGCTTGCCCTGTTTTGCCTGTCGTTCGTTGCAGTCTCGCAAGCGTCATTCGTGACCACCGTGACGCCGTCGAATACCCCTCTCATCGAAAAGGTCCTGGTGCTCAAATCGGCGCACCAGTTGCAATTGATCGTCGACGGCAAGCCGCTCAAGACCTATCGCATCTCCTTGGGCAAGGGCGCGAAAAAAGGTCCGAAACTGATAGAAGGCGATAAACGCACCCCGGAAGGGTTCTATTGGATCGACTGGCGCAAGACCAGCGACAAATTCAATCTGTCGATGCACATTTCCTACCCCAACATCAGCGACTCGGCCCGCGCCCGGCGTGAAGGCGTCGAGCCCGGCGGGATGATCATGATTCATGGCACGCCGGATTCGGAAGAAACCCCTGAAGAGCTGTTCCACACACTGGACTGGACCGACGGCTGCGTCGCGATGCGTAACGTCGACATGCGCGAAGTGTGGAGCCTGGTGCCGGACGGCACGATGGTCGAAATTCGCCCTTAATCGCTGACCACTGGTCACCTGCAAAAAATAAATCAAAAGATCGCAGCCTGCGGCGGCTCCTACAGAGGTGATACCACTCTCAACTGTAGGAGCTGCCGCAGGCTGCGATCTTTTACTTTGTACAGGCCACCACTAATACCACTTAAAAATACGCCCCCTGAAAACCACCATTCCATTGGGTCAGGCACCCTTTCATCGCGTTGACATGGTATTGAAGTGGTATTAATTTCCGCCCCACAAGCGCGCCACAACAATCCTATACCCGCGCCGGAAATGACCGCCATGAACGACCTCCACGCCTTGCGCCCCGACGATTCCCAGCCGACGCCGTTGTACCTGCAACTGGCGCGCAATCTGGAAGCCGCGATCCATGCCGGGCAATGGAAAGCCGAACAGGCGATGCCGTCCGAGCGCAACCTCAGCGACCAGCTCGGCATTTCCCGGGTCACCGCGCGCAAAGCCCTGGAAGTCTTGCTCGATCAAGGTCTGATCCGCCGCCTGCAAGGTTCCGGCACTTTCATCACGCCCCGCCTGGAACAACCGCTGTCGCGCCTGTCCGGCTTCAGCGAAATGCTGCGCCTGAAAGGTTTCGTGCCGAGTTCGCACTGGCTGGAGCGGGAAATCACCCTGCCGACCCATGAAGAGCTGATCCGCCTCGGCCTGTCGCCGAACGACAAGGTCGCGCGCATGAAGCGCCTGCGCAAAGCCGACGACACGGTGATGGCCATCGAAATGAGCACGCTGCCCGCCTCGATCATGCCCAAGCCGCAAGCGGTGGGTGATTCGCTGTACGAATACCTCGACGGCATCGGCAAACCGATCGTGCGCGCCTTGCAGCATATCCAGGCGATCAACGCCTCGGACGAGTTCGCCGCACTGGTCGGTATTGCCCCAGGCACCGCCATGTTGCTGATGACCCGGGTCGGTTATCTGGAAGACAACACCCCTATCGAAGTCACCGACACCTACTGCCGCAACGATTACTACGACTTTGTTGCAGAGCTGCGACGTTAGGCGCGGCCACAAGCGAGAACGAAAATGTCCGAAGACAACATCCTCACCGCCAGCGGCTGGGTTCGCGGCCGGCTGATCCACGAACACGGCAGAGTCGTATCGATCGAAGGCGTGCCGTGCGATCCGGCCGATAACGATCTGCCCTATCTGCTGCCGGGCTTCATCGACCTGCACGTTCACGGCGGTGGCGGCAAAGACATCATGGAAGGCGCCAGCGCCTTCGAAACCATCAGCAAAACCCACGTACGTTTCGGCACCACGTCGCTGCTGGCCACCACCATGACCGCGCCGAGTGCCGAGATTTCCAGCGTCCTGAAAGAGGTAGGAGAATTCTGCAAACGGCGTCCCAAAGGCACCGCGCGAGTCCTCGGCGTACACCTCGAAGGCCCCTATATCAATCCTGGAAAACTCGGCGCGCAACCGAATTTCGCCCACACCGCATTGATGGCCGAAGTCGAAGCGTATCTGGCGCTGGCGCCGATCCGGGTAATTACCATCGCCCCGGAAATTGCCGGCCACGATGCGTTGATCCGGGAACTTAGCAGTCGCGGCATCCGCATGCAGATCGGCCACACCCTCGGCAGTTACGAGGAAGGCGTCGCCGCGCTGGCGGCCGGCGCGACCAGTTTCACCCACTTGTACAACGCCATGAGCCCACTGCATCACCGTGAGCCGGGCATCGTCGGCGCGGCCCTGGCCCACGCCAAATACGCCGAGCTGATTCCCGATCTGTTGCATGTGCACCCCGGCGCCATTCGTGTGGCCCTGCGTTCGATCCCCTGCCTGTATTGCGTCACCGATTCGACTGCTGCCGCCGGCATGCCCGATGGCGAATACAAGCTCGGCAGCCACACCGTGACCAAATGTCTGGGCGGCGTGCGTCTGCCCGACGGCACGCTGGCCGGCAGCACCCTGACCATGGATCAGGCCCTGCGCAATCTGGTGAAGATCGGTCTGCCGATCAACGAAGCCTCGCAGCGCCTGTCGCAATTTCCCGCCGACTACCTCGGCCTCAACGAACGCGGGCGCCTTGCACCGGGCGCCTGGGCCGACTGCGTGCGGCTCGATCGCGCACTGACACTGACCGCCGTGATGGTCGAAGGAGAAAACATTGACTTCAAAAATGCTTGAGGAGGCGCTGTCCTCATTCGAGGCCGTGCAAGCCCAGTTGCAACAGCTCGACGCGCCGATGATCGAGATCGCCGGACGCCTGCGCCGCCAGCCGCCGCAAGTGGCGATGACCGTCGCCCGGGGCAGTTCCGACCACGCCGCCAGCTACTTCGCTTACCTGACCATGCAGCACATGGGAGTGCCGGTGGCCTCGTTACCGATGTCGGTGGTGACCATGCAGCAAGCGCCGTTGAAGGTCAGCGGTCAGGTCGCCTTCGCTTTCTCGCAGTCGGGACAGAGTCCGGACCTGGTCAACAGCCTGCGTCTGTTGCGCAAGCGTGGCGCCCTCAGTGTGTCGATGGTCAACGCCGCCGACTCGCCACTGGAAGCCGCTTGCGAATTCAGCCTGCCGTTGCTCGCCGGGACTGAAAGCAGTGTCGCCGCGACCAAGAGTTTTATCGCCACCCTCAGCGCCAGCGCCCGTTTGATCGCGCACTGGAAAGAAGACAGCGAGTTGCTGCAAGCCCACGATGCGCTGCCCGAAGGTCTGCGTGACGCGGCCAAACAGGACTGGAGCGTGGCCATCGAAGCGCTGCGCGATTGCGAGCGTTTGATGGTCATCGGCCGTGGCGCCGGTTTCGCCATCGCTCAGGAAGCGGCATTGAAATTCAAGGAAACCTCGGCGATTCAGGCCGAAGCGTTCAGCAGCGCCGAGGTCCGTCACGGCCCGATGGCGCTGATCGACGAACACTATCCGCTGCTGGTGTTCGCCCCACGCGGTGCCGAGCAGGCCGGCCTGTTGAGTCTGGCCGCAGAGATGCGTCAACGCGGCGCCCGGGTATTGCTGGCTGCGCCGGACGACGTCAGCGAACGCGACTTGACCTTGTCCCGCGCCGAACACCCGGCCCTCGACCCGATCCTGGCGATCCAGAGTTTTTACGTGATGGCCGCCGGCCTGGCCGTGGCCCGTGGCATGGATCCGGATCAGCCGCGCCATTTGAGCAAAGTGACCCGCACGCATTAAGTCCGACTGACTGCACACCTGATGAGATCCAGCCATGCCCGATAACAATAAAGAGCTGACCCTCAGCGCCCCGCTCAGCGGCCCCGTGCTGACGCTCGCCAACGTCCCGGACGCGGTGTTCGCCAGTGGCGCGATGGGCGACGGCATCGCCATCGACCCGCTTAACGACACACTCTATTCGCCCTGCGCCGGCGTGGTCATTCACGTCGCGCGCAGCAGCCACGCGGTGACCGTGCGTGCCGACAATGGCGCGGAAATCCTCCTGCACCTGGGCCTCGACACCGTTGAACTGAACGGCGAAGGTTTCGCCATGCTGGTCAAGGAGAGCGATCGCGTCAGCCTCGGTCAGCCATTGTTGCGCTATGACCTCGACAAGGTTGGCCAGCACTGCAAAAGCCTGGTCAGCCTGTTGATTCTGACCAACAGCGCGGATTTTCAGGTGCGGCCGATCACGCTCAAAGCGGTGAAGGTCGGCGAACCGTTGCTGCACGTCATCGCACGCAACACTGTGGCGGCGAACACTGAAGGAGCCGGTGGGCCTGAAGCTAGCGGCCAAGTACGGGTGGCTCATCGTGGCGGTCTGCATGCGCGGCCTGCTGCGCTGATCCGGCAAACGGCGCAGGGCTTCAATAGCCAGTCAGAGCTGCACTTCAACGGCAAATCGGCGCCGTGCAACAGCCTGATCGGTTTGATGGGGCTGGCCATTGGCGAGCAGGATGAAGTGCAGGTCAGTTGTCAGGGGCCGGAGGCCAATGCCGCGCTGCAAGCTTTGCTCAGCGCATTGGCGACGGCGTTGCCGGACGATCATCACGCGCAAGCACCGGTCAGTACTGCGCCGCTGAAACGCCCGGTCGAGGCTGGCGTGTTGCATGGCGTCTGCGCGGCGCCGGGGCTGGTCGCCGGGCCGTTGTTTCGTTTGAACGCAATGACCTTGCCGACAGATGCGGGCAATCACGATCCAGCGCAACAGCAACAGATTTTCGAAGCGGCATTGAACGCGGTGCGCAGCGAAATCGCCGCCACCCTTGCCCAGGCGAAAAAGCACAAGAACGCCGACGAGGAAGCCATCTTCGCCGCGCACATGGCGCTGCTTGAAGACCCGGCCCTGCTCGACGCAGCGCAGCAGTTCATCGCGCAAGGCACGGCGGCGACCCACGCCTGGAGTCAGTCGATCGACGCCCAGTGCGACATGCTCCAGGGCACCGGCAGCGCGCTGTTGGCCGAGCGCGCCAACGACTTGCGTGATCTCAAGCAACGCGTGCTCCGCGCCCTGCTCGGCGAGGCCTGGCAATACGAAGTACCGGCCGGCGCCATCGTCGCCGCCCTCGAACTGACGCCATCGGATCTGCTGCAACTCAGCGCCCAAGGTGTCGCCGGATTGTGCATGGCCGAGGGCGGCGCGACCTCGCACGTAGCGATTCTGGCGCGTGGCAAAGGTCTGCCGTGTCTGGTTGCCTTGGGTGCAGAGTTGCTTGATCAGCCGCAAGGCCAGGCAGTGGTGCTCGACGCTGACGGTGGTCGTCTCGAACTGGCGCCGAACGCCGAACGCCTGGCCGAAGTGCAGCAAGCGCAAACCGAGCGCCAGCGGCGCCGCGAAAGCCAACAAGCCAAAGCCCATCTGCCCGCCGAAACTCGCAATGGCGTGCACATCGAAGTAGTCGCCAATGTCGCCTCAAGCAGCGAAGCGGCAGATGCCTTTGCCAACGGTGCCGATGGCGTCGGGCTGCTGCGCACCGAATTTCTGTTCGTCGATCGCCAGACTGCGCCAGATGTCGAAGAACAGCGTGCGGCCTATCAAGCCGTATTGGACGCGATGGGCGAGCACTCGGTAATCATCCGCACCATCGACGTCGGCGGCGACAAACAACTCGACTACCTGCCGCTGCCCGCCGAGGCCAACCCGGTGCTCGGTCTGCGCGGTATTCGTCTGGCCCAGGCCCGCCCGGAAATCCTCGATCAGCAATTGCGCGCGCTGTTGCAAGTCAAACCGCTGCACCGCTGTCGGATCCTGTTGCCGATGGTCACCGAAGTCGACGAACTGCTACACATTCGCCAGCGCGTCGATCAGTTGTGCCTGGAAATGGGTATCACGCAACGCCCCGAGATCGGCGTGATGATCGAAGTCCCCGCCGCAGCACTGCAAGCCGAACAACTGGCCGAACACGCCGACTTTCTCTCGATCGGCACCAACGACCTGTCGCAATACACCCTAGCCATGGACCGCGATCATGCCGGTCTGGCCGCGCGCGTCGATGCCTTGCACCCGGCGCTGCTGCGCCTGATCGCCATGACCTGCGAAGGCGCGGCGGTGCATAAGCGCTGGGTCGGTGTGTGTGGCGCCCTCGCCTCTGACCCGCTGGCGACGCCAGTGCTGATCGGTCTGGGCGTCAGCGAACTGTCGGTGAGCCCGGTGCAGATCGGTGAAATCAAGGATCGCGTACGTCAGTTGCACCAGGCCGAATGTCAGCGCCTGAGCCGCGACCTGCTGAAATTGAGCAGCGCCGCCGCCGTGCGTCACGCCTGTCACCAGTATTGGCCGCTGCCCTAACAACAAGCTCTGTCCAAAGAGCAGGAGAACCACCATGTACCAACTCTTCATTGAAGGCCTGCAACGCCTGGGTCGCGCACTGATGCTGCCAATCGCGATCCTGCCGATTGCCGGTCTGCTGCTGCGCCTGGGCGACACCGACCTGCTGAACATCGCGATCATCCACGACGCCGGCCAGGTGATCTTCGCCAACTTGGCGATGATCTTTGCCATCGGTATCGCCGTCGGGTTCGCCAAGGACAACAACGGCACGGCAGGCCTGGCCGGGGTGATCGGTTATCTGGTGATGATCTCCACCCTCAAAGTGCTCGACTCGACCATCAACATGGGCATGCTTGCCGGCATCGTCAGCGGACTGATGGCCGGCGCGCTGTACAACCGCTTCAAGGACAT
The DNA here is from genome assembly GCF_014268595.2 of Pseudomonas hamedanensis. Taxonomy (NCBI): domain Bacteria; kingdom Pseudomonadati; phylum Pseudomonadota; class Gammaproteobacteria; order Pseudomonadales; family Pseudomonadaceae; genus Pseudomonas; species Pseudomonas hamedanensis. The sequence continues at coordinate 2,867,395 of NZ_CP077091.1, forward strand.
CAAGTTGCCGGAGTATCTGGCGTTTTTCGGCGGACGGCGTTTCGTGCCGATCGTCACCGGGTTTGCAGCGGTCGGCCTGGGCGTGGTGTTCGGCTACATCTGGCCGCCGATCCAGCACGGTATTAATGCCTTCGGCACGCTGATGATGGAAAGCGGCAGCATCGGTGCCTTCGTGTTCGGCGTGTTCAACCGCCTGCTGATCGTCACCGGCCTGCACCACATCCTCAACAACATGGCGTGGTTCGTCTTCGGCAACTTCACCGACCCGACCACCGGCGCGCTGGTGACCGGCGACCTTTCGCGTTACTTCGCCGGCGACCCGAAGGGCGGCCAGTTCATGACCGGCATGTTCCCGATGATGATCTTCGGTCTGCCTGCCGCGTGCCTGGCGATGTACCGCAACGCCCTGCCGGAGCGCCGCAAAGTCATGGGCGGAATATTTCTGTCGATGGCATTGACCTCGTTTCTCACCGGCGTGACCGAACCGATCGAATTCGCCTTTATGTTCCTCGCGCCGCTGCTGTATCTGCTGCATGCGCTGCTGACCGGTCTGTCGATGGCGATCACCAACGGCCTGAACATTCACCTGGGCTTCACCTTCTCCGGCGGCTTCATCGATATGATTCTGGGCTGGGGCAAGTCCACCAACGGTTGGCTGGTGGTCCCGGTGGGCCTTGCCTACGCCGTGATCTATTACTGCGTTTTTGACTTCTGTATTCGCCGCTTCAATCTGAAGACGCCCGGGCGTGAAGATATCGCGACAGCCGAGAAAGCCGTGCTTTCACAAAACCAACGCGCCGGCGCCTACATCCAGGCCTTGGGCGGCGCCGAGAACCTGCTGACCGTGGGCGCCTGCACCACGCGGTTGCGGCTGGAAATGGTGGATCGCAACAAGGCGTCGGATGCCGAACTCAAAGCGTTGGGCGCGATGGCCGTGGTGCGTCCGGGCAAAGGTGGCAGCCTGCAAGTGGTGGTCGGGCCGCTGGCCGACAGCATCGCCGACGAAATACGCCTGGCCATGCCGGCGCTCGGCCGTGCGTTGGTGCGTGAACCCGTGGCGGTGGCCGATGAGCCGAAGGCAATTTCGGTCACCGACGCCGAGGCACAGCAATGGCTCGACGCGTTGGGCGGTGGCGACAACGTGCTGCAACTCGATTGCATTGCAATGACACGGATCCGCTTGCAACTGGCCGACGGCAAGGCGCTGTCCGAGGCGCAGCTGAAGGCGCTGGGCTGTCAGGGTGTCAGCCCGCTGGACGGTGGGGTGTGGCATTTGCTGGTGGGCGAGAAGGCGGCGGGTTTAAGCGGGGCAATGCTGGGGTTGGTGCGTCGTAATGAGGTGCCGGCGAAGGCTTGATCAACTGCAAACCCGGCGAGGCCGGGTTTGTTTGATCGATGGACAGCTCCGACAGTTGGGATTGGGTGAATCTGACGGAAATGAGGCGGCTGGTCGGACGCCTTCGCGAGCAGGCTCACTCCTACAGTGGGGTTGCGGTGGGTCAGGAGGATATGGGTCGGCTGGCAGGCCGCCTTCGCTGGCAAGCCAGCTCCCACAGTTGGGATTGGGTGAATCTGATGGATATGAGGTGGCTGGTTGGCCGTCATCGCGAGCAGGCTCACTCCTACAGTGGGATTGTGGTGGGTCAGGAGGATATGGGTCGGCTGGCAGGCCGCCTTCGCTGGCAAGCCAGCTCCCACAGTTGGGATTGGGTGAATCTGATGGATATGAGGTGGCTGGTCGGAGGCCTTCGCGAGCAGGCTCGCTCCCACAATGGGATTGTGGTGGGTCAGGAGGATATGGGTCGGCTGGCAGGCCGCCTTCGCTGGCAAGCCAGCTCCCACAGTTGGGATTGGGTGAATCCGATGGATATGAGGTGGCTGGTCGGAGGCCTTCGCGAGCAGGCTCACTCCTACAGTGGGATTGTGGCGGGTCAGGAGGATATGGGTCGGCTGGCAGGCCGCCTTCGCTGGCAAGCCAGCTCCCATAGCAAAAGCAAGCCGCTCTGGCTTCTGACCACTCAACACGATGAGCGTTAGCTCAAGTACCGCCTTTGCTTCTCACCACTCAACACAATGAGCGTTAGCTCGAGTAACGCTCTTGATCTTGATGCACGGCGCCCGTCGGAAGGCTGAGCGGAGGGATTGATCCGGGGGTGGGAGCGCAGCGACCGTACGACGAAGTCGTACACAGCGGAAGGAGGTGCAGCGAAGCAAACCGGAAACGCTGCGCCCGGATCGATCCCGCAGCGAAGGCACCCCGAGCCTAGGCGAGGGGCCGCACGTCAGGGTAAAAGGCCTTTGGTTACTTTGGGCCCCCAAAGTGACCCGCCGTCAGGGCGGAACCCTAAGCCGCCATCACCCAAAAAACGAATATCCCCCCAATCCGCCAGCGCCAGGCCGGCTGTCAGGCCGCCTTCGCAAGCAGGAGCTCGCTCCCCCCCAGTGAAGGGCACTACGCGAAAACCAGCGATCCCCCGCAATACATATCTACCACCAAAGCCGCCACCCCCCTCGCCATGCTGAAGGCTCTTCCCACCAGCCTGGAGACCGTGTCCATGAGCACACCCAACAGCCCACCCTCACCGGCAGAAACCAAAAGCGACCTCAACCAGATCGGACAAAACCTGTTCAGGATCGACACCCCACTGCTCGAAGAACAACCGCCGACCGCCGAACAGCGCTACCTCAAGCGCCTCGACGAGCAGCTCAAGGACTACCGCGAACGCTACCTGCAACGTAGCCGTCCGCTGTACCAGAAACTGGCCAACAGCGACCTGCACAGCGAAGAAGGCAAGAAGCTGCTCGCGACACTGAAAATCCGCCTCAACACGCAACTGATCAACCTGGACCTGAACGAGCGCATCGAGGGCAAGCCGGCGAAAACCTACCTGATCTACGAGGCCGGGTTTACCGCTCTGGAACAGGAGGCCCGCCAGGCCGTCAAGGATCGGCTGCTGCACCCGCAAGTCGGCGCGCTCCTGGAAAAAACCGCGCTGGCGCCGATGCTGCGTCCGGCCATGTACGCCTTACAGTTCAGCTATCAGGCAAACACCGTCGAACTGGCCGGAGCCTTTGTCATCACCGAAAGGGATCACCCCAGGGTCAGCGACTTGCTGTCCGACCAGAGCGTCGGGTATGCGGTGTTGTTCACCCCGGCCAGAGGTATTGAGTTCTTCGACTCTCTGGCCGACCTTGATGCTCACCTGCTCAAGTGTGTGAAGCACGCCACAGCCGAAGACGAATTCATGCGAATGCTGCCCTCGCGTTTCCATGGAGTGGGCGTCGCCGGAATCTGGCCGCTGCAGCTGTCGTTGATCGACAGTGAACCACTGTTCGAACATACCTATGATGCGCTGATCGATAAACGCACGCAGGATGTCGAACGCGCCTTGAGCCTGATCGACAACCCGCAACATGACGCCGCCCGGCTGTGCGCAGCGCTCGACCGGGCCATCGCCGACGTACTGCCGGACCTCACGCCGCGCCTCGAACTACGCGCGCAAACCTTGTTTGAACGCCACCTTTATTACAGCGCACCGAATTGGTATCGCAGCGCCAGCGAACCCCACCGAACCGAACTGGCGCAGCATCTGCACAACTACAGCCAGGCGCGTCACGATCTGTTGCAACTGATGGGGGCGGCGACCAGTCCACCAACGCTGGCACGCTACCAATGGCTGGAGCGGCTCAGCGATGACCTGGAGATCGACGACCTTGATCCCGACCACTTACAGATCAATACCCGTCGCTATCTCGCCGGGTACGGCGTGTATGAGCACCAACGCAGCCTGACCGATCTGGCCCTGCTCGGCCCGCATACGGGGGATGAGTCGGCGGGTTCGGATTTTCTGCTCAAGACCACCCTCACGTACAACAACGCGCCGCTGCCTGAAGAATACGCAGACGTGACGCCGGCATGGCTGATCCGGCAAGCACTGAGCCTGCAACCACGAATCGACTTTTCCAACGTGCAAAAACAAATGCACGCGTTGCCCGCCGTCAGCCAGGCCATCGAGCATATGTTCGATCAGCGCATTGTCGCGCTGGCCTACACGGCGTGGCTGCAAGGCCATTTGCTCGCAAGTGACTGGCAATTGATTCAGGACTTGCGCGCCGGCAATGCGTCACACCTGCAAGCCGCGCTTTTGTCGCTGCACGGTGCGCAACTCCAGGACCTCTGGGTCCTGCGCCAGATCGATGCCTCCGGCGCCCTCAAGCGCGTACTGCTGTGTACTCCGCAAGCCCCGCGAGAGCAGCAGTTTCAGGCGTTTGCCAGCGAGCTGGAGTGTCAGACCCATCTGCTCGGGTGGGCTGCTCACAATGACGCCGCCGACAGCATGAAAGCCTATCTGGTCAACCGCACGCCGCTGCGTTTTCGCCAGAACATGCAGAAAATTCTCGCGGCGCTGGGCTTCAAGCCTGAGGCGATGGAACACAAGGAAGTCAAATTCATCAATATCGGCACTCACCGCGATTGCCTCAGGGCTATGACCCGGCACTTGCTGGCTACGCGGGTTGACGACTATGACTTTGGCACCCCGCTGTGGTACCGCTCGACCTCGGCCAGCAACCGCAAAAAGCTCACCACGCTGACCGAAGAGGCCGAGTGTGTCCTTCGTGCATTCGATAAGCACCCTTCTTCGGGCAGCGGTTTTCAAGGCTTTGACGCCTATGTCCACGAACAGGCGAAAATCAGCCTCAACCGTCTGCTGAATCGTCCCGCCAACGACGTCGATCCGGATAGCGTGCGGGTACACGCTCAGACCTCGGTCGTGCCGTCACAGACACCGGCGCCGCTGACCTACACACGGTTGTTTCGTGACGGCTATCCAGATGATTTCGGCCTGATCGATCCGAAAATTTCGCAGTCGGCGCGTTTCACCGGCCCGCCGGGGATTGATGTGAGTGCACTGACCCCGCAAAACGTCGCGCGCTCGGTCACCGGCGTTTGGATCGGCCAACGTTATACCGACAAGGTCAAGGCCGAGCTGCAAAGCGCTGCAAGCGTGGGCTACGGATTGCGACGCAACACCACGCTGGCGATTACCCAGCGCCAGATGAAGCGCGCCGCTCTTGAATGCCAGTTGCAAGGACACATCGCCAGTGCGGACCTGCAATGGCTCGAACAGAGTATCGACAGCCTGGGCGATACGACGCCAGCGACACGCACTCGCTACGCCCTGCATCGCCTGATGATCGACGGCGAATGGGTCATCGACACCTGGCTGTTCAGCCACGACAAGAACCCGGTTCTGCTCTACACCCCGCAAGCACCGGACGGAGTCAGCTTTCGCGAAGCCAGGCTGTTCAATTACCTGCTCAAAGAGCAGCCTGGATTCGGCGGATACCTCGCAGGACGGGTTGGGGTGCAAGCGCAAAGCCGGGTTCGCACGTTCCTCGACAGCGCTCGCAAAGGCTTGCCTGACACGCTGAACAGAACCACTCCCAGCCCTGCGCGTTACGACTCGACCCGCTCGGTCGCGCCGGTCAGTGACATGCGCTACGCCCTTTACGACATGAAATTGCAGCGCAAGATCGACGATGTTCACGCTACCACCACCAGTCGTGCGCAGATGATCGGCGGGCTGATCTGGACCTGCGTCGAATGGGTCACGGCGATTGCCACCGCGCCCTTTCCGCTGCTGAGCCTGACCACCGGCGTGCTGCTGGCCTTCAAAGACGCCATGCTCGCCCTGCACGCCTACCGACAGGGTGACAACGCCATGGCGTTGCAGCATTTGCTTGGTTACCTGTTCAACAGTGCCGGCGCGCTGCTGACCGACCTGCGCCCGGCGCTGCGTTCGCTCAAACAGGTGGTGCGCTTGCCACGCCTGCGGGTCGCCGCAGCCACCCCCGAAGAGGCATTGAAACTGATCGAACCGCTGGAAGCGGTTTCCACGCTGCCGACGGACATACAACCGGTGGTCTTCCGTGGACAGACCTTTTGGGCTGCGACAGATCCGGACTCACTCGGCCGCTTTCTGTTGCATCGCCTCGACCCTGACACCGGCACACTGCGCTCGACCGGCATGCTGGTATCGCCCAATGCCGACGGGGTCATGGTGCGCAGCGGTGTGGCTGGCGGCGCGCCGAAGTATGAAGCCGTTTCGGACACGCCTGGGCTGCACAAGGAATTCGGCATACCGCCGCAATACCGCGATCGCCTTGAAAGCGCCATGAATCCAGAAACGCGCAAGGAGGTCATCGCTCGCAGCAAGGACTTTAGGAGCCACCCCGACACGATTGTCGGCGCCGCGGTGATGGATCTTCATGAGACGCGCAAGGCCCACCTGCTACAGGCCGAAAAACTGACCGCCGCCGCCACCCGGCATTGGGACACGCTGGCGCCACTGTCGGCCCGGGCCCCGGTTCCTGCTGTCTCTGCCGACACGACCTTTGCACAACTGATCGCCAGCGAAGCCTTCAGCGGCAAGAGCCTGGTGATCGGTGCCCGCCCCGGCTCCATTGCCAGCAAGCAAGCGCTGATCACGAACATTGACGCGCTGATCGAAAGAGGCTTCAAGCGCCTTTATCTGGAATACCTGCCGGACGATGTCTTTCATCTCAAGCTGGAAAAACTGAATAAGGGAGGCACCTGGCAGCACATCAAAGAACATTTGAAGGCCATCGACCGCGCATTGGGGTACCCGCCCAAAGCCCCGTTTTCTTTCGTGGCGCTTGTGCGCGAGGCGCGCAAAAAGGGTCTGAAGATCAAGGCACTGGATGCCTCCACCTCCTACCAGCTGGACGATGTGTTGAAACTTGAAGATGCTTCGCCGCTGACGCCACGAGGCAATAACATCCGCAACTTCTATTCGCACAAGGCCATTGCCGCCGACATCGCCGATGCTCCGGACGAGCGCTGGGTCGTCCTGACCGATGAGTCGCGAATGGTCACGCACAACGCCACGCCGGGCCTGGCCGACCTGCATGACGCCGTCGCCTTGCGCATCGAGGATGTCGCTCTGGGTCAACCGGCGAGCATCAAGGTCGATACCGCCGGCGCGATCACCGGCGACGCAGCGACCAAAGGCGATTACCACATGACGCTGCCCACCGCGTACAAAGCGCCGAGGACACCGGCAAAAACCGTCGCTGCCTCCGGCTCCGGTAGCGGGCATTTCGATGAGTTCGACATTGCATCGGTGCACCACGAACAGCTGCATGAAATGCATTACCAGCCACGCGGACTGGACCCGCGGTACGGGCACGTCGTAAAAGCCAAGTCCGACGCGGCCGAAGCGTTTATCGACATGCGCACAAAACTGCTCGAGAAGGCAGAGAGTCATTTCACCCATTACACCCCACCCGCTCGAGCGACACTGCCGACGCTCACTACGGACGCCACAGCGGATTCGTTATTCAAGCAAGTGGCCGACGGTGACTTTGCCGGCCTGGTGCTCGGCGAAGCCCATTCGGCGCAATCGAGCAAGGCGCTGCTGATCAAGCAGCTGGAAAAACACAAAGGCCGCTACAAAACGCTGTATGTGGAACATTTGCAGACCGATTTGCATCAAGCTGACCTGGACGATTTCTGTGCCGGCAAGACCATGTCCGCCCATTTGCGCCGATACCTGAGCAGTCAGGACGAAGGGCACATGCGGTTCTACAAAGGCACGACAGACAATTACACCAGCGTCATTGAAAAAGCGGCCAAATATGGCTATCGCATCAGAGCGCTTGATTGCGTCGCCAGCTATCACATGAAGGCGCTCTCCGACCCGCGCGTACAGCGCAACCGCATGTTCAGCTATTTTGCCTCCAGAGTGATCGAAGCCGACCAACTGGCCAACGGGCCGCACAAGTGGATCGCCTTCGTCGGCAGCGCCCACACTGGTTACAACCTGGGGGTACCGGGCCTGGCGGATATGCTCGGTGCCGTCAGCCTGCACGTGCACGACACGACGCCCGCGCTCGCTCAACGCCTTCAGCGCGGTTACTGGGAGGTCGCCACCGAAAGCATGCCCACTGCCACTCGCGCAATACGCAGTGATTTCAAAATGGAGGTCGGCATCCCCGGCAAGCGGCTCGACCCAGCCCCCGCAGCTGTACAACGCGAACGCTTGACCGAGCAAGGGCAATTCATCATCGAGCGCCCGAATACTCGGGAAACCCGCCTCGTTCATCGATCTCGCACCGGTGAAACCGTCGAGACGCCGATCCAGGTGGACGACAAAGGTCTGTTTTTCATTGATTACCGGGATAGAGCGCTGGACCGTTTCAAAACCCTCGAAGAGCTCATCATGATGCTACGGAGCGAGTTCAATCTCAGGCCGGTGACCTGAGTCGACGATCTTGCGCCGGGCTGCCGCGGTTGGTAGCCCATCGCAGGCAACAAAAAACCCGCTGAAATCACTTTCAGCGGGTTTTCTGTTTCAGCAGCAGCGGTCAGAAATCTGCCAACTGCCACACCTCATAAGCCGGTGTTTCGTAGGGATGACTAAGCTTCAACGCTGCCACAACAGCAACAATCAGCTCGTCTGCCACCACCAGCTCGACCTTCCACTCCTCAACCCGCTCAACCTGCCCCGCCTCGCCTATGAACGGCTGACTGCCGTCCAGAGGCCGAAACTGACCAGACCCGAGCACTTGCCAGGCGCAATGGTCATAGTCGCCAATTCGCCCGCCACCGGCAGCGAACACAGCGTCTTTGACCACTTCGACATGACTGTCGGGAACAAAAAAAGCGAGTTTGTACACGACGCTTAGTTCACCCACACGCGAGCGTTGCGGAACATGCGCATCCACGGTGCGTCTTCGTTCCACTCTTCCGAGCGCCACGAGTTCTGCACGGCGCGGAAAACCCGCTCCGGGTGCGGCATCATGATCGTCACGCGGCCGTCACGGCTGGTGAGACCGGTGATCCCGCGCGGCGAGCCGTTCGGGTTGGCCGGGTAGGCTTCGGTGACCTTGCCATGGTTATCGACAAAACGCATCGCCACGCAACCGGACAGATCGGCTTCCAGCAACGCTTCTTCGCTGGAGAACTCGGCATGCCCTTCACCGTGGGCGATGGCGATCGGCATGCGCGAACCGGCCATGCCCTGCAGGAAGATCGAGTTCGACTCCTGAACCTGCACCATCGCCACGCGCGCTTCGAACTGCTCGGAGCGGTTGCGCACGAAGTGCGGCCAGAACTCGCTGCCCGGGATCAGCTCGTGCAGGTTGGACATCATCTGGCAACCGTTGCACACGCCGAGGGTGAAGCTGTCGTTACGTTCGAAGAAGCCCTGGAAGGCATCGCGGGCACGGCTGTTGAACAGCGCCGATTTGGCCCAGCCTTCACCGGCGCCGAGCACGTCGCCGTAGGAGAAACCGCCGCACGCCACCAAGCCTTTGAACTCATTGAGGTCGACACGGCCAGCGAGGATATCGCTCATGTGCACGTCGATCGCGCTGAAACCGGCGCGGTCGAACGCGGCGGCCATTTCCACCTGACCGTTAACGCCCTGCTCACGCAGCACGGCCACTTGCGGGCGAATGCCTTTCTTGATGTAAGGCGCAGCGATGTCCTGGTTGACGTCGTAGCTGAGCTTGACGCTCAGGCCCGGGTTGTCTTCTTCCAGCAGCACGTCGAACTCTTGCTCGGCGCAGTCGGCGTTGTCGCGCAGACGCTGAATCCGGTAGCTGGTCTCGGCCCACTGACGTTGCAGCAGACGACGCTGGCCTTCGAACACAGTGTCACCGTTGAAGGTGATGTTGATCTGGCCATTGTTGATCGGCTGGCCGATCACCGACACGCAGTCGCCCAGGCCGGCGGCGCTGAACTGCGCGAGGATGTCCGGGGTGGCGTCCTGACGCACCTGGATCACTGCGCCGAGTTCTTCGTTGAACAGGATCGCGGCGATTTCCGAGGCGGATTCGGCAACGCTGTCCAGGTTCAGGCTCAGACCGCAGTGGCCGGCGAAAGCCATTTCCACTACGGAGGTCAGCAGACCACCGTCGGAACGGTCGTGGTACGCCAGCAGATGACCGTCGGCGTTGAGGCCCTGGATCACCGCGAAGAAGGCTTTCAGGTCTTCGGCGTCATCGACGTCCGGCGCGTGCTGGCCGAGTTTGCCGTGCACTTGTGCAAGGATCGAGGCGCCCATGCGGTTCTGCCCGCGACCGAGGTCAATCAGGATCAGGTCGGTGGTGCCCTTGTCCATACGCAGTTCCGGGGTCAGGGTCTGACGGATGTCAGCCACTGGCGCGAAACCGGTCACGATCAGCGACATCGGCGACGTCACGGTTTTTTCTTCGCCGTTGTCGTTCCAGCGCGTGGCCATGGACATCGAGTCCTTGCCCACCGGAATGGTGATGCCCAGCTCCGGGCACAGTTCCATGCCGACGGCTTTCACGGTGTCGTACAGACGCGCGTCTTCGCCCGGGTGGCCGGCCGCCGACATCCAGTTCGCCGACAGTTTGATGTCGGAGAGTTTGTTGATGCGCGAGGCGGCAATGTTGGTGATGGTTTCGCCGATGGCCATGCGGCCCGACGCCGGAGCGTCCAGCAGAGCCAGCGGAGTACGCTCGCCCATCGCCATCGCTTCACCGGTGTAGACGTCAAAACTGGTGGCGGTGACGGCAACGTCGGCCACCGGCACCTGCCATGGGCCGACCATTTGGTCACGCGCCACAAGGCCGGTGATGGTGCGGTCGCCGATGGTGATCAGGAAGCTTTTGCTCGCCACGGCCGGGTGATGCAGAACGCGTTCGATGGACTCGGTGATATCGAGGTTCGCCGGATCGAAATCATCGCCCAGTTCGGCTTCGCGGACCACCGAACGGTGCATGCGCGGCGCCTTGCCCAGCAACACTTCCAGCGGCATGTCCACAGGGTTGTTGCCGAAGTGGCTGTCGGTCACGGTCAGCTGCGGTTCGGCGGTGGCTTCGCCGACGACGGCAAACGGGCAACGCTCGCGTTCGCAGATCGCCTGGAAGCGCTCGAAATCTTCCGGGCCAACCGCCAGAACGTAACGTTCCTGGGATTCGTTGGACCATATTTCGTGCGGGGCCATGCCCGGCTCGTCGTTGGGAATGTTGCGCAGTTCGAAGCGGCCACCGCGGTCGCCGTCGTTGACCAGTTCCGGGAAGGCGTTGGACAGACCGCCCGCGCCGACGTCGTGGATGAAGCTGATCGGGTTCTTGTCACCCAGTTGCCAGCAACGGTCGATGACTTCCTGGCAGCGACGCTCCATTTCAGGGTTTTCGCGCTGCACGGAAGCGAAGTCCAGATCCGCCGAGCTGGTGCCGGTGGCCATCGACGAAGCCGCGCCGCCGCCCAGACCGATCAGCATCGCCGGGCCGCCGAGCACGATCAGCTTGGAGCCGACGACGATCTCGCCTTTCTTGACGTGTTCTTCGCGGATGTTGCCCATGCCGCCCGCGAGCATGATCGGCTTGTGGTAACCGCGCACTTCATCGCCGTGCGGGGTGCTGATCGACTGCTCGAAGGTACGGAAGTAGCCCGTCAGCGCCGGACGACCGAATTCGTTGTTGAACGCGGCGCCGCCGAGCGGGCCTTCGATCATGATGTCCAGCGCGGTAACGATGCGCTCAGGCTTGCCGTACGGCACTTCCCACGGCTGTTCGAAGCCCGGGATCTGCAGGTTGGATACGGTGAAACCGGTCAGGCCGGCCTTCGGCTTGGCGCCGCGACCGGTTGCGCCTTCGTCACGGATCTCGCCACCGGAACCGGTGGATGCGCCCGGGAACGGGGCGATCGCGGTCGGGTGGTTGTGAGTCTCGACCTTCATCAGAATGTGCACCGGCTCCTGCACCGCGCCGTACTGGCGGGTTTCAGGATTCGGGAAGAAACGGCCGGCGACGTTGCCGACGATCACCGAGGCGTTGTCCTTGTACGCCGACAGAACGCCTTCGCTGTGCATCTGATAGGTGTTCTTGATCATGCCGAACAGGCTTTTTTCCTGGCTCTGGCCATCGATGTCCCAACTGGCGTTGAAAATCTTGTGGCGGCAGTGCTCGGAGTTGGCCTGGGCGAACATCATCAGTTCGATGTCGTGCGGGTTGCGCTTCAAACCATTGAAGGCGTTGACCAGATAATCGATCTCGTCTTCGGCCAGGGCCAGGCCCAGCTCGGTGTTGGCTTTTTCCAGCGCAGCGCGACCGCCACCAAGAATGTCGATGGCCGTCAGCGGTTTCGGTTCGGCGTGACTGAACAGACCGGCGGCCTGCTCGAGACTGGCCAGCACGATCTGGGTCATGCGGTCATGCAGGGCGTCCGAAATCACTTGGGCTTCGGCTTCGCTGAACTGCCCGGCGACGTAGAAGGCAATACCGCGCTCCAGGCGCTGGATCTTGCTCAGGCCGCAGTTGCGGGCGATGTCGCTGGCCTTGCTCGACCACGGCGAGATGGTGCCGAAACGCGGCAACACCAGAAACAGACGACCGGTCGGCTCTTGAACCGGAACACTTGGGCCGTACTTCAGAAGGCGCGCAAGCACCTGCTGTTCGTCGCCGGTCAGGACGCCGGTGACTTCGGCGAAGTGAGCGAATTCAGCATACAGGCCACTGACAGCTGGAACCTTCTGGCTCAGTTGCTCAAGGAGTTTGCTGTGGCGAAAGGCAGAAAGGGCAGGAGCGCCGCGCAGGATCAACATCTTCGGGACAGCCTCGGGAAGGGGTGTGCTTTGAGGCCGTGCATTCTAGCCTAAACCGCCCTCAACATCACCCGAAACACTACGCACGGTTGCACTCTGACCGCATTGTGTGTTTCTGCCCCCAAAGTCAGGTAAATCGTCCATTTGAGCGCTGCTTATTTTTACTGTAACAAAATGCCCTGAAGGCCCGTTTTCATGGGGTTTCGCTCGACTTTGTGACCCTTAGCAGACTCATACAGTGCTGTCGAGATATGGCGCCCGTGGCCGTTTGCGTATACTGCGCAGATGTTTTTCCCAACGGCTTTGCGTCCGCGGTACGCCAAATGGCTGATCGCAACCGGACTCTTCCTGATGCTCGGTGGCTGTGTTGATAAACCCAACACGCTCGAGCGCGTAAAGGAGGACGGTGTGCTGCGGGTGATTACCCGAAACAGCCCCGCCACCTACTTTCAGGATCGCAGCGGCGAAACCGGCTTCGAATACGAGCTGGTGAAGCGCTTCGCCGACGATTTGGGCGTCGAACTGAAGATCGAGACCGCCGACAACCTCGACGACCTGTTCAATCAGGTCGGCAAGCCGAATGGCCCGGTCCTCGCCGCGGCCGGCCTGGTCAGCAGCGACGAACGCAAAAAGCAGGTGCGGTTTTCCCACTCTTATCTCGAAGTCACCCCGCAGATCATCTATCGCAACGGCCAGTCGCGGCCGACCGATCCGGCGGACCTGGTCGGCAAGAAGATCACCGTGCTCAAGGGCAGCACCCACGCCGAACAGCTGGCTGAGCTGAAACAGAAATTTCCCGGCATCGAATACGAAGAATCTGACGCCGTCGAGGTGGTCGACCTGTTGCGCATGGTCGATGAAGGCCAGATCGACCTGACCCTGGTCGATTCCAACGAAGTGGCAATGAATCAGGTGTACTTCACCAATATTCGCGTGGCCTTTGACCTCGGTGATGCGCGCAGCCAGAGCTGGGCGGTCGGTCCCGGCGAAGACAACAGCCTGCTCAGCGAAATCAACGCTTATCTGGACAAAGTGCAGAAGAATGGCACCCTGCAACGCCTGAAAGACCGTTATTACGGCCACGTTGACGTGCTGGGCTACATGGGCGCCACCACTTTCGCCCAGCATCTGCAGCAGCGCCTGCCGAAATACGAACAGCACTTCAAGAACTACGCCAAGAAGGAAAAAGTCGACTGGCGCCTGCTCGCCGCCATCGGTTATCAGGAATCGCTGTGGCAACCGACGGTGACCTCAAAAACCGGCGTACGCGGCCTGATGATGCTGACCCAGAACACCGCGCAGGCGATGGGCGTGTCCAATCGCCTCGATCCGAAACAGAGCATCATGGGCGGCGCCAAGTACTTGGCCTATATGAAGGATCAGCTCGACGATTCGATCAAGGAACCGGATCGCACCTGGTTTGCCCTGGCCGCGTACAACGTCGGCAGCGGTCACCTGGATGACGCGCGCAAATTGACCGCCAAGGAAGGTCTGAACCCGGACAAGTGGCTGGACGTGAAGAAAATCCTGCCGCGCCTGTCGCAGAAACAGTGGTACAGCAAGACCCGCTATGGCTACGCCCGGGGCGGCGAGCCGGTGCACTTCGTGGCGAACATCCGTCGCTACTACGACATCCTGACCTGGGTGACCCAGCCGCAGCTTGAAGGTGATCAGGTGGCTGAGGGCAATCTGCACGTGCCGGGGATCGACAAGTCAAAACCCGCCCAAGAGCCTGCTCCGCTCTAACCAACACCACAAATCGAATTGTAGGAGTGAGCCTGCTCGCGATAGCGGTGTGTCAGTCAATTTGATGCTGGCTGACACACCGCTATGGCGAGCAGGCTCACTCCTACAAGGGGTTTGTGTTGTTGCTTAGTGCTTGGCAGCAGCCAGGATCAGCGCCTTCATTTCCGATACGGCGGATTTGAACCCGACAAACAGCGCATGCGCCACCAGCGCATGGCCGATGTTCAATTCGTTGATGCCCTTGATCGCCGCCACCGCCTCGACGTTGTGGTAATGCAGGCCATGCCCGGCATTGACGATCAGCCCCTGCGCCAGGCCAAACGCGACACCGTCCGCGACACGCTTGAGTTCTTCAGCCACTTCAATCGGAGTTTCGGCATCGGCGTAGCGCCCGGTGTGCAGCTCGATGGCCGGCGCACCGACGCGCTTCGATGCAGCGATCTGACGTTCATCAGCATCAATGAACAGCGAGACTTCGCTGCCAATCTTCGACAGACGTTCGACCGCTGCCCTGATGCGTTCTTCCTGCCCTGCCACATCCAGACCGCCTTCGGTGGTCAGCTCCTGCCGGGTTTCCGGAACCAGACAAATGTGCGCCGGGCGAATGCGCTCGGCGAACGCCATCATCTCTTCGGTGACACCCATTTCGAAATTCATTCGGGTTTGCAGGACATCCTTGAGCAACAGCACGTCGCGCTCCTGGATGTGCCGGCGATCTTCACGCAGGTGCACCGTGATGCCATCGGCCCCCGCCTCTTCCGCGTCCAGCGCCGCCTTGACCGGATCCGGGTAGCGCGTGCCACGGGCCTGACGCAGGGTGGCGACGTGGTCGATGTTCACGCCAAGAAGAATGCGATTGCTGGTGGTCACGGATGCGCTCCTGAATTGAGAGATTCGGCGCACAGCATATCAGGGCTTGCGAAACAGCTCGCGGCTTACAAGGGGCCGACCGCCGAGATGAACGGCCAGTGCCTGACGCATCAGGCGCTTGGCAGCAGACAGGGCGCCGGGGGCAGACCAGTCGGCTTCGGCCATGGCCAGCAGTTCGGTGCCGTTGAACAGGCCCGGCTGCAGCAGATGGACCTGCTCAAGCCCGGCGTCCACTTGCAGACGATAGAGACCGTCCGGCGCGATCGGGTCGCCGTGCAAATCTGTGTTGAGAGAAAAGCCGTAGCCGAGATCGTCCAGCAAACGCCATTCGAAGGACCGCAATAACGGCTCCAACGGGCGACCTTCAGCCAAGGCCAGCAGCGTCGCGGCATAGTGATCGAAAACGGCAGGATGCGGATCTTCGGCGGGCAGCAAACGGATCAACAGCTCGTTCAGATACAAACCACTGAACAGCGCCTCGCCATTGAGCCACGCCGAGGTGCCGGAACTTTCCATGCGCCCGACATTCTTCAGCTCGCCCTTGCCACGAAACTCCACTTCCAGCGCCACGAATGGCCGCGCCAGCGTCCCGGCCTTGCCCCGCGCACTGCGCAACACCGCCCGCAACCGACCTTGCGGCGTGAGGAAGTCGACCAGCGCGCTGGTCTCGCGATAAGCACGCGAGTGCAGGACGTAGGCGGGCTGGGCGGGAGGCGGGTTTTGCGACATTGAGTTCTCGATGAAGAAACGCATTCTTGAGATCAACATAAACCAAATGTGGGAGCGGGCTTGCTCGCGAAGACGGTGAGTCAGTCGAAAAAATGTATCGACTGATTCACCGTCTTCGCGAGCAAGCCCGCTCCCACAGGGGTTCTCTGGTGTATGAGAAAACCGGGACTGTTACAGGTCGCCATAACCCAGCGAACGCAGCGCGCGCTCGTCATCGGACCAGCCGCCCTTCACCTTGACCCACAGGTTGAGCATGATCTTGGAGTCGAACAGCAGCTCCATGTCCTTGCGCGCTTCGGTGCCGATGCGCTTGATGCGCTCGCCCTTGTCGCCAATGATGATTTTCTTCTGGCCGTCACGCTCGACGAGAATCAAGGCATGGATGTGCAAGGTCTTGCCCTGCTGCTTGAACTCTTCGATCTCGACGGTGATCTGGTATGGCAGCTCGGCGCCCATCTGGCGCATGATTTTTTCGCGGACCAGTTCGGCGGCGAGGAAACGGCTGCTGCGGTCAGTAATCTGGTCTTCCGGGAAGAAGTGATCGTTCTCCGGCAGATGGTCGGCGATGACCTTTTCCAGCGCTTCGAGGTTGTGCCCGTGCTGCGCAGAGATAGGGATGATCTGCGCGTTCGGCAGCTGCTCCTGCAACCAGCTCAGGTGCGGCATCAGCTCGGCTTTGTCTTCAATGCGGTCGGTCTTGTTCAGCGCGACGATCAGCGGGCCGGTGACGTACTGCACACGCTCGAGGACCATCTGGTCTTCGTCGGTCCACTTGGTGCGGTCAACGACAAAAATCACCACGTCGACGTCTTTCAACGCCGCCGAAGCGGTTTTGTTCATGTAACGGTTGAGGGCCTTTTCGCCGCCCTTGTGCATGCCGGGAGTGTCGACGTAGATCGCCTGCACGTCGCCCTCGGTCTTGATCCCCAGCATGTTGTGGCGGGTGGTCTGCGGCTTGCGCGAGGTGATCGCCAGCTTCTGGCCGAGAATGTGGTTGAGCAGCGTCGACTTGCCGACGTTGGGACGGCCGACGATGGCAACGTAGCCACAGCGAGTTGCGTTTGTATCAGTCATTGCCATTCTCCACGCCCAGGGCAATCAGTGCTGCGGCGGCCGCTACCTGTTCGGCAATACGACGGCTCACACCCTGACCTCGGCTTTTTTCGTTCAATAGGACCACTTCGCACTCGACGAAGAAGGTTCGGCAGTGCGGCTCGCCCTGGATATCCACCACTTCGTAGCGCGGCAGCTCGCAGCCGCGCGATTGCAGGTGTTCCTGCAGGCGGGTCTTCGGATCCTTGTTGGTGTCGACCAGCGTCAGGCCTTCGAACTCGCCGGCTAGCCAGGCCAGTACGCGCTCGCGAGCGACGTCCATGCCGGCGTCGAGGTAGATTGCACCGATCAAGGCTTCAAGGGCATCGGCCAAAATCGATTCGCGACGAAATCCGCCGCTTTTCAGTTCGCCCGAACCCAGGCGCAAGTAATCGCCGAGGTCAAAACCGCGAGCCAGCACGGCCAGCGTCTCACCTTTCACCAGGCGTGCGCGCAAACGCGACAACTGGCCTTCGCGGGCCAGCGGGAAGCGATCGAACAGCGCCTCGCCAGCGACGAAGTTGAGGATGGCATCACCGAGGAATTCCAGGCGCTCGTTGTTGCGCCCGGCAAAACTGCGATGCGTGAGGGCCAGCAGCATCAGCTCCTGATCCTTGAAGGTGTAACCGAGCTGGCGCTCGAGACGGCTTAGAGAAACGCTCACGGTTTACCCACGCTGAGTTCGTGGCTGGATTCCACTGCCATCGCCGGGGTACGGCGCAGGCCTGGGACAATTAACGCTGTGTTCAAAAATGAGATCCTGGCGATTGCGAAGCCGCTTGTGCCGGCTCCAAAAATGCATTCGGCGCTGTGGTCAACAGCGCCGTGTGTAATTACTTGATCAGGCCGACCCGCGAGAAATTCGGCAGGTGGCTGAGTTTCGGCTCCGGCCAGCTCATCCAGACCGCGAAGGCCTTGCCGACGATATTGCGGTCGGGAACCATGCCCAGCAGATCCTTGGGAATGTTCGGATCATCCCAGTAGCGACTGTCATTCGAATTGTCGCGGTTGTCGCCCATCATGAAGTAGTGCCCGGCAGGCACTGTCCACGAGCGATCCGGCGTGGCGCGGTAGCGGCTCATTTCCTTGCGGATCAGGTGCTCGGCTGCGCCGAGTTTTTCCTTGTAGAGTTCTGCACTGCCCAAGGTGCCCGGCTCGGCGCCGACCATTTTCTCGGCAATCGATTCGCCATTGACGAACAGACGCTTGTCGGCGGTGTAACGCACGGTGTCGCCCGGCAGGCCGACCACACGCTTGATGTAGTTGACGTTCGGGTCGCTCGGGTAGCGGAACACCATGACATCGCCGCGCTGCGGATCACCGACGTCGATGATCTTCTTGTCGATCACCGGCAGGCGAATCCCGTAGGAAAACTTGTTCACCAGAATGAAGTCGCCAACGTCCAGGGTCGGCTTCATCGAGCCGGACGGAATCTGGAACGGTTCCACCAGGAACGAACGCAGGACCAGTACGATGAACAACACCGGAAAGAACGACTTGCCGTATTCAACCAGCAGCGGCTCTTTGTTCAGTTTCTCGACGACCACGGCTTCCGGCTGGCTGACACTGCCTTGATAGGAGGCAATGGCAGCACGCCGACGCGGCGCCAGGAACAGCAGATCGAGCAACGCCAACAGGCCGCAGACGAACACGGCGATGACCAGCAACAGCGGGAAATTTAGCGACATAGGACCTGATTATTCCAACCTGAGCACGGCGAGGAAGGCTTCCTGTGGAATTTCCACGTTGCCGACCTGTTTCATGCGTTTCTTACCGGCCTTCTGCTTCTCGAGCAGTTTCTTCTTACGACTGACGTCACCGCCGTAGCATTTGGCCAATACGTTCTTTCTGAGCGCCTTGACGGTTGTCCGGGCGACGATCTGACCACCGATGGCGGCCTGAATCGCCACGTCGAACATCTGACGAGGAATCAGTTCTTTCATCTTCTCGGTCAACTGGCGACCTTTGAAGTGCGAGTTGTCACGGTGCACGATCAACGCCAGGGCATCGACCTTGTCACCGTTGATCAGCACGTCCAGTTTCACCAGATTAGCCGATTGGTAACGATCGAAATGGTAATCCAGCGAAGCATAGCCGCGGCTGGTGGATTTGAGACGGTCGAAGAAGTCCAGGACCACTTCGTTCATCGGCAGGTCATAGGTCACCTGGACCTGATTGCCGAGGAACAGCATGTCGACCTGAACGCCGCGCTTCTCGATGCACAGGGTGATGACGTTGCCCAGGTGTTCTTGCGGCACAAGGATATTGGCGCGCACGATGGGCTCACGCATGTCCTCGATGGCCGAGACATCCGGTAGCTTCGACGGGTTGTCGACGTAAATCGTTTCACCGGTTTTCAGCACCAGCTCGAAAATTACCGTCGGCGCGGTGGTGATCAGGTCCAGGTCGTACTCGCGCTCGAGGCGCTCCTGGATGATTTCCATGTGCAGCATGCCGAGGAAGCCGCAACGGAAGCCGAAGCCCAGTGCGTCGGAGCTTTCCGGGGTGTACTGCAGCGACGAGTCGTTCAGGGTCAGCTTCTGCAGCGCTTCGCGGAAATCCTCGAAATCGTCGGAGCTGACCGGGAACAGACCGGCGTAAACCTGTGGCTGAATGCGTTTGAAACCCGGCAGCACCGGAACGTCTGGCGTGGAGCTCAGAGTCAGGGTGTCACCGACCGGCGCACCGTGGATGTCCTTGATGCTGGCGATGATGAAGCCCACTTCACCGGCTTTGAGATCGACGGTGGCGGTGTGTTTCGGATTGAACACGCCAACGCTGTCGACCAGATGGATCTTGCCGGTGGACTTGACCAGAATCTTGTCGCCCTTCTTCACCCGGCCGTGACGGACACGCACCAGGGACACAACGCCCAGGTAGTTGTCGAACCAGGAGTCGATGATCAACGCTTGCAGCGGATCTTCGATGTTGCCGGTCGGCGCAGGAATGGTATGGACCAGACGCTCGAGCACTTCGTCGACACCCAGGCCGGTCTTGGCACTGCAGGTGACGGCGTCGGTGGCATCGATGCCGATGATTTTCTCGATTTCGTCTTTTACGCGATCAGGATCGGCCTGCGGCAGGTCGATCTTGTTCAGCACCGGCATGACCTCAAGGCCCTGCTCGATGGCGGTGTAGCAGTTGGCCACGGACTGGGCTTCTACGCCCTGCCCCGCATCGACCACCAGCAAGGCACCTTCGCACGCCGCCAGGGAACGGCTGACTTCGTAGGTGAAGTCGACGTGGCCGGGGGTGTCAATGAAGTTCAGCTGGTAGGTGATGCCGTCGCGGGCTTTGTAATAGAGGGTAACGCTGTGGGCCTTGATGGTGATCCCGCGTTCACGCTCAAGATCCATGGAATCCAGTACCTGGGCTTCCATTTCACGCTCGGCCAGGCCGCCGCACATCTGGATGAAACGGTCAGCCAGCGTCGACTTGCCATGGTCAATGTGGGCGATGATGGAGAAATTGCGGATATGACTCAAATCACTCACGGATCAACACTCAAAAAGGCTGCAGGCTTGGCCCGCCGAAAAATAGCCGGGAATTGTACCTGATACACGGCGCAAGCGTCACGTTCGCCTGTCACCCGGATGACATGCAAAAACGCCCCGATCAGTCGATCGAGGCGTTCTCAAAGTTACAGCACAGGCAAAAATGCGCCCATCAGCCGGCTCTGCGAAGCAGCCAGACACCCGCGAGCGCACAGACCCCGGCCGGTACCAGCACCGCGAACAGCGGCGAGAAACCGAACACCAGACTCGACGGCCCGAGCAGATCCTGGACGATGCGGAAGGTAAAGCCCACCAGCACACCGGTAAAGACACGCTGACCGAGGGTCACCGAACGCAGCGGGCCGAAGATAAACGAGATCGCCATCAGCACCAGCGCAGCAGTCACCAGCGGCTGCAACACCTTGACCCAAAAAGCCAGCCAGTAACGCCCGTTGCTCAGGCCCTGCTCGGCCAGATAGTGGATGTAGCCCCACAGTCCGCTGATCGACAGCGATTCCGGTGCCATCACCACGGTGCTGAGCAATTGCGGACTCAACGCTACGTCCCAGCGCTCGGTCGGCGTGTTCACCACTTCGGTGCTGCGCTCATTGAAAATCGTGGTCGCCACATCGGTCAATTGCCAGTGATCACCGTCAAACTCCGCCTTCTTGGCGAAGCTGGAGCGCAACAGATGCCGCTCCTTGTCGAAGTGATAGCGCGTCACGCCATACAGCAGGCCGTTCGGTTGCACCGCGTTGATGTGGATGAATTCCTCACCCTGGCGGTGCCACATACCGTGCTTGGCACTCTGCGCGTCGCCGCTGCCCTGTGCCAGCGAGCGATTGGCCTGGGCCATGCTCTCGGTGGCCGGGGCGACGTATTCACCAATCAGGACGCCGGCGAGCATCAGCACCAGCATGGGCTTCATGACAGCCCAGACGATCCGGCCGATGGACACGCCAGCGGCGCGCATGACGGTCAGTTCGCTGCTGCTGGCCAGGCTGCCGAGGCCGATCAGGCAGCCGATCAGCGCCGCCATCGGCAACATTTCGTAGAGACGGCGTGGCGCGGTCAGCAGAACAAAGCCAAGCACATCGACCAGGGTGTAGGTATCGCTGACGTCACCCATTTCATCAATGAAAGCGAACAGGGTCGCCAAGCCGAGGATGATTGCCAGCACGGCGATGATCGCCATGAACACGCTGCTGCCGATGTAACGGTCGAGTTTAACCACGGGCCACCTCCAGCGCAGCGGCACGGCGACTGGCCATTTTCAGGCGCAGCGGCTCCCAATAGAGCAAGCCCAGACCGATCAACAGGAAAATCCCGTGCACCCACCACAGCCCCAGGGCCGGCGGGATCTTGCCTTTTTCGAGGGCGCCGCGCGCGGCAATCAGGATCGTCAAATAAGCCATATAAAGAAGAATCGCCGGCAGCAGCTTGAGGAAACGCCCCTGGCGCGGATTCACCCGTGCCAGCGGCACGGCCATCAGGGTCACGATAAACACCAGCAGCGGCAGGGACAGGCGCCATTGCAGTTCGGTTCTGGAACGAATGTCATCACTGCCCAGCAAACTCGAGGTCGGCATCGCGTCGCGGTCAGTCACCTCTTCGCTGACGTCCGGCTTGGGCAGCAGTACGCCGTAGGTTTCGTAATGGATGGCGCGGTAATCGGCCTGCCCCGGGCTGCCGTCATAGCGGTAGCCGTTACCGAGAATCAGGTAGCGATTGCCGTCGGGGCGGATTTCCTGACGGCCCGATTCGGCCACCAGCACGGAAATCCCACGGTCCTTCTGATCGGCGCCGAGGTTCTTCTGCGAGATGAACACGTTGCCCAGATTGACGCGATCGTCGCTCAGGGATTCGGTATAGGTCACACGCGTACCGTCACGCAGCGCCTGAAAGCGACCCGGCTCAAGCGTATCGAACTCGGTCAGGGCATCCTGCTTGTTGAGCAACAGCTGGAACTGATTGGCCCCTTGCGGTGCAAGCCCCAGGCTCAGCCACGCCACCACCAGCGCGACCAGGGTCGCCGGAAACAGGGTGATGCGAAACAGCTTCTGCTGGCTCATGCCCGTGGCCGACAGCACGGTCATCTCGCTTTCCAGATACAGGCGACCGTAGGCCAGCAGGATGCCGAGGAACAGCCCCAGTGGCAGGATCAGTTGGAGAAAACCCGGCAGGCGATAGCCCATGATCAGGAACAGCGAGCCCGGATCCAGCTGGCCGGCAGCGGCCTGGGCCAGGTATTTGATGAAGCGACCGCTCATGATGATAACCAGCAGCACGGCACTCACGGCGCTGAGGGTCAACAAGACTTCGCGGGACAAATAGCGGAAGACGATCAAACCAGACACTCCAGGGTTGTCAGGCTAAGGCGGCCAAACAAGCAAACACATCGACCGGCCCGCAACGCAGAGCCGTCGAAAAAGATGCGGCATTATCCTGTGATTGGGTGCGCCTGTCACTGCGCGCACTCATCCATATCTGTAATCCGTTGCAGATCGTACAACCGAGGGTTGTCAGGCGCGGGGAGCGGGGTTCAAACTGCGGCCCTTGTCGCAGGCTTTGGCCTGCGCCTCTTCTCTTTATAAGCAGGCGACTGCGGCCACCGTCGAGCGCCTGCGTGTTGACCATTCATTCAGGGATCCGCACATGGAACTGGTTGTAAAAAGCGTTAGCCCGGAAACGTTGAAAACCGCCACCCTGGTGGTTGCCGTCGGCGAAGGCCGTAAACTCGGCGTCGCCGCCAGACTGGTCGACGAACTGAGCGGCGGTGCGATCAGCGCCGTACTCAAGCGTGGCGACCTGGCCGGCAAGGTCGGTCAGAGCCTGTTGCTGCACAGCCTGCCAAACCTCAAAGCCGAGCGCGTGCTGCTGGTCGGCGTGGGCAAGGACGAAGAACTGGGCGACCGTCCGTTCCGCAAAATCGTTGCCGGCACCCTCGGCACCCTCAAAGGCCTGGGCGGCAGCGACGCCGTGCTCGCGCTGGACGAAGTCATCGTCAAAGGTCGCGACAGCTACGGCAAAACCCGTCTGCTGGCCGAAACCCTGATGGATGGCCAATACACCTTCGATCAATTCAAAAGCCAGAAGGCCGAACCGCGCGCGCTGAAGAAAATCACCCTGCTGACCATCAAGGCTGCACAAGCCGAAGTGCAGCGGGCCGTGAACCACGCCACCGCGATCGCTAACGGCATGGCCTTCACCCGCGACCTGGGCAACCTGCCGCCGAACATCTGCCACCCGACGTTCCTCGGCGAGCAGGCGAAAAACCTCGACAAAGAGTTCAAGGACCTGAAAGTCGAAGTCCTCGACGAGAAGAAGATCAAAGCGCTGGGCATGGGCTCGTTCTACGCCGTCGGCCAGGGCAGCGCCCAGCCGCCGCGCCTGATCGTCATGCAATATAACGGCGGCAAGAAATCCGAGAAGCCTTACGCATTGGTCGGCAAGGGCATCACCTTTGACACCGGCGGCATCAGCCTGAAGCCGGGCGCCGGCATGGACGAAATGAAGTACGACATGGGCGGCGCTGCCAGCGTGTTCGGCACCCTGCGTGCGGTGCTGGAACTGAAGCTGCCGATCAACCTGGTGTGCATCCTCGCCTGCGCCGAAAACATGCCGAGCGGCAACGCTTCGCGTCCGGGCGACATCGTCACCACCATGAGCGGCCAGACCGTTGAAATCCTCAACACCGACGCCGAAGGCCGTCTGGTGCTGTGCGATGCACTGACTTATTCCGAGCGTTTCAAGCCGCAGGCTGTCATCGATATCGCCACCCTGACCGGCGCATGCGTGGTTGCCTTGGGCGCACACACTTCGGGCCTGCTGGGCAACAACGACGAGCTGATCGAGCAACTGCTCAGTGCCGGCAAGGCAGCTGACGACCGCGCCTGGCAACTGCCGCTGTTCGACGAGTATCAAGAACAGTTGGACAGCCCGTTCGCCGACATCGCCAACATTGGCGGGCCGAAGGCCGGCACCATCACTGCGGCATGCTTCCTGTCGCGCTTCACCAAGAACCTCAACTGGGCGCACCTGGACATCGCCGGCACCGCCTGGACCAGCGGCGGCAAGGACAAGGGCGCCACAGGCCGTCCGGTGCCCCTGCTGACCCAGTATCTGCTGGACCGCGCCAAAGCCTGAACCCGCTGACGGGCGGCGTCATTTCAGATGACGCCGCTCGCTGCCCTGGAACCGCAATGACCAAAGTCGACTTCTACATTCTGCCCAGCGCCGACCCTTCGGCTCGCCTGGACTTCGCCTGCAAGCTCACCGAGAAAGCCTGGCGCATGGGCCATCGCATTTACCTGCATTGCAGCGATGCCACCCAGCGTGAGGCGCTTGATGCGCGGCTGTGGACGTTCAAGGGCGAAAGCTTCGTGCCCCACGGCCCGGCCGAGAGTGAACCGGACGGCTTGATTGTCCTGGGACTGGGCGATGACTGCGGCCAGCATCAGGATCTACTGGTCAATCTCGACCTGAAAGTCCCGGCTTTCGCCAACAGATTCGCCCGCGTGGCGGAAGTTGTCGTTGAAGATCCGACCATTCGGGCAGCCGCGCGGGAGAGTTTCCGTTTCTACCGCGAACAGGGCTATCCTCTGCAAGACCACCGTTTACAGCGACTCTGAGCATTCCAATGGACACTCCGAAACCGCAGCAAAAGTCCGCACACCTGCTGGACGATCTCGAATCGATCCGTCAGTTGCTCGGCGATGACAACCTGCAACCGCCGCTGTTGACCGATACAGTCGATGACAGCGAACAGGAACAGATTCCAATGCTGTTCGACCCGGTCGGGGCCGAGCCTCCCGCCGTCGAACCCGCACAGGCGCCCGCACCGACAGCCGTGCCCGCCGACAAAGGCCCGGACGCCCTTCTCCATCTGGACAGCGAACTGCGCGCCGCCGCGCAACTGATCATGCAAGACGTGATCGACGACTTCGCCCCGCACATCGAAACCGAAATCAAACGCCGCCTCGAAGCGCGGATGGAACGGCTGCTCAGCCAGTACGAATAGTCCCGGGATCCGTGGCGAGGGAGCTTTTGGATCTGCGCCCAGCCTCCCCCGCTCGCCCTCGGCCCCATGCCCCGCTATACTTCCCGGCTTTTCCTGAATAAATGCCAATAGGGTCCCGCCGCGCATGGATAAGACCTACCAGCCGCACGCCATTGAAACTTCCTGGTACAAGACCTGGGAGTCCGAGAACTACTTCGCACCGCAAGGCGCGGGCGATTCCTACACGATCATGATCCCGCCGCCGAACGTCACCGGCAGCCTGCACATGGGCCACGGTTTCAACAACGCGATCATGGACGCCCTGATCCGTTTCCGCCGCATGCAGGGGCGCAACACCCTGTGGCAGCCGGGCACCGACCACGCCGGTATCGCCACGCAGATGCTGGTGGAGCGTCAACTCGAAGCCCAGGGCCAGAATCGTCACGACCTCGGTCGCGAGAAATTCCTCGAGAAAGTCTGGGAGTGGAAGGATCAGTCCGGCGGCAACATCAGTCGTCAGATTCGCCGTCTCGGCTCGTCCGTGGACTGGAGCCGCGAGCGCTTCACCATGGACGACGGCCTCTCGGAAGCGGTCAAGGAAGCATTCGTGCGTCTGCACGAAGACGGCCTGATTTATCGCGGCAAGCGCCTGGTCAACTGGGACACCAAGCTGCACACGGCGATTTCCGACCTCGAAGTGGAAAACCACGACGAGAAAGGTTTCCTGTGGAACCTCAAGTACCCGCTGGCCGACGGCGCAAAAACCGCTGAAGGCAATGATTTCCTGATCGTCGCGACCACCCGTCCGGAAACCATGCTCGGCGATTCCGCCGTCGCGGTTAACCCGAACGACGAGCGCTACAAAGCCCTGATCGGCAAATTCGTCGAGCTGCCCCTGGTTGGCCGCCGCATTCCGATCATCGCCGACGATTACTGCGATCCTGAATTCGGCACCGGTTGCGTGAAAATCACCCCGGCCCACGACTTCAACGACTACGAAGTCGGCAAGCGTCACAACCTGCCGCTGCTGAACATCTTCGACAAGAACGCCAACGTGCTGCCTGCCGCACAAGTGTTCAACCTCGACGGTACGCTGAACGACAGCATCGACGGCAAGATCCCGGCCGAATACGCCGGTCTTGAGCGTTTCGAAGCGCGTAAACAGATCGTCGCTGCGTTCGACGCCGCCGGCCTGCTGGTCAGCGTCGACGATCACAACCTGAAAGTGCCGAAAGGCGATCGCTCCGGCACCGTGATCGAGCCGTGGCTGACCGACCAGTGGTACGTGTCGACCAAGCCGTTGGCCGAGCCTGCGATTGCTGCCGTCGAAGACGGCCGTATCCAGTTCGTGCCCAAGCAATACGAAAACATGTACTTCTCGTGGATGCGCGACATCCAGGACTGGTGCATCAGCCGTCAGCTGTGGTGGGGCCACCGGATTCCGGCCTGGTACGACGAGTCGGGCAAGGTCTATGTCGGTCGTGACGAAGCCGAAGTGCGCGCCAAGCACAACCTCGGCCCGGACGTGGCGCTGCAACAGGACAACGACGTCCTCGACACCTGGTTCAGTTCCGGCCTGTGGACATTCTCCACCCTGGGCTGGCCCGAGCAGACCGAGTTCCTGAAGAAATTCCACTCCACCGACGTGCTGGTCACCGGTTTCGACATCATTTTCTTCTGGGTTGCCCGGATGATCATGCTGACCATGCACCTGGTGAAGAACGAAGACGGCACGCCGCAGGTACCGTTCAAAACGGTTTATGTGCACGGTCTGGTGCGTGATGGCCAAGGCCAGAAGATGTCCAAGTCCAAGGGCAACGTCCTTGACCCGCTGGACATCATCGACGGCATCGAACTGGAAGCGCTGGTACAGAAACGCACTTCCGGGATGATGCAGCCAAAACTGGCGAAAAAGATCGAGAAGCAGACCCGCGACGAATTCGCCGACGGCATCGCCAGCTACGGTACCGACGCCCTGCGCTTCACCTTCTGCTCGCTGGCCTCGACCGGACGTGACATCAAGTTCGACATGGGCCGCGTCGAAGGCTATCGCAACTTCTGCAACAAGATCTGGAACGCCGCGCGTTACGTTCTGGACAAGGGCCAAGATTGCGGCCAGAACGGCGAAGCCTACGAGCTGTCGCTGGCCGATCGCTGGATCATCTCGCAACTGCAGCGCACCGAAGCCGAAGTAACCCGTCAACTCGACCAGTTCCGTTTCGACCTCGCTGCACAAGCGCTGTACGAATTCATCTGGAACCAGTACTGCGACTGGTACCTCGAACTGTCCAAGCCTGTGTTGTGGGACGAGAACGCACCGGTTGAGCGTCAGCGAGGCACTCGCCGTACGCTGGTGCGCGTGCTGGAAGTGGCGCTGCGTCTGGCGCACCCGTTCATGCCATTCATCACTGAAGAAATCTGGCAGCGCATTGCGCCGCTGGCCGGCATTCAGGGCAAGACGATCATGCTGCAGCCTTGGCCAGTGGCCAATGAAGAGCGCATCGATCCGGCGGCGGAAAACGACATCGAATGGCTCAAGGAACTGATGCTCGGCACGCGCAACATCCGTGGCGAAATGAACATCGGCCCGGGCAAACCACTGCCGATCTACCTGAAGAATGTCAGCGCCGAAGACCAGCGCCGCCTGAGCGAGAACGAAGCGCTGCTGAAAAAGCTGGCGCGTCTGGAATCGATCACCGTGCTGGCGGCAGGCGAAGAAGCACCGCTGTCCGCCACCGCCCTGGTCGGCGAGATGGAAGTGCTGGTGCCGATGGCCGGTCTGATCGACAAGGGCGCAGAACTGGCGCGTCTGGACAAGGAAATCCTGCGTTTGCAGGGCGAAGTTCAGCGCGTGGGCGGCAAACTGTCCAACGCCGGATTCGTCGACAAGGCTCCGGCCGAAGTCATCGACAAGGAACGCGCCAAACTGGCCGAGGCTGAACAGGCCCTGGGCAAGCTGGCCGAGCAGCATGCGCGGATTGCCAGCCTGTAACGGCAAATCGCAATAAAAAAGGGAGGCCCAAGTGGCCTCCCTTTTTTATTCCCAGATCACCACAGATTCCTTGTAGGAGTGAGCCTGCTCGCGATCGCGGTCTATCCATTGCCATATCTTCGCCTGACACACCGCTATCGCGAGCAGGCTCACTCCTACAGTTTGAACGGTGTTGCCTTTAGATGTGGGACAATACCCGCCACTTTCAGCCATACCCGAATCGACCACGCCCATGAACGCCCCCCGCACTCCCAAACCTGCGCGCAAGAAGCCTGACGCCGCGACCCCGAGCAAAGCCGTCGAGCCGCGCGAGAAGGCCAGCCTGCACCCGCGCAATCGCCATCAGGGTCGTTACGACTTCCCGGCGCTGATCAAGACCACGCCAGAACTGGCGAAGTACGTGATCACTAACCCGTACGGCAAGGAAAGCATCGACTTCGCCAGCCCCGACGCGGTGCGCGTGTTCAACCGGGCGCTACTGAAGGCGTTCTATGGCATCCAGCATTGGGACATCCCGGCGGATTACCTCTGCCCTCCGGTTCCGGGCCGTGCCGATTACGTGCACTTTCTCGCCGACCTGCTGGCGAGCATGAACGACGGCAAGGTCCCGCGCGGGGCGATCGTCAACGTGTTGGACATCGGCATGGGCGCCAACTGCGTTTATCCGCTGATCGGCAACAGCGAATACCGCTGGCACTTCCTCGGCTCGGAAATCGATCCGACAGCCGTGGCGGCCGCCAGAGCCATCGTCCAGTCCAACGACTTGAGCAAGGTCATCCAGCTGCGTCAGCAGGAGAATCGCAAGCACATCCTGATCGGCCTTTTGGAGCCGGGCGAGCGCTTTGACCTGACCATGTGCAACCCGCCGTTCCACGCCTCAATGGACGAAGCGACCAAGGGCAGCGAGCGCAAATGGCGCGCATTGGGCAAGGCCGACCCGAAACGCAAACTGCCGGTGCTGAACTTCGGCGGACAGTCAGCCGAGTTGTGGTGTGAAGGTGGCGAAGCGCGCTTCGTGACGCAACTGATCGCCGAGAGCGCCAACTTTCAGCACAAGGTGTTGTGGTTCAGCACGCTGGTGTCGAAGGCTTCAAACCTGCCGGCTATCGAAACCGCGCTGAAGAAGGCTGGGGTGCTGGAAAGCCAGGTGGTGGAGATGTCGCAGGGCCAGAAGCAGAGCCGCTTCGTGGCGTGGACGTTCCAGACCAAATCCGAGCAGCAGATCTGGCGGCGTGAGCGCTGGGTGCGCTAAACCAAGCTATTTCTGAAGGAATGCGAGACTGAATGTGGGAGCGGGCTTGCTCGCGAATACGGTGGGTCAGTCACTAAACATGTCGACTGACACTCCGCTTTCGCAAGCAAGCCCGCTCCCACTTTTGGCCCAGCGAGTCAGTCGCCAAATCACAGACACAAAAAAACCGTGCCCGGATCACTCCGAAGCACGGTTTTTTTTCGCTGCGTCTTACTTGTTCACAGAGTCGGTCAGGCCTTTGGCCACAACCAGCTTGATCACTTTCTTGGCAGGGATTTCGATGGCAGCGCCAGTCGAAGGGTTACGGCCGGTGCGGGCAGGACGCTCGGTCACTTTCAGCTTGCCGATACCTGGCAAGGTGATTTCGCCGCCATTTTCCAGCTGATCGGCAACGATTTGGCCCAGTTGGTCCAGAGCGTTACGCGCGGTGGTTTTCGGCGCGTCGATAGCTTCAGCGATGTCGGCGATCAGTTGGTCTTTAGTAAGAGCCATGTAGTGTTCCTTCCCTATCAAATTCATATGGATTGCAGAGTGCAGTGTCAGCCATCGAGCCCGATCTTCTGGATCTGGCACCCTCGGCGATAACCACGACGAGTCGGGTTATAGATGCCGAAATCAGGGTTTGGTTCGACCTGACAAATGCTGAATGCACGCTTAACGCAGTGACTTCGCGTAAGACCGGGCAAAACTAGCACAACGCCTGTTAAATATCCGCCTCTAGCTACCCATTTGGTCAGCTTTATTGCGCTAAATCGGTAAAAAACTGCATAAGGCCGGGCCCGCGCCCCGGTTTCGCCCTGCAACCCACGCCAAAACCAGTGGTTGCGGTACACTGAGCGCTTTTTCGGGGGAGCCCGCCCTCCTCCCTTCCAACAGCCGAGAAGCCCATGCCGATCCGTCATTGCATCGTCCACCTGATCGACAAAAAACCCGACGGCACGCCCGCAGTTCTGCACGCACGTGACACTGAGCTGGCCGAGTCCGCAGCCATCGAAAACATGCTCGCCGACCTCAACGAGAGCTATAACGCTAAACAGGGCAAAGCCTGGGGTCTGTTTCATCCGGAATCCGGCGCGTTCCCGTTCAGCGGCTGGCTGAAGGAATACATGGAAGGCGGTCGCGATTTCACCACCTTCAGCAAAGTCGCGGTCGAGCATTTGCAAAAGCTGATGGAAGAATCGAACCTGTCGGTCGGCGGCCACGTCCTGTTCGCCCACTACCAGCAGGGCATGACCGATTACCTGGCGATCGCGCTGCTGCACCACAGCGAAGGCGTGGCGGTGACCGAGGAGCTGGACGTGACGCCGTCGCGCCATCTCGACCTTGGCCAATTGCACCTGGCGGCGCGGATCAACGTTTCCGAATGGCAGAACAACAAGCAGTCCAAGCAGTACATTTCGTTCATCAAAGGCAAGAACGGCAAGAAGGTCTCGGAATACTTCCGCGACTTCATCGGCTGCCAGGAAGGCGTTGACGGTCCCGGCGAGACCCGCACCTTGCTCAAGGCCTTCAGCGACTTTGTCGAAAGCGAAGACCTGCCGGAAGAATCTGCCCGCGAGAAAACCAAGACCCTGGTCGATTACGCCAGCAGCCAGGCCAAGCTCGGCGAACCGATGGGCCTTGAAGAACTGTCGGAGCTGATTGACGAAGAGCGGCCGAAGGCGTTCTACGATCACATCCGCAACAAGGATTACGGCTTGTCGCCAGAGATTCCGGCAGACAAACGCACCCTCAATCAATTCCGCCGCTTCACCGGCCGCGCCGAGGGCCTGTCGATCAGCTTTGAGGCGCACCTGCTGGGTTCGAAGATCGAGTACGACGAAGAAAACGGCACGCTGATCATCAAGGGTCTGCCGACATCGCTGACCGATCAGTTGAAGCGGCGCAACTGATGCTCGGCAAGGTGCTGAAGAAGGTTGCCCTGGTTCTGCTGGTGGTCGTGGTTTATCAGAACTGGGGCAAGATCGAGCGGGTGTTCAATCCCTCGCAAATGGTCTCGGAACAAACGCGGGCGCAGGCCAGTGTCGTGCTCTACGCCACCGACTGGTGTGGCTACTGCAAGCAGACCAAACGCTTTCTCGACAGCAAGGGCATCCCGTTCAAGGAGTTCGACATCGAGAAGGATGCCGAGGCGCGCAAGGCGTACGAGGCATTGGGCGGGCGCGGGATTCCGCTGATTGATGTAAACGGCACGTTGATTCGCGGGTTTGACCCGGAAGAAATCCTCGCGGCCCTGGAATAATCTGTAGGAGTGAGCCTGCTCGCGATTGCGGCGTTTCAGTCTATGAATCCGCTGACTGGCACACCGCTATCGCGAGCAGGCTCACTCCTACAAGGTTTTGCAGCTGATTTGATAAATCAGCGTGCTTCGATACGGAAACCAAAGCGCGGGAAGTGCACATGCACCACCCCACCCCGCTCGTCTTCACGACGGACAATCAACTCCTCGCGCCCGGCAAACAAAAGCTCACCTACCACCGGATCGACGCCGTAATCGATAGCCGCGATCGCCACTTGCTGCCCTGCCTCAAAACCATTCGGATCAACGAACCGCTCCTCCGGCAATGCCGCCGGCGTCGCGTTACGCGCGACCTCCAGCGCCTCGGCGGACGACATCTCGCTCGCCGCACCATGGCCGAACCCCAGCACCCGACCCAACCATGCCGCAACCGCAGGATATTCATCCACCCACGGTGCCGTCACGTGGGTCGCCTTGAGGAACCACAGCGGATGCGCCAGGGCGAAGTCGGCAATCGACGGTTCGCCAAAGAGGAAGTCGCCCTGCTCGCGCTGCAACTGCTGCTCCAGCCGCGCCATGATCGTCGGCCACTGGTGCTTGGCCTGCTCGGCAGACAGTCGCGTGGCGCTGCCACCGCTGAACAACCCGGCGCGGTCAGCCAGAAAGGCCTTGATCGCTTCCGGCGGCAACTTGCCGAAACGCACCGCCACCGATTCTGGCTGGAACACCAGACTCACCGCATGTTGAAACACCACCGAGTCCGCCCACATCGCAAAGCTTGCGGTGGTCATTTCCTGACCTTCGGGAAAGAACGTCGGCAGGGCTTTTTCCTGTTCCAGGCGTCGGGCGATCAGTGCCGTGTCGCAATAAATATCCGCGCCGATCTGCAGCACCGGGGTCTTGCGGTAGCCGCCGGTCAGAGCGGTGAGGTCCGGTTTCGGCATTACTGGCGAGATATGCACCGAGCGCCATGACAGTCCCTTGAAACCCAGCAGCAGGCGGGCCTTCTCGGCAAATGGAGAGGTCGGGTAATGGTGCAGAATCAACTCGGACATGCTCGGCTCCGCCGCTGGAAAAATGAATCCGCAGCTTAGCGTGCATTGCCAGACAGGCCTACAGATCTGCCTGATGGGAACCAATCAGTCAGATTGATAAGACGCCACGAGGCATTCCTTGGCGCTTTTGCGCAGCTTTTTGATCAGCCGTTCCTGACGCAGCGCATCGCTTTTGTCCAGGCAGCGCTCGGTGTAGACGAGGGCCATGGCCGGGCTGGAGAGAAAGAAACGCGCACCTTTGCCGCTCTGATGCTTGGCAAAACGCCGCACCGGATCGTCGCTGATCCCGCAGTACAACGAGCCATTCGCTGCACGCACGAGGTAGACGAACCAGGATTTGCTCACCGGTTCGGCAATATCGACAGATTTTTCGCTAAGGCTGGTCACTTCGAAATCAAGACAT
Source organism: Pseudomonas hamedanensis (assembly GCF_014268595.2). Taxonomy (NCBI): domain Bacteria; kingdom Pseudomonadati; phylum Pseudomonadota; class Gammaproteobacteria; order Pseudomonadales; family Pseudomonadaceae; genus Pseudomonas; species Pseudomonas hamedanensis. Next base: position 2,900,868 of record NZ_CP077091.1, read on the forward strand.
GCAGGAGACAGGCCGCGATCTTATCAGCGACCGATCTGAAATGCCTTCAGTCCCTTACGCGCCTGAGCCCGCACGGCATTGCGCACCAGCGGCGTCCAGCCCAGCAGCAGACCTTTGAAGCCAAGCGCCTGACGCGACCAGCGCCACAGGTCGAAATGATCGTGGTGTTCGCAGATCTTGCCGTCGCGAAACACGAAGCGTGCCTGGATATCGTTGACCACGACGTTGCCGGTCTGGCTGAACAGGTAGGTCGCCGCCCAATGCGCGCCGCCCGTGCGCTCGTCGGCGCGGACGTTGTCGAAGGTCAGTGAGAAATCCTTGGCGCGAGTGGTGAGCATGCGCCACATGTCACCGGCATCGCGGCCGCGCAGTTCGCCGAACGCCGGATCGCTGAAGACCACGTCGTCCGTATAGCAGGTCGCCATGGCTTCGGCGTCGAGGCGCTGGAAAGCTTGGTAGAAGCGGGTGATCAACGCGGCGTGGGCTTCACTCATGGACAATCTCCGGAAAATATACAGATGGCCATCACGATAATCTGCAACGTCCCGAAACACTATCGGCATTCGTATTTCGAATACCGCTAACAAACGAAACGCAGCTGACTGGTATTAAAGGTCACGCCGAAAAAACCACATCAAAAAATGTGCGCAACAGGGTGCCGATCCGGCTGTTAAAATCATTCAAATTTACATCAAACCACTTAACACAGAATTCCTGCACAGCAGGTTTAACCCTGATTGGACGAACATCAATTTGCCCAATTGCTCTTTATATAAAACCCCGCAGGAGAGTAAGGATGCGTGAAATCACATTGGAAGAAGCCGAAGCTATCGGCGGCGCTTTTGGTGTTCCTGGTGCTGTAGGCGGAGGCTTGGCAGGTGCTACGGCATACGCCGGGAGCCTGCTCGGAGGAGGCACATTCAAAGGCGGGGAGTTTGCAGCCGCCGTAGGGGTTGGAGCTGTGTCCGGAGCCCTGACGGGCCCTGCCGGCATAGGTCGTACCTTGGGCATGGCGGGCGTCGGTTTCGGTGGCGGTGTGGTCACCGGAAATACAGGACGACTGACCGGCTCATAAACAGCTGGCTCTAAACAATGTATGGGCCTGGAGGTGTTCAGAGTCATCGCACCTGAAGAACTCCAGAGCCCGCACTTTCGAAAAATTGTCTGGAATCAATTCGACCATGCAAATCGCTGTTTCCATAATTTTTGCCCTGATTCTGATGGTGTTGATCAAGGGTATCGCTTATGCCATCAACTTTAAGTGTGGCCCGATCATCCAGAAAAAACACCTGCAACTGATCGCCATACCCGTTGTTATTTGCCTAACGATATACGGCACACCAAAGTTGATGGTGCTTCTAGGCTTGAATTAAACAGACGAGTGCCCGCTTCCTCCCTTGCGCACGCTGTCCTGCGCAAGGGGATCAAGCCGCTGCACTCTTACGCGAACCTGACGCATGCAGTTTCGAACGCGCCCCCCTTTGAGATCGCCTGCTTCATGATCTTTCGCTTAGCACCTGTACATACAGCGCTCTTCCCGCACCGAGGCCGGCGATGATCGCACCGGCGCCTATAACGCCAAAGATCCAGCCCACCGCATTCCAGCCGCCGGTCCAGTCATGCACCACGCCGACCGCGAACGGCCCCATCGACGCCAGCGTGTAGCCAAAGCCCTGAGACATGCTCGACAGGTTCGCCGCTACGTGGGAATCGCGCGAGCGCAGCACGATCAGGGTCAGCGCCAGACTGAACGTGCCGCCCTGCCCCAGCCCCAGCAAAATCGCCCAGCCCCACAACCCTTCGATCGGCGCGTACAGGCAACCGAACAGACCGCCCAGTGTCAGCGCCATGACCACGACGATCGCCAGGCGCTGATCCTTGCCACGCGTCGCCAACCACGGCGCGGCCAGGGAACTGGCAAGCTGGATGATCACCGAACCGGACAGCACCAGACCGGCCTGGGTAGGGGTCAGACCCCGTCCAATGAGGATCGACGGCAACCAGCCAAATACGATGTACGCCAGTGACGATTGCAGCCCCATATACAACGTTACTTGCCAGGCCAGCGGATCTCGCAGCAGTCCGCGCACGCGATAAGCCACGTTGTGCGCGCCGTGCTTCGGCCCGACCTGCGGCAGCCAGAACACCGCAGCCACCAATGCAGGAATCACCCAGAAACCCAGGCCCATCGCCCAGCTGTTATCGAAGTGCTCGCTCAATGGCACGGTCGAACCCGCCGCCATCGCCGCGCCCAGGCACAGCGCCATGGTATAGACGCCGGTCATGGTGCCGGCATGTCTGGCGAAATCGCGTTTGACGATGCCCGGCAGCAGCACGCCGACGATGCCGATGCTGGCGCCGCCCAGCACGCTGCCGGCGAACAGGCCGATCTCGCCGAAGTTGCTGCGCAGGATGATGCCGCAGGCCAGGGTCAGCAGAATCCCCAGCACCACCCGCTCAGCGCCAAAGCGCCGCGCCAGAATCGGTGCCAACGGTGCGAACAAGCCCAGGCACAGCACCGGCAGCGTGGTCAGCAGTCCCGCCTGCGCCGCAGACAGTCCGAGACTTCTGGAGACCTCGCTGAGCAATGGCGCCATGCTCGACAATGCCGGGCGCAGGTTCAACGCCACCAGAATCAGTCCGAGCAGCAACAGCCACGGGCGTTTTACCAGCGGCTGGCTTTGCTGCACTTGCTCATCATCGGCCTCGGCATCGATCAACAGCTCTTCCAGCTCGGTGGTGCGCTTCGATGCTGTGGATAACTCAGTGCGGGACATGGTTTTCTCGGTTTCAAGGTTCATTGATCAACTGCCTCGACAAGGCTTTGGCCCGTTCCGGGTCGCGTTGCTCGACTGCATCGAGCAAGTCGATATGCAGGTCGAACACTTCCTGACGGCGCGGGGAGATGTTCAGGGTCTGGCGCAATTGCGCGCCGACGATGCTGGAGAAATAGCGATACAACTCGCTGAGGGTCGGGTTGTGTGCGGCATCGACCAGACGACGGTGGAACACCAGATCGCAGGCGATATAGGTGTCGAGATCGCCATGATAGTGACTGCCGCTGATGCCGAGCGCTTCACGCAGGGCGGCAAGGTCCTCATCGGTGCGGCGCAGCGCCGCCAGACCGATGGCTTCCACTTCAAGAATGTGCCGGGTCTCCCGGGCCTGTTCCAGCGAACAGCGGGACAGCGCCTTGAGCGTGTCCAAGGGATCGACCACCGCGCGCAGATAACTGCCGTCGCCCTGGCGGATTTCGATCAAGCCCGAAAACGCCAGAACGCGCATGGCCTCGCGCACAGTGTTGCGGCTGATGCCCAACTCGGCGCACAGCTCAGGCTCGGTCGGCAAACGTTCGCCAACTTGCCAAGCGCCGCTATTGATGCGCTGGCGCAATTGATCCAGGGCTTGATCGACCAGGGATCGTTTAACCAGAGGAGAAATTTCAGACATGAGCTCGCCTTTTCATCCAATCATAGGATGAATTTTCTGACATGTTAGTCAGACCCATGTAGGACGACAACCACCTAGGGTCAATCGGAGACACATGAAGCGGCATTTTCGATTGGTCAAAATTACCCTTTAAGGGTAATTTCAGGGACAGGGTTTTGGTTTCTTATGGAGAAGAACACGCCCCATTACGACTTGGCGGTGATCAAAGCTGAGGTGAGGCGGCTCGGCAAAAAAGCTTTCACCAAGACCTCGATCGATTCCGCGGAAAAGTTAGGTTTCAATGTCGTTGAGATGCAAGAGACCGTTTTCGGTCTGCAAAAAAAGATGTTGTACAAGTCGATGACTACCTACATCGATCATCGGGTCTGGCAGGACGTGTATCACACCCATTCACAAGATCAGGAGATTTATATCAAGGTGACATACCGCCCCGGCGGCAGCCCACCGGTAATCTCCTTCAAGGAGAAAAACCCATGAAAACCCGGCAATGTGTCAGCTGCGGTGCGTGTGAGGGAATGAGGCATTTTCACGGTCGTGGCGAAACCCTGAGAGTCAAAGGCATGGAGCGTCGTGTTGATAATCTTTCTGGCTGGGAGTGCCAGAACTGCGGTGAGATCGAATGGGATGCCGACACCGATAGTGCGGAACGTTATTGCGATGCTGGTGATGAGCTGGTTATCGCTGCCAGACAAATGATTGGTAACGAGATGAAGCGTATCCGTCGCAAATTGCACCTGACGCAAAAAGAGACGGTGCAGCTGCTGTCTGGGGGGGGGCATAACGCATTTTCTCGCTATGAGCGCGGTGAAGTATTACCGCCCAAGGCACTCATACTGTTGATGCGTTTATTGGATCGTTACCCATACTTGCTGACCGATGCAAAGACTCTCGGCGAAGGTGCAGATTTGAGAGGTTTCGAGCACATAGTGCATAAAGAACAGGAATCCCTTTCCGTCTCCTGAGATCCCAAAAAACAAACCCGGCACGTGGCCGGGTTTGGTTTTTACACATAAACCATCAATGCAAAATCTGACTCAGGAACAGCTTCGTCCGGTCATTCTGCGGATTATCGAAGAAGTCGTTCGGCGCCGCCTGTTCAACGATCTCACCCTTGTCCATGAAGATCACGCGGTTGGCCACGGTGCGGGCGAAGCCCATTTCGTGGGTCACGCAAAGCATGGTCATGCCGTCTTCAGCCAGACCGATCATGGTGTCCAGAACCTCTTTCACCATCTCCGGATCGAGGGCTGAAGTCGGTTCGTCGAACAGCATGATTTTCGGCTTCATGCACAGCGCGCGGGCGATCGCCACACGCTGTTGCTGACCGCCGGACAATTGCCCCGGGTACTTGTGCGCCTGTTCCGGAATGCGTACGCGTTCCAGATAATGCATGGCGATTTCCTCGGCCTTGCGCTTGGGCATCTTGCGTACCCACATCGGCGCCAGGGTGCAGTTCTGCAAAATGGTCAGGTGCGGGAACAGGTTGAAGTGCTGGAACACCATGCCGACTTCGCGGCGGATCGCTTCGATCTGCTTGAGGTCGTTGGTCAGTTCCACGCCATCGACAACGATGCGGCCCTGCTGGTGTTCTTCCAGACGGTTCAGGCAGCGAATCGTGGTCGATTTACCGGAACCCGACGGGCCGCAGAGGACAATACGCTCGCCCTGCTTGACGTTGAGGTTGATGTCTTTGAGCACGTGAAACTGGCCGTACCACTTGTTCACGCCCTGCATCTGAATGATGCCTTCCGGACCCACTGGCTTTTTGATTGCTTCGCTCATTTACAGAGAACTCCTAACGCTTGTGGCCAGTGTCGAGCTTGCGTTCCAGATGCATGGAATAGCGCGACATACCAAAACAGAAAATCCAGAACACCAGGGCGGCGAACACGTAGCCTTCGGTGGCCATGCCCAGCCATTTCGGGTCGGCAGCGGCTTGCTTGACGCTGTTGAGCAGGTCAAAGAGGCCGATGATGATCACCAGGCTAGTGTCCTTGAACAGCGCGATGAAGGTGTTGACGATGCCGGGGATCACCAGCTTCAGGGCTTGCGGCAGAATCACCAGGCCCATCGAACGCCAGTAACCGAGGCCCATCGCCGCAGCCGCTTCGTACTGCCCTTTGGGAATCGCTTGCAGACCGCCGCGCACCACTTCGGCGACGTAAGCCGACTGGAACAGGATCACGCCGATCAGCGCCCGCAGCAGCTTGTCGAAGTTCATGCCTTCGGGCAGGAACAGCGGCAGCATCACCGAGGACATGAACAACACCGTGATCAACGGCACGCCGCGCCAGAACTCGATGAAGGTCACGCAGACCACACGAATCGCCGGCATGTTCGAACGACGCCCCAGCGCCAGTACGATCCCAAGCGGCAAGGCGCCAGCAATGCCGACGGTGGCAATCACCAGGGTCAGCATCAGACCGCCCCACTGACTGGTCGGCACGGTGGTCATGCCGAAACCGCCGTGCAGCAGGATAAAGGCGATGATCGGGTACAGCACCAGGAAGCTCAGTCCGTAGATCGCTTTACGCGGTACCCGCGAAATAAACAGTGGTGCCGCGCCAATCACCGCCAGCCACACGGTCAGGTCGACGCGCCAGCGCAGTTCCGTCGGGTAGTAGCCGTACATGAACTGGCCGAAACGCTGCTGAATGAACACCCAGCAGGCGCCTTCCTTGGTGCAGTCGGCGCGCGTGGTGCCGACCCAGTTGGCATCAACGATTGCCCAACTGATGATCGGTGGCACGACGAGGTAAATCAGATAAAACGCAAACAGCGTCAGCAGGGTGTTGAGCCAGCTGGAGAACATGTTCGCGCGCATCCACGCCAGTACACCGATACTGCTGTTCGGTGGTGGCATGTCGGGTTTGAAAGTATGAGTACTCATGCGCTTTTCCTTACCGCTCGATCAGCGCAATGCGCTTGTTGTACCAGTTCATCAGCAAGGAAATGCTGATACTGATCGCCAGGTACACGCTCATGGTGATGGCAATCACTTCGATGGCCTGACCGGTCTGGTTGAGCACGGTGCCAGCGAACAGCGAAACCATTTCCGGGTAACCGATACCGGCGGCCAGCGACGAGTTTTTCGCCAGGTTCAGGTATTGGCTGGTCAGCGGCGGGATGATCACGCGCAGAGCTTGCGGAATGATCACCTTGCGCAGGGTCGGGCCATTACGCAGGCCGAGCGAACGGGCCGCTTCGGTCTGGCCGTGGCTGACCGACTTGATGCCCGAACGCACGATCTCGGCAATAAACGCCGCGGTGTACACGGTCAGGGCCAGGGTCAACGCCAGCAGTTCCGGGATCAACACCCAGCCACCGACAAAGTTGAAGCCCTTGAGCTCAGGCATTTCCCAGTGCAGCGGGGCGCCGAAGATCAGCGCGCACAAGGTCGGGATCACCAGCGCAATCGCCAGGCCGACCCAGAACTTGTGGAACGGTACGCCGGTTTCTTCGAAGCGCTTGTTGGCCCAGCGGCACATCAGCACGATGCCGACGATGGCCAGCACGATGCTGGTCACGAACGCCCAGAAGCCATCAGCGGCCAGTGCGGCCGGCATGTTCAGGCCCCGGCTGCTGACAAAGAAGGTGTCGCCGAAGTTATGGCTGTTGCGCGGCCCCGGCATGGTCAGGAATACCGCGAAATACCAGAACAGGATTTGCAGCAGCGGCGGAATGTTGCGGAACACTTCCACATACACCGTCGCCAGTTTGGCAATGATCCAGTTCTGCGACAGCCGCGCTACACCCACGATGAAACCGAGGATCGTCGCCAGGATCACGCCGATGAAGGTCACCAACAGAGTGTTGAGCAGGCCGATGACAAACACCCGCGCGTAGCTGTCCGCTTCGGTGTAGTCGATCAGGGTTTGAGCGATGCCGAACCCGGCACTGCGCTCCAGAAAGCTGAAACCGGAGGTGATGCCCCGGTGCTGAAGGTTGGTTTGCGTATTGTCGAACAGGTACCAGCCAAGCGAGACCACCGCCACAACAGTGATGATCTGGAATAGCCACGCACGCACTCGTGGATCGCTGAGGCTGAGCCTCTGCTTTGGTGCGCCGATTGAATTTTGCATGAAGTGCCCCGGAAGAAATGGAACAAGAACATCACCCGGCGGTTGGCCCGCCGGGTGATAGAACCATTAGCGCACTGGTGGTGCGTACTGAATGCCGCCGTTGTTCCACAGGGCGTTCAGGCCACGGTCGATTTCCAGCGGAGTGCTCTTGCCGAGGTTTTTCTCGAAGATTTCACCGTAGTTGCCGACTTGCTTGACGATCTGCACAACCCAGTCTTTCGGCAATTTCAGGTCTTTACCGTATTCGCCGTCAGCGCCGAGCATACGGGCCACGTCCGGGTTCTTGGTCGACTTGGCTTCAGCTTCGACGTTTTTCGAAGTGATACCGGCCTCTTCGGCATTGAGCAGCGCGTAGCCAGTCCAGCGCACGATGGCCAGCCACTCGTCGTCGCCGTTACGCACGACCGGGCCCAGTGGTTCTTTGGAAATGGTTTCCGGCAGAACCACGTAGTCCTTCGGCGAGGCCAGCTTGCTGCGCTGGGCGAACAGCTGGGACTTGTCGGAGGTCAGCACGTCGCAACGACCGGATTCCAGCGACTTGGCGCTTTCATCGGAGGTGTCGAAGGTGATCGGGGTGTATTTCAGACCGTTGCCACGGAAGTAGTCGGAAACGTTCAGCTCGGTGGTGGTACCGGCCTGGATGCAGATGGTTGCACCGTCCAGTTCCTTGGCGCTTTTCACGCCAAGCTTGTTGTTCACCAGAAAGCCGATGCCGTCGTAGTAAGTAATGAAGCCCGGGAATTTCAGGCCCATGCCCGCGTCACGGGAGCTGGTCATGGTGGTGTTGCGCGACAGGATGTCGATCTCGCCCGATTGCAGCGCGGTGAAGCGCTCCTTGGCGTTCAACTGACTGAATTTGACTTTGGTCGCGTCGCCGAAAACGGCAGCGGCCACAGCGCGGCAGACATCAGCGTCGATGCCGAGGATCTTGCCGGTTGCATCCGGTACCGAGAAGCCCGGCAGACCGTCGCTGACGCCACACTGCACGAAACCTTTCTTCTGTACCGCATCCAGGGTTGCACCCGCCTGAGCGAACCCGCTGACGCCGAGTACTGCTGCAGCAGTCACGACCGCCAGAGTGGATTTCAACATCTTCATTCAAACCTCCAGTTTTGCTCTTGTTGTGTCGGAGCTTGAGTCCAGTCGCACCCTTTTGAGGCGTTGTTGACCCGTGTTGGCTTTTTTTGGGGTCAACCGACGTAAGACCTTCGCTATGAGTCTAGTAGGAGAAAATCCACATCATGGATCACTCACTTCTCACCAATCGGCCGAACGGGCTGTAGCCCTTTCACGTTCGCTAAGCCCGTAGCGGCCATTGGCGAACATCCATCACCGGATTCGTTGCTATCCCATCGCGCGACTGACACTGATAGTGTTACCGCCACGCGTAGGACGCTTCGTACGCAAAGCCCATAGCAAAGCCCGTACCACACCGCTTGCGAAGTCGATTCATGCACACGTCAATAGCAAAACTTGTAACCTTGCGACATCTTCTTAACGGATCAACCGGGCGCGCACTCACATCACGCACTCAATGAGAGCGCCCGCACATTTTTGGAGCAAACATGACCGAGCCCTTGATTCTTCAGCCTGTTAAGCCCGCAGACGCCTGCGTGATCTGGCTGCACGGCCTCGGCGCCGACCGTTACGACTTCCTGCCGGTGGCCGAAGCGCTGCAGGAAAGTCTGTTGAGTACGCGCTTTGTGCTGCCGCAGGCACCGACGCGTCCGGTGACGATAAATGGCGGATATGCCATGCCGAGCTGGTACGACATCAAAGCCATGAGCCCGGCCCGGGCAATCGACCGCGACGAGCTCGAAGCGTCGGCGGATCGCATCATCGAATTGATCGAAACCGAGCGCGCCAGCGGAATAGACGCCTCGCGGATTTTCCTCGCCGGTTTTTCCCAAGGTGGCGCGGTGGTGCTGCACACCGCATTCCTGAAGTGGCAGGGACCTTTGGGTGGGGTTCTGGCGTTGTCGACCTACGCGCCGACCTTCAGCGATGAACTGGAATTATCTGCCAGCCAGCAGCGCATTCCGGTGCTTTGCCTGCACGGTCAGTTCGACAACGTGGTACAGAACTCGATGGGCCGCAGCGCTTATGAGCATTTGAAGAAGCATGGTGTCACCGTGACATGGCAGGAATACCCAATGGAGCACGAAGTGTTACCCGAAGAGATTCGCGACATCGGCACCTGGCTGAGCGAACGCTTGCGCTGATTTCGCGGCCAATGTCGGCCCATTGATCCCTCCTACTACGCCGCGCCCGTTTCTTGCATTACACTGGCCGGCGTACATTCCTTAACCAATTGATGAGATGACCGTGCTCAAAGCACTCAAGAAAATGTTCGGTAAAAGCGAGGCTGAGCAGCTCGCGCCAGTTTCCAGCGCGCCGTCGCACGCCCCCGGTCATCGCAACGATGCCCCGGCAGCCGACCGCCCCGCTCCCGTCGCCCCCCCGAAACACTCGCCAGAACTTGCCACGATCGCGCCAGACGCCGCCGAACCGGCTCGCAGCGAAGCGCCGAAAGCGGTAAAACCGCGTCGCGAACCGAAGCCCAAGGCTGCCGTCATCCCGTGGAGACTCGAAGACTTCGTCGTCGAACCGCAGGAAGGCAAAACCCGCTTCCATGATTTCAAGCTCGCCCCCGAACTGATGCACGCCATCCAGGACCTGGGCTTTCCATATTGCACGCCGATCCAGGCGCAGGTGCTCGGCTTCACCCTCGCCGGCAAAGACGCCATCGGCCGCGCGCAGACCGGCACCGGCAAGACCGCCGCGTTCCTGATCTCGATCATCACTCAACTGCTGCAGACCCCGCCGCCAAAAGAACGCTACATGGGCGAGCCGCGTGCATTGATCATCGCCCCGACCCGCGAGCTGGTGGTGCAGATTGCCAAGGACGCCGCTGACCTGACCAAGTACACCGGCCTCAACGTGATGACCTTCGTCGGTGGCATGGACTTCGACAAGCAGCTCAAGCACCTCGAAGCGCGCCATTGCGACATCCTCGTCGCGACGCCGGGTCGCTTGCTCGACTTCAACCAGCGCGGCGACGTGCACCTGGACATGGTCGAAGTGATGGTGCTGGACGAAGCCGACCGCATGCTCGACATGGGCTTCATCCCGCAGGTGCGACAGATCATTCGCCAGACCCCGCCGAAGGCCGAGCGCCAGACATTGCTGTTCTCCGCGACCTTCACCGAAGATGTGATGAACCTGGCCAAGCAATGGACCACCGACCCGTCCATCGTCGAGATCGAATCACTCAACGTCGCCAGCGACAACGTCGAGCAACACATCTATGCCGTTGCCGGTGCCGACAAGTACAAGCTGCTCTTCAACCTGATCAACGACAACGGTTGGGAGCGCGTGATGGTGTTCGCCAACCGCAAGGACGAAGTACGCCGTATCGAAGAGCGCCTGGTGCGCGACGGTGTGAACGCCGCGCAACTGTCCGGCGACGTGCCGCAGCACAAGCGCATCAAGACCCTGGAAGGTTTCCGCGAAGGCAAGATTCGCGTACTGGTGGCCACGGATGTGGCCGGTCGCGGTATTCACATCGACGGCATCAGCCACGTGATCAACTTCACCTTGCCAGAAGTCCCGGACGATTACGTGCACCGCATCGGCCGTACCGGTCGTGCCGGCGCCGATGGCGTATCGATCAGCTTCGCCGGTGAGGACGATTCCTACCAGTTACCGTCCATCGAAGAAAAGCTCGGTCGCAAGATCAGCTGCGAAACGCCGCCAACGCATCTGCTGCGTGCGGTTGAGCGCAAGCGTCCACAGTAAGCGCCACTCAACGAAAAAGCGCAGCCGGAAACGGACTGCGCTTTTTTTACGCCCGGAGGTTGCTCGACAGAAGTAAAAGTCCATAATGGAAAAATAAGTTTAATTTTGGAGCCTCACATGTCCAGTGCGCCATACGTGATCGACCAAGCCCAGGCCCGGGAGGCACTGGCCCGCCTCGATGTACCGCAGATCCTGCGCCAGCTGTTTCGCGATCTCGCGGCAGGCAACGCCGTGCAACCGGCGCAGCAGCTGGTGGAATTCCCGCAGGGTGCCGGCGACTTCATCAACTATCTGGGTGTGCTGGCCGAGGACGGCGTCTACGGCGTAAAGACCTCGCCGTACATCGTTCGCGAACAAGGCGCGCTGGTGACCGCATGGACGCTGTTGATGTCGATGAAAACCGGCCAGCCGCTGTTGCTCTGCGATGCCGGTGAACTGACCACCGCGCGCACCGCCGCGACCACAGCGGTAGCGGTCGATGCCCTCGCCCCGCTGAACGCCCAACGGCTGGCGATCATCGGCAGCGGCAAGGTCGCTCAAGCGCATCTGCACTACGTGAAGGCATTGCGCGACTGGCAAAGCATCAGCCTGTATTCGCCGTCCCTGCTGGAAGATGCCGAAACACAGGCCGTATTGAAAGCTATCGCGCCCGATCTGAAGATCGCTGAAAGCCGCGAGACCGCCATCACCGATGCTGACGTGATCATGCTCTGCACCTCATCGGCCGGGCCGGTGATCGATCCGGCGCAACTGCACAATCCGGCGCTGATCACCTCGATCAGCACCAACGCCCCCCGCGCCCATGAAGTACCGCCGCAAAGCCTCAACGATATGCAGGTGTTCTGCGACTATCGTCAGACCACGCCCGGGTCGGCGGGTGAGATGTTGATTGCTGCCGAGCAGCATGGCTGGCACCCGGACTCGATCGTTGGCGACCTCGCCGAGCTGCTCAGCGAAAAAGTCCCGCGTCCGGATTACGACCGCCACGTGTTCTTCCGCTCGATCGGTTTGGGCTTGGAAGACATTGCCTTGGCCAATGCGGTTTATCACCTCAGCACAAATCCCTTGTAGGAGTGAGCCTGCTCGCGATAGCGGTTTGACATTCAATATTGATGTCGGCTGATCGACCGCTATCGCGAGCAGGCTCACTCCTACAGGGGTCGGCGTAATTTCTCGATATTGTGTACACACCGGAGACCTTCATGAGCCAGGCAGACTTCATCATCATCGGCGGCGGGATTGCCGGCGCTTCCACCGGTTTCTGGCTGTCGCCGCACGCCAGGGTGATCGTGCTCGAACGCGAATCCCACCCGGCCTATCACTCCACCGGACGCTCCGCCGCGCTGTTCACGGCGGCTTACGGCACGCCGCAAGTACGGGCGCTGACCCAGGCCAGCCGGGCGTTTTTCGACCATCCGCCGACAGGCTTTTGCGAACACCCGCTGCTGACCCCGCGCGGCGAAATGACCGTGGATTTCATCGGTTACCCAGCCGAACTGAACAACCAATACCTCAGCGCCAAAGCCACCGTGCCGCAGATGCAATTGCTCAGCGCCGACGAAGCCTGTGCGCGACTGCCGATCCTGCGGCGGGAAAAAGTCCATGGTGCGATCTATGACCCAACAGCCTGCGACATCGATACCGACGCGCTGCATCAAGGCTACCTGCGCGGCATCCGTCGCAACCACGGCGAAGTCCACACCGATTGCGAGGTGCTCGGCCTGAGCCGTAACGACGACGGTCTGTGGCAGGTGCAGAGCAATGGCCGGACCTTCAGCGCGCCAGTGCTCATCAATGCCGCCGGTGCCTGGGCCGACCAGATCGGCATACTCGCCGGCGCGCAGCCGCTGGGCCTGCAACCGAAACGTCGCGCTGCATTCATCTTCGCCGGCCCCGAAGGCGTGGATATTCACCAATGGCCGATGCTGGTCAGCCTAGACGAATCGTTCTACATGAAGCCCGATGCCGGTATGTTCCTCGGCTCCCCGGCCAACGCCGACCCGGTGGAGCCTCACGATGTGCAGCCGGAAGAACTCGACATCGCCATGGGCATTTATCAGATCGAAGAAGCCACCACGCTGACCATCCGCAGGCCGACCCGCACCTGGGCCGGCCTGCGCAGTTTCGTCGCCGATGGCGATTTGCTTAGCGGATTCGATCCGCAGGTGCCGGGGCTGTTCTGGGTCGCGGCGCAGGGCGGCTACGGCATTCAGACATCGCCAGCGATGGGCCAGGCCAGTGCGGCTTTGGTGCGCGGCGAACCGTTGCCCGAGCACTTGCAAGAGTTCGGGCTCGACAGCGCGATGCTGTCCCCTGCCCGGCTGTCCTGAACGCACCTGCGGATGACTCACTGAAAAGATTGCGGCACACTCGCAGCGCCCCTGCTCACGGGGCGCTGACGCTGCCTGGAGCTCCACTGTCATGACCGCCTCTGAATTCGACCCGGCGCTGGATAACTTCCGCGCCATCGCCGATGCCATCGCCACGCTGTTCTTTCCCCATGCCGAGGTGGTGCTGCACGACCTGCGCACGCAAAAGGTCGACTACATCGCCAACAACCTGTCCAAGCGAGAGATCGGCGACGACTCTTCGCTGGAGGACATGCTCAGCGAGGACGTCAGCGAGCGCAACATCGGCCCGTACGAAAAGCTCAACTGGGATGGTCAGAAAATTCGCAGCCTGAGTAGCGTGCTGCGCGACAGCGAGGGCCTGCCGCTGGCGGTGCTGTGCATCAATCTGAATATTTCGCTGTTCGAGAATGCCAAGGCTGCGCTGGATCTGTTTCTGTCGCCGAGCAAGTTGATTGCACAACCGGACTCACTGTTTCGTGATGACTGGCAGGAACGCATCAACACTTTTCTCCACGCCTGGCTGCGCGAACGGCAATTGAGCCTGAATCTGCTGACCCGCGACCACAAGCGTGAACTGGTGCTGGCACTGCATGCCGAGGGCGCGTTCAAGGGCAAGAGCGCCTCGAACTATGTGGCCAATGTGCTGAACATGGGGCGGGCGACGGTGTACAAGCATTTGAAGGAATTGAAGGGCTAGATTCCAGAAGTTGTATCGCCTGGTCTGGCCCATTCGGGAGCAAGCCCCCTCCTACAGGGGAACGCATTCCAAATGTAGGAGTGAGCCTGCTCGCGATAGCGGTTTATCAGTCGCCGTAAATGTCGGTCTTGAAATACTTCTCGGAGATCTTCTGATATTCGCCACTCGCGCGAATTCCGTCGATAGCGCTGTTCAACTGGCTGACCAGCTCGGCATTGCCCTTGCGCACCGCGATCCCCGCGCCCTCGCCGACATACTTCGGATCTTTCAGCTCCGGTCCGACAAACGCGTAGCCCTTGCCCCGCGGCATCGTCAGAAAGTCATTGAGCGGAATGGTGTCGGCGAAAATCGCATCGAGACGCCCCGCCGCCAGGTCCATGTAGATTTCTTCGTTGTTGCTGTAGCGCTTGACGTTGATGCCCTTGGGTTCAAACACTTCAGTCGCGAAACGATCCGTGGTGGTCGCGCGCTGCACACCGACACTCTTGCCTTTGAGGCTGGCGTACTGATCGTCGACGCTGGCGCCTTCCTTCATCACCAGACGCGACGAAGTGAAATAGTACTTGTGGGTGAAATCCACGGATTTCTTGCGGTCTTCGTTGATGGTCATCGACGACAGGGCCATGTCGATTTTTTTCACTTTCAGCGAGGGAATCAGCCCATCGAACTCACCTTCGACCCACACGCACTTGACCTTCATCTGCGCGC
Source organism: Pseudomonas hamedanensis (assembly GCF_014268595.2). Classification (NCBI taxonomy): domain Bacteria; kingdom Pseudomonadati; phylum Pseudomonadota; class Gammaproteobacteria; order Pseudomonadales; family Pseudomonadaceae; genus Pseudomonas; species Pseudomonas hamedanensis. The sequence goes on from NZ_CP077091.1 coordinate 2,915,954, forward strand.
ACAAGGCATTGCCGATGTCGTAGTCGAAGCCGACGATTTCACCTTTGTCGGTTTTCGAAGCGAACGGCGGGTAAGCCGCTTCGATGCCAATGCGTAGGGTTTTCTCGGCGGCGAACACACAGGTCGACGCCAACAGGCTGAGGGCCAGGCCGGTGATGAGGGGAAGTTTCTTCATGTTCGTTCTCTCGCGGGTTGTTGTTGGTTTGGCGAAGAAGAGCAGCTACAAGCGGCAAGACAGAAGCTGTTTTTGTACTTGTAAATCCATATTGGACTCACATGTACAAATCGTCAATCGGGGAAACAGGAAGGATTCTGGTGCTGCGGATGGCCTCTTCGCGAGCAAGCTCGCTCCCACAGGGAACCCATTTCAACTGTGGGAGTGAGCCTGCTCGCGATAGCGGATTTGAAGGCACCGCAGAACCTATTTCTTCCAGCGATCCGCCGCCGCATGATCACTGTCGCGCCCTTCAACCCAGCGCGGTCCGTCGCGGGTGTTTTCTTTCTTCCAGAAAGGCGCGCGGGTTTTCAGGTAGTCCATGACGAAGGCGCAGGCGTCGAACGCGGCCTGGCGATGAGCGCTGGCGGCGCCGACGAAGACGATCGGCTCGCCCGGCTCCAGCGCGCCGATGCGGTGCAGCACTTCCAGTTTCAGCAGCGGCCAACGCTGTTCGGCTTCGACGGCGATCTTGCCGAGGGCTTTTTCGGTCATGCCCGGGTAGTGTTCAAGGAACATTCCGGCCACGTCGAGGCCGTCATTGAAGTCGCGCACGTAACCGACAAAACTCACCACTGCACCAATGCCGACATTAGCCGCGTGCATCGCATTGACTTCAGCGCCCGGATCGAACGGCGTGGCCTGCACCCGAATCGCCATGCTCAGCCTCCGGTCACGGTAGGAAAGAACGCCACTTCATCGCCGTCGACCACCGGCTCGTCGAGCTGGCAAAGCTCTTCGTTGCGGGCGCACATCAGGTTCTGCTCGCGCAACACTTCGGCGCCGTCGCGTTGCGCCAACAGTGCACGAACGTCATCAATCGTGGCGAAATCGCCTTCAACCGCTATCGAATCGACGCCGAGCGCTTCGCGATAACGGGCGAAAAACCTCACCTTCAGCTTCATGGTTGCTCTGCCTGAAAGTGGCCGCTCTTGCCGCCAACCTTTTCCAGCAGGCGCACGCTTTCGATGGTCATGCCGCGATCGACGGCTTTGCACATGTCGTAGATGGTCAGCGCGGCGACGCTGGCGGCGGTCAGCGCTTCCATCTCCACGCCAGTCTGCCCGGAGAGTTTGCAGCGGGCGACGATACGCACACTGTCGTCACCTTCGGCGCTCAGCTCGACTTTCACGCCAGTCAGCATCAGCGGATGGCAGAGGGGAATCAGATCGCTGGTTTTCTTTGCCGCCTGAATCCCGGCGATGCGCGCCACGGCGAACACATCGCCCTTGGGATGGCCACCGCTGACAATCATCTGCAGCGTTTCGGGAAGCATGCGCACCAGCGCCTGGGCCGTCGCTTCACGGAACGTCACGGCTTTTTCAGTGACGTCGACCATGTTGGCGCGACCTTGGGAATCGAGATGAGTCAGCACGGGATTACTCCTGATCAGGAGCGTGGATTGTAAACCTGTGGGTCAGATATCCGCGAGCGCGATTACCGACTCACCATAAATCCCTGTAGGAGTGAGCCTGCTCGCGATAGCGGTATGACATTCAACATTCTTGGTGGCTGATGCGCCGCCATCGCGAGCAGGCTCACTCCTACATCTGGATTTGTGTTCGGCATAAAAAACCGGGCGGCCGTTTGGCCGCCCGTTTTTGTGGGATGGGTTACAAATGCGATTCGGCGTATTCGGCCAGGATCGAGCGCGGCACCCCTTGCAGGGTGATGTGCACACCGTTGGGGAAATCCTTGAAGCGTTCGGTCAGGTAGGTCAGCCCGGAACTGGTCGCGGACAGGTAAGGAGTGTCGATCTGCGCCAGGTTGCCCAGGCACACCACTTTGGAACCGGCGCCGGCGCGGGTGATGATGGTTTTCATCTGGTGCGGCGTGAGGTTCTGGCATTCGTCGATCAGGATCAGGCTCTGCTGGAAGCTGCGACCGCGAATGTAGTTAAGCGATTTGAACTGCAACGGCACTTTGCTGAGGATGTAGTCGACGCTGCCATGGGTGTTCTCGTCATCCATGTGCAAGGCTTCGAGGTTGTCGGTGATGGCGCCCAGCCACGGCTCCATTTTTTCCGCTTCAGTACCGGGCAGGAAGCCGATTTCCTGGTCCAGGCCCTGCACGCTGCGGGTGGCGATGATGCGCCGATAGCGCTTGCTGACCATGGTCTGCTCGATAGCCGCGGCCAGCGCCAGAATGGTTTTACCGGAACCTGCGGCGCCGGACAGGTTGACCAGATGAATGTCCGGATCGAGCAGCGCGTACAACGCCAGACTCTGATAGATGTCGCGCGGCTTGAGCCCCCAGGCCTCTTGATGCAGCAGCGGTTCCTGATGCAGGTCGAGGATCAGCAGCTTGTCTTGCTGAATTTCCTTGATCCAGCCGACGAAGCCTTGTTCGTCGATGATGAACTCGTTGATGTGCACCGCCGGCAGGTTGTCGATCAATTGCACCTGATGCCAGGTGCGGCCGTGGTCCTGACGGGTTTCGACCTTGCTCACGCGGTCCCAGAAAGAGCCGGTCATGTTGTGATAGCCGTTGGGCAACAGGGACACGTCGTCGACCAATTGGTCGGTGCTGTAGTCCTCGGCATCGATGCCACAGGCACGCGCCTTCAGACGCATGTTGATGTCTTTGGTGACCAGCACCACGGGCTTTTTCGGATCGCGGCTGTGCAGGTCGATCAACTGGTTGATGATTTTGTTGTCGTTCAGGTGCTCGGGCAGAATCAGGTTCGATTCGGCTTGCTTGCTCATCAGAATTGACAGCAAGCCCTTTGGCCCACCCTTGCCGCGCTGGATCGGCACACCCAGTTCGACGTCCTCCGGGGACGCATCGCCCAGGGTCTTGTCGATCAGCCGGATGGCCTGACGGCATTCAGCGGCCACGCTGTGATGCCCGCTTTTGAGCTTGTCCAGCTCTTCAAGCACGGTCATCGGAATCGCGACGTGGTGTTCTTCAAAGTTAAGCAGGGCGTTTGGATCGTGAATCAATACGTTGGTATCGAGTACATAAAGGATTGGCTGGTTGGAGGAAGGGCTACGTCCGTGATCATCCATACTCGGTCACCTTTGTCAGAGCCAGTAGACGCAATACCTGAGCGGTGCTGCGCCTCGAAGTGACTGCCGAAATCCCACCTGCGGAGATTCAAGTGACTGCAAACAAACGGGTCTTGGAAGACGCCACCTGTGTTGCAGGTTTCGGCGGTCTGTCTTGGTAATACTCCAAAACCCATGACATAAAAAAGTACTTTGACGGTTTTTTTAAGTTTATTTTGCAGAGTGACGAAAAGCCCTTGGCGGACTCCCCAGACCCCGCTAAAGTCGGAAGTCCGCCTGCATCGAATTTTCCGAAAAAATCAGCCAAAGCCCAACGTTTCCGGGCCTTTTCCGTTTTTCAGCGAAACCCGTCCTGACAGTCTTCCCAACCGATGCCGCTCTGCGCGGTTTGCGAGAGCAGCCACGGCAACGAAGTCTTCACCGCGTCCTGTTTCAGGTTGAAACTGATCACCCCGTGGCGCCACAACAGCATCAGCGTCAGCACCCGTTGCGCACTCGCTGCGCCCTTGAGTTTGCCGGCGCTGTCCTGGGCATCGATGTCCCACAGCGCTACATGCAGGCCCTGAGCGTTGAAGAAACCCTGAGCATCGCTGCGTCGCTGTCCTTCCGGCGGACGGAACAGCGGCACGTAGTTTTCCGGCAATTTGTTTTTCACCAGATCGGCGCTGCGGCGCACCGAGTCCTGCCAGTCCTGCCAGTGGCTGTGGGAACGAAACTCCCAGCCCTGCACGCCGACGCATTGCTGTGAAAACATCGCCTGCAGGCTGCTGACCGAACGATCGCTCAGGCGCGCCTGAATATCCTTGCCCAGTACAAAGAACGTACCGCTCAGGTTCGACTTGCGCAGGTATTCGGTGAGCCAGCCGGTGTTGTCCGGTTGCACATTGGCGGCGCTGTCGAAAGTCAGCAGAAACAAGCGGTCGTGCATGTCATCGCCATTGCGCTCGTAGTCGCCGAAACGATCGATTTCGCTGCTGGTCTGCGGGAACAGCGCGGCCTTGCGCAGCAGCTCGTCCAGGTAGTGCAAATGGAAGATCCGGCTCGGCTCGGCCCACTGGGTGTAATAACTGTCGTCACTGACCACGAACTTGGCGGCCTGCTCGCGCAGAGTAGGCAAGTCTTCGACGAGGAAGCAGAAGGAAGCGTCCTGATCACAACTTTGCTGGGCATGGTTGTAATTGGCCAACAGACGCTGCCAGAGGCGCAGGCGCAACTGATTGACCACATCGATATTGACCGTGCGCAGGCCCAGGCGCTGGGCCAGGGTCGCCTCGTCGAGCGCCTCGCTGCCCAGCAGGCCGCGGGCGAACATCAGAATTTCCGCTCGCGACGCAACGTCGAACAGGGTCGGATTGCCGAGCGCCTCCGGCCAGGTGCTGCGGTCCAGCGTCGCCACATCACCTGGCGCCGCGACGGCACCGACGCTCAGCAGCCACGCGGTGAATAAAAGAACAATGCGCAAAGGGATGTCTCCATAACAAAACCCGCGCGGCACTATAGCTGATAAGCCACCGATTCCCGCAGCCAGACGAATCCATTGTGGGAGGGGGCTTGCTCCCGAATGCGGTGGGCCATCAGCAAATGAATGGCCTGACACGCCCTCTTCGGGAGCAAGCCCCCTCCCACACTGGAAATCTGTTGAGCCGTCGATCACCTATGGACTTGATAGCTGGAGTCAACCCGGCCAACCCCCTAGAATCGCCCCCACGATTAAAGGAGACGACTTCATGCTGATGGTGATTTCCCCCGCCAAGACCCTCGATTACGAAACACCGCCGGCGACCCAGCGCTTTACCCAGCCGCAGTACCTCGACCATTCCCAGGAGCTGATCCAGCAACTGCGCGAACTGAGCCCGGCGCAAATCAGCGAGCTGATGCACGTGTCCGACAAGATCGGCGGCCTCAACGCCGCGCGTTTCGGCAGCTGGACGCCGGCGTTCACCTCGGAGAACGCCAAGCAGGCACTGCTGGCATTCAAGGGCGACGTTTACACCGGTCTCGATGCGCAATCATTCAGCGAAGCCGAGTTCGATTACGCGCAGAAACACCTGCGCATGCTTTCAGGTCTCTATGGCCTGTTGCGCCCGCTTGACCTGATGCAGCCTTATCGTCTGGAGATGGGCACCAAACTGGCCAATGCACGCGGCAAGGATCTGTACGCGTTCTGGGGCACGCGCATCAGCGAATGGCTCAATGAAGCGCTGGCCGATCAAGGCGACGATGTCCTGCTCAACCTTGCTTCCAACGAATACTTTTCAGCGGTCAAGCGTAGCGCCTTGAACGCGCGGATCATCAACACCGAGTTCAAGGACCAGAAGAACGGCCAGTACAAGATCATCAGCTTCTACGCGAAAAAGGCCCGCGGCTTGATGAGCCGTTTCGTGATTCAGGAAAAAATCAACGATCCGGCCCACCTCAAGCAGTTCGACATGCAGGGTTATCGCTACAGCGCCGAACAGTCGAAACCCGACAATCTGGTGTTTCTGCGCGACCACGCCCCCGAATAAAGCATGCCGTTTGCACGACTCTTTTCAGCAAGAGTCGTGCACCGCGCACGATGTCAGAAATTCCCCGCCGCATTTCGCCAGTTTAATGGCGCCAAAAAAACCTCCCTGTTTTTTCTAAGATTAGTTTCACTCGACACTCGTCAGTTTTTTCAGTAGTGGCACCAAAATTTTTTTCAGGTAGTGGCACAAAACTATCTAGCGCATTTTAAGGCCCGAAACTAAAGGGCGAAAGCGAGCGTGCTATCAATTTGAAAGCAGTGCCATCTTTACCAATATTTCAAAAAATTTCAGTTGGCACGATGAGCGGACAGGAACTATGTCCAAATGCGTAGCTCATACCACCGGTAACGATTCTCGGCGAGTATGTACGAGATAACTTACGCGGAGCAGATAGCCATGTAACCAAGTTGCCACAGCAACTTGACTACGTGACTAACGGGTCTCAAAACGAAACGATGGGCAGGAGATACGCACCATTGATATCCCCTACAAAGGCCATGGTCGTACCCCTTTAAATGTGCTCGCCTGAGCACTGAACCGCTTGATTTACAGGGATTTTCATCCCCGCATCAAGCGTGCAAGACGATTGCACAAGAGTCTTCCGAAAAGAAGATCCGCTGCATAACAGGGCAAGTCATAACTATAAGGCCTGGTTGCGCACATCTTGAGTGCACTTATTTAGACACTCGAAACTTAGTATGCCTGCACACGGCATTGTGGCGCCTGTAAGCCACAGTTTCGGGTGCACTAGTGTCCGCTGAACACCATTAACTCCGGCCTCTTTGGCCTGATATATACAGAGGTAATTGCGATGCGCATCAGCATATTTGGTTTGGGTTACGTTGGCGCAGTATGTGCCGGTTGCCTGTCTGCACGGGGCCATGACGTAGTTGGCGTCGATGTTGCCAAAGACAAGATCGACATGATCAACGCCGGTAAATCGCCGATTGTTGAACCGGGCCTGGGAGAACTTCTGCAACAAGGAATCCAGACCGGTCGTCTGCGCGGTACGACCAACTTCGCCGAGGCGATTCGTGATACCGACCTGTCGATGATTTGCGTCGGCACGCCGAGCAAAAAGAACGGCGACCTGGAACTGAACTACATCGAAGCGGTATGCCGCGAGATCGGTTTCGTCCTGCGTGAAAAAACCACTCGCCACACCATCGTCGTGCGCAGCACCGTCCTGCCGGGCACCGTGGCCAACGTGGTCATCCCGATTCTCGAAGACTGCTCGGGCAAAAAAGCCGGCGTCGACTTCGGCGTTGCGGTCAACCCTGAGTTCCTGCGTGAATCCACCGCCATCGCCGACTACGACCAGCCGCCGATGACTGTGATCGGTGAGTTCGACACCGCCTCGGGCGACGTTCTGCAATCGCTGTACGAAGAGCTCGACGCACCGATCATCCGCAAGGACATCGCCGTTGCCGAGATGATCAAGTACACCTGCAACGTCTGGCACGCCACCAAAGTGACCTTCGCCAACGAGATCGGCAACATCGCCAAAGCGGTCGGCGTCGATGGCCGTGAAGTGATGGAAGTGGTCTGCCAGGACAAGACGCTGAACCTGTCCCAGTACTACATGCGCCCGGGCTTCGCCTTCGGCGGTTCGTGCCTGCCAAAAGACGTGCGCGCCCTGACCTACCGAGCCGGTTCCCTGGACGTCGAAGCGCCGCTGCTCAACTCGCTGATGCGCAGTAACGAATCGCAAGTGCAGAACGCCTTCGACATCGTTGAAAGCCATGAAAAACGCAAAGTCGCCCTGCTCGGCCTGAGCTTCAAGGCCGGCACCGACGACCTGCGCGAAAGCCCGCTGGTGGAACTGGCCGAGATGCTGATCGGCAAAGGCTACGACCTGAGCATCTACGACAGCAACGTCGAGTACGCCCGTGTCCACGGTGCGAACAAGGACTACATCGAATCGAAGATTCCGCACGTGTCGTCTTTGCTCAATTCGGACTTCGACTCGGTGATCGACAACTCCGACGTGATCATCCTCGGCAACCGCGACGAGAAATTCCGTGCGCTGGCCCAGGAAGCGCCGCAGGGCAAGCAAGTCATCGACCTGGTGGGCTTCATGTCCAAGGCCACCAGCGCCGGTAGCCGCACCGAAGGTATCTGCTGGTAAAGCAGCCCTGAGCGACAAGCCTCGAGCTGCAAGCCAAAGCGTTTCGCTTGCAGCTTGCGGCTTGCGGCTTGAAGCCTTCTCACCTTCGGATGACGGTTATGACCAAGCTCAAACATTTTTTTCTGCAATCAGCCGGCTGGCTTTTTTATCTCAGTCTGCTGATGGGCCTGGCCTTGATGCTGCCCACGTCCACATTCGACGCCGAGTCGAAGGACTTCATTTTCCTGATTGGCGCCGTGGGTATCTGGCGCTACTCGATGGGTGCAACGCACTTTGTGCGCGGCATGATTTTTCTTTACATCGTTTACCCGCACCTGCGCCGCAAAGTGCGCAAGCTGGGTAAAGCGGCCGACCCGTCGCATGTGTTTCTGATGGTCACCAGCTTTCGTATCGACGCGCTGACCACAGCGCAGGTCTACAGCTCGGTGATCCGCGAAGCCATCGACTGCGAACTGCCGACCACCATTGTCTGCTCGATCGTGGAAATGTCCGACGAGTTGCTGGTCAAGGCGCTGTGGGCGCGGATGAATCCGCCGGAGCGGGTCAAGCTCGATTTCGTGCGCATTCCCGGCACCGGCAAGCGCGATGGTCTGGCCTTCGGTTTCCGCGCCATCTCCCGCCACCTGCCGGACGACCGTGCCGTGGTGGCCGTGATCGACGGCGACACTGTGCTCGGCGAAGGCGTCGTGCGCAAGACCGTGCCGTGGTTCCAGCTGTTCGGCAACGTCGGTGGCCTGACCACCAACGAATTCTGCGAAGTGCGCGGCGGCTACATCATGAGCGAATGGCACAAGCTGCGTTTCGCCCAGCGCCACATCAACATGTGCTCGATGGCCCTGTCCAAGCGCGTGCTGACCATGACCGGTCGTATGTCGGTGTTCAAAGCGTCCGTAGTGACCAACCCGGAATTCATCGCCGACGTCGAAAGCGACTCGCTGCAGCACTGGCGTCTGGGCCGCTTCAAGTTCCTCACCGGCGACGACAAGTCGAGCTGGTTCAGCCTGATGCGCCTGGGCTACGACACCTTTTACGTGCCGGACGCGGCGATCAACACTGTTGAACACCCGCCGGAAAAGAGCTTCATCAAGGCCAGTCGCAAGCTGATGTTCCGCTGGTACGGCAACAACCTGCGCCAGAATTCGCGCGCGCTGGGCCTGGGTATCCGCCGTCTCGGTGCGTTCACTTCGGTGGTGCTGTTTGATCAGCGCGTGTCGATGTGGACCTCGCTGCTCGGCCTGACCGTGGCAATCATCGCCAGCTTCAAGTACGGCACCGCGTTCATCCTGGTGTACCTGCTGTGGATCGGCATCACCCGCCTGATCCTGACGCTGCTGCTGTCGTGCTCCGGTCACCGCATCGGCCCGGCTTATCCGGCGATTCTGTATTACAACCAGATCGTTGGCGCGCTGGTGAAGATCTACGTGTTCTTCCGTCTCGACCAACAGTCCTGGACTCGCCAACCGACCGCCCTGACCCGTGATCTCGCCAGCTTTCAACGTTGGTTCAACACCTGGTCGTCTCGGACCATGACCTTCTCCGCCGGCAGCATTTTTGTCGCCGTGTTGCTGATGATGGTCTGAACCGCCCCTATTGAATTAACAAGGAAATCGCCCCTATGAATACCGCCGTGAACGTCAACGTAGTGCATGAATCCGAAGCCCAGCGCCAACACGCCCGGGTCAAAATCCCGGCCAAGCTGCGCTTTTTCGGTCCTGACCGCACGCCGGTCGAAGCTCGGGTCATCGACCTGTCTGCCGGTGGTCTGGCGTTCAACGCCGGGCAGCTGCAGTTGACGGTCGGCCAGGTGTACAAGGCGCGCCTGCAATTTGTCATCGACAACCTCGGCATCGCCATGGACGTCGAGCTGCAAGTGCGCTCCTTTGATCGCCAGACCGGCCGCACCGGTTGCCAGTTCCAGAACCTGGAGCCGCAGGACATTTCCACCCTGCGCCACCTGATCACTTCGCACCTGGCCGGCGACATCGTCAGCATCGGCGAAGTACTGGCGACCTTGCAGCGCGACAACTTCACCAAGGCGCGCAAGAACAAGGACAGCGGCAATGGCATGACCGCGTTCGGACGCCTGAAAGCGGTGACCTTCAGCGCCGGCATTTTCGCCGTCGGTCTGGTGGCGGCCGGTTTCATTTTCAAGTCGGTGTACGGCATGTACTTCGTCAGCCACGCCCAGGCCGGTCTGGTCAGCGTGCCGGGCATGAACATCACCATGCCCCGCGACGGCACCGTGCAGAGCCTGATCAAGTCGGACGGCGTCGCCGCCAAAGGCGCCCCGCTGGCAACCTTCAGCACCAGCATGCTCGACGTCCTCAAGGGTCATCTGGCGGAAGATCAACTGGCCCCGGCCAAGGTTGAAGAACTGTTCGGCAAACAAATGACCGGCACCCTGACTTCGCCGTGCGACTGCACCGTGGCCCAGCAACTGGTGGCTGACGGTCAGTACGCGAGCAAGGGCGACGTGATCTTCCAGCTGGTGCCGCGCAACACTCAAGCGACTGTTGATGCGCGCTTCTCCTATCGCCAGTTCGGCGACGTGCGTCCGGGCACCCCGGTGAGCTTCCAGATCGCCGGCGAAGACAAGACCCGAACCGGCAAGATCGTCAGCAGCAGCAGCCTGAAGAGCGCCGACCTGTCTTCCGACATCCGTGTGCAGATCCAGCCTGACGAGCCGCTGGACAGCAGCTTCGCCGGCCGCCCGGTGGAAGTGAACAGCGACCGTGGCCCGAACCTGAACTGGCTGATCGACAAAGCCATGGCTGCCGGTCTTTAAGTCGAGGACATGCCTGTGACTACTCATAACTTGAACACACCGCCGACCCTGTGGGAGCGAGCCTGCTCGCGAAAGGATCGCCGTGGTGTGTCTGATGTACCGAGTCGCTTGCATCGCGAGCAGGCTCACTCCTACATTGGGACGGTGTGTGCCTTGGCGCTGGCAGTGTCTCTGGCCGGTTGCGCCGGTCTGCCCGATCAGCGTCTGGCCAACGAAGCGCTCAAGCGTGGCGACACCGCCACTGCGGCGCAGAACTACCAGCAACTCGCCGAGCTGGGCTACAGCGAAGCGCAAGTGGGCCTGGCCGATATCCAGGTCGACAGCCGCGACCCGGCGCAGATGAAACAGGCCGAAGCGACTTACCGCGCCGCCGCCAGTGTTTCGCCGCGCGCCCAGGCCCGTCTCGGTCGCTTGCTCGTGGCCAAACCGGGCGCCACCGAAGCCGAGCACCACGAAGCCGAAACCCTGCTGAAAAAAGCTGCCGCCAACGGCGAAGGCAATACGTTGATCCCGCTGGCGATGCTCTATTTGCAGTACCCGCACAGCTTCCCCAACGTCAACGCCCAGCAGCAAATCGATCAGTGGCGCAAGGCCGGTTACCCGGAAGCCGGTCTGGCCCAAGTGCTGCTGTATCGCACCCAGGGCACTTACGATCAGCACCTGGATGACGTGGAAAAAATCTGCAAGGCCGCGCTCACCACCACCGACATCTGCTATGTCGAACTGGCCACGGTCTATCAGAAACGCGGCCAACCCGAGCAACAGGCCGAGCTGATCAAGCAGATGCAGGCCGGTTACAGCCGTGGCACCGTCACTGCGCAACGGGTCGATTCCGTGGCCCGCGTGCTGGCTGATTCGACCCTGGGCAAGACCGACGAGAAAACCGCGCAGTCGCTGCTCGAGCCGATCGCTCCGGGCTACCCGGCGTCATGGGTCACCCTTGCGCAACTGCTCTACGACTTCCCCGAACTGGGCGATGTCGACCAGATGATGAAGTACCTGGACAACGGCCGTGCCGCCGATCAGCCGCGCGCCGAGCTGTTGCTGGGCAAGGTTTACTACGAAGGCAAAGTGGTTCCGGCAGATGCCAAAGTCGCCGAGGAACATTTCCAGAAAGCCGTTGGCCGTGAGGTCGCTGCCGACTATTACCTCGGCCAGATTTACCGCCGTGGTTACCTGGGCAAGGTCTATCCGCAGAAGGCCCTCGATCATCTGCTGACGGCTGCGCGCAACGGCCAGAACAGCGCCGATTTCGCCATCGCCCAGCTGTTTTCCCAAGGCAAGGGCACCAAGCCCGACCCGCTGAACGCCTACGTGTTCAGCCAATTGGCCAAGGCGCAAAACACCCCGCAAGCCGATGAACTGGCGGCCACGCTTGAGGCGCAATTGCCGCCCGAGCGCCTGCCCGAAGCCCGCCGCCTGCTGCAACAAGAGCAAGCCAGCCGCGGCGCCCTGAACCCGAACACGCTGCAACTGCACGCCCTGCAAGAAGAAGACGGCGAGGAAAAATTATGAAGTTGAATCCATTTGTGAAGGCTGGCATTGGCCTCACGTTCGCGCTGATCTGGTCTTGCCCGACACTCGCCGCGATGACTGAAAGCAAGAACTTCGGCCTGGAAGTGAAACTCACCGGCCAGTCCGAAGACGACCGCGACCTCGGCACCGCCCGTGGCGGCGACGTCAATGGCGTCGGCCTCGACCTGCGTCCGTGGGTCTACGGCGAAAGCGGCGCGTGGAGCGCCTACGCCATGGGCCAGGCCGTGACCTCGACCGACATCATCGAGACCGACACCCTGCAACAATCCGACGGTGCGCAAGCCACCGACAGCGGTGATCGCGAAACCAAGAAAAACTACCTGGCGATGCGCGAGTTCTGGGTCGGCTACAGCGGCTTCACGCCCTACCCCGGCGAGATCCTCAAGTTCGGTCGCCAGCGCCTGCGCAATGACGACGGCCAATGGCGCGACACCAACATCGAAGCGCTGAACTGGACCTTCGACACCACCCTGCTGCGTGCCAACGCCGGTGTCGCCGAGCGCTTCAGCGAATACCGCACCGACTTGAAAGAGCTGGCGCCGAAAGACAAGGATCGTCTGCACGCCTACGCCGATGCGGCCTATCAGTGGACGCCGGGCCAGTGGGTCGGCATTCGTGGTCATCACACCCACGATGACGGCAAACTCGATTACGCCGAGCCGGGCGTCCCGCGCGACTCGCTGGACAAGACCGAGAACGGCGACATCAGCTGGATCGGTCTGACCGCCGACAGCGACGCCTACAACTGGCGCAACACCAACACCGTCAACTACTGGGGCAGCATCACCGGCATGAGCGGCGACCGCGACACGGTCAACGCGCTGAACGCCGATGGCAGCCGCCCTGCACAGGCCAAACGCAGTGATGACATCAGCGGCTGGGCGGCCGATGTCGGCGTGCGTCTGCGCCTCGATCCGCAATGGCAAGTCGGCGGTGCCTATGCCCGCGCCAGTGCCGACTACGAACAGAACGGTCTGGAGAGCAACCGCTCCAACTACACCGGCACCCGTTCGCGCGTGCACCGTTTCGGCGAAGCGTTCCGTGGCGAAATGAACAACATGCAGACCGCCACCCTGTTCGGTTCGTGGATGGTCAACGACGAGTACGACGCCAGCCTGATCTACCACAAGTTCTGGCGTGTCGACGGCAACAAGCCGGTGGGCAGCAACGGCATCAACGCCGTGAAAAACAACACCGACGACGTCACCGGCGCGATCCTCTCCAGCACCTCGCTGCCGCTTGAAGACGGCAACAAGGACCTGGGTCAGGAGATGGACCTGGTGGTCACCAAGTACTTCAAGCAAGGCCTGTTGCCGGCGGCGTTGAGCCAGTCGATCGACGAGCCTTCGGCGCTGGTGCGCTTCCGTGGCGGTGTGTTCAAACCGGGCGATGCCTATGGCAGCCAGGTGGATTCGTACATGCACCGTGCGTTCATCGACGTGATCTGGCGCTTCTGATGCGAGCCGCCAAGGGAGTGCCCGACATGATCAGCACCCGGACAGGCTCACTCAGCCTGCTGGCCGGCGCGATGCTGCTGGCCAGCGCTGGCGCCTTCGCCAACGTTGAGGCCGCTGCGCCTCAACCAGGCAAGCCCGCGACCATGACCAAAGAGCTGCAGCAGGCCAAGACTTACACGGTCAGCAGTGCACCGACCGAAGCGCTGGAACTGGCCAAGCCGAAACTGCCCGACCTTTCCGGTTACACCGCCGAGGCCGCGGCCGCGAAGATCGTACGCAGCAAAGCGGGCAAGATCAGCGTGCGCCGGATGATGCAGGAAAACGCCCTGAAGGACTTCATCGGCGGCGATAACAAGATGGCCGAATGGGTGGTGCGTCAGCACGGCATCCCGCAGGCGATCTTCATCGACGACGGCTACATGAACCTCAAGGATCTGGCGAAAAAACTGCCCAAGCAGTATTTCAGCGAGACCTCGCCGGGCGTGTACCTGGCCCGACTGCCGATCGTGGTCGGCGAGAAAGGCATCCTCGACATCGACGGTCAGACTCAGGAACTGCGCCTCTCGCAAGAGGCCGGTGCATTCCTGGTCAACGACGGCCAGCTGTTTGTGCGTGACACCAAAGTCACTGGCTGGCGCGAGAAGGACAACGGCCCGGCAACCTTCCGCTCGCCGAAGGAATTCCGCCCGTTCCTGCTCGCCTGGGGCGGCACGCAGACCTACATCGTCAACAGCAAGATGGCCAGCTTCGGCTACGCCAACAGTAAGTCGTACGGGGTGAGTATTTCCCAGTACACGCCGAACATGGCCAAAGTTCTCAAGCGTCCCGAGCCGACCGGCTGGATCGTCGGCTCCGAGTTCTCGGACATGTGGTACGGCTTCTACTGCTACGAAACCAGCGACTTCGTGGTCAAGGGCAGCACCTACAAAGACAACATCGTCTACGGCATCGACCCGCATGACCGCTCGCACCGCCTGATCATTGCCGAGAACACCGTTTACGGCACGAAGAAGAAGCACGGGATCATTATTTCCCGTGAGGTCAACGACAGCTTCATCTTCAACAACAAGAGTTTCGACAACAAGTTGTCGGGCCTGGTGATCGACCGTAACAGCGTCAACAACATCATTGCCTACAACGAGATCTACAAGAACCACACCGACGGCATCACCCTTTACGAGTCCGCCGACAACCTGCTGTGGGGCAACAAGGTCATCAGCAACCAGCGCCACGGCATCCGTATTCGTAACAGCGTGAACATCCGCCTCTACGAAAACATTGCCATGGCCAACGGCCTGACCGGCGTCTACGGCCACATCAAGGACCTGACCGATACCGACCGTGACATCAAGCTCGACCCGTTCGATGCCCAAGTGTCGCTGATCGTCGTCGGCGGTGAACTGGCGGCCAATGGCAGCGGCCCGCTGTCGATCGACTCGCCGTTGAGTGTCGAGCTGTACCGCGTATCGATGCTGGCGCCGACCAAATCCAGCGGCATCAGCTTCAACGGCATCCTCGGCGAGCGCCAGGATGAAATTCTCGACCTGCTGGTGCGCCAGCAGAAAGCCGTGCTGATCGACCCTGTCGAACGCCAGACCGAAATGCAGGACTGAGGATAACTTTATGCACCCACACATGATCAAACTGCTCAGCCTCTCGGCCCTGACCCTTGGCATTCTCGCCGCCGGCAATGCGCGCGCCGACGCTGGCGGTGCAACTGCCGCGCCACCGAAATTCACCGCCGAGCCATGCTGCAACCTGTGCCCGGCGGCCCATGACGCGAAGAACTACACCACGCGTTATCAGCAGAACTTCACCACCCTGGTGCAGGCGCAAGGCGACTGGCTGTTCCGCACCCAGGAAGACCTGCGCACCGAGTTCAACACCACTGCGGCCGGCTACAAGCGCCTGCAACAGCTGCACGATGCATTCAAGAGCAAAGGCGTCGAGCTGGTGATTGTCTACCAGCCGACCCGTGGCCTGGTGAACCGCAACAAGCTCAACCCGCAGGAAAAAGCCGCGTTCGATTACGACAAAGCGCTGAGCAACTACAAGACCATGCTCGGCCGTTTCGCCCAGATGGGTTACGTGGTGCCGGACCTGTCGCCGCTGACCAACGAATCGCTGCCGGAGACCCTGCCCGCTCACGATTTCTACTTCCGCGGCGACCAGCACTGGACGCCATACGGGGCCCAGCGCACGGCGAAAATCGTCGCCGAGAAGGTCAAGCAGATCCCGGCCTTCGCCGACATTCCCAAGCGTGAGTTCGAGACCAAGCGCTCCGGGCGCATGGGCAAGACCGGCACCCTGCATAACATGGCCGGGCAACTGTGCGGCACCAGCTACGCGATCCAGTACATGGACCAGTTCACCACCGAGCCGAAAGGCGAGGCAGGCGACGGCGACCTGTTCGGCGATTCGGGCAACCCGCAAATCACCTTGGTCGGCACCTCGCACAGCGGCAAGAACTACAACTTCGCCGGCTTCCTGGAAGAAGCCATCGGCGCCGATATTCTCAACGTTGCTTTCCCCGGCGGCGGTTTCGAAGGTTCGATGCTGCAGTACCTGGGCAGCGAAGAATTTCAGAAAACCCCGCCGAAAATTCTCATCTGGGAATTCTCGCCGCTGTATCGCCTCGACCAGGAAACCATCTATCGCCAGATGATGGCGCTGCTCGATAACGGCTGCGAAGGCAAAGATGCACAAATGTCCGGCAGCGCCACGCTGAAGCCGGGCAGCAAACAGGAACTGATGGTCAACAGCAAAAACCTCAACCTGCAGAACGGCAACCATCAGGTCGACATCCGCTTCGCCGACACGTCGGTGAAAACCCTGCAAGCCACCCTCTGGTACATGAACGGTCGCCACGAGGACATCAAGATCGAGAAACCGGAAACCTCCGACACCGACGGTCGTTTCGCCTTTGAGCTGCGCACGGACGAAGACTGGGCCTCGCAAAACCTGCTGGCCGTTGAAGTCCAGGGGCCTGAAGCCAAGCCCGGCGCCGCGCCACAAAAAGTCGAAGCGAAAATCTGCAAACGCAACGTATTCCCGGGCGCAGGTCAACAGACCGCGCAGCTCGGGCAATGAGGTCTGCTATGCGAAATCGAACGATCAAACACCTGCTTGCGCCTTCCCTGCTGACCCTGGCGATGTTCGCCGGGGCTACCCAGGCCGCCGCGCCATTGCGTCCACCGCAGGGCTACTTTGCACCGGTGGATAAATTCAAGACCGGCGACAAGAGCGAAGGCTGCGACGCGATGCCGACGCCCTACACCGGTCCGCTGCAATTTCGCAGCAAATACGAAGGTTCGGACAAGGCACGCGCAACGCTGAACGTGCAGTCGGAAAAAGCCTTCCGCGACACCACCAAGGACATCACTACGCTGGAGCGCGGCACCGCCAAGCGCGTCATGCAATTCATGCGCGACGGTCGCCCGGAGCAGCTCGACTGCACGCTCGACTGGCTGACCGCGTGGGCCAAGGCCGATGCGTTGATGTCGAAAGACTTCAACCACACCGGCAAGTCGATGCGCAAATGGGCGCTGGGCAGCATGGCGTCCTCCTACCTTCACCTGAAGTTCTCCGACTCGCATCCACTGGCCGAGCATCAGCAGCAAGCGCAGCTGATCGAGGCCTGGTTCAGCAAAATGGCCGATCAGGTGGTCAGCGACTGGGACAACCTGCCGCTGGAAAAAACCAACAACCACTCGTACTGGGCTGCCTGGTCGGTGATGGCGACCGCCGTCGCGACCAATCGTCGCGACCTGTTTGACTGGGCCGTGAAGGAATACAAGGTCGGCGTCAATCAAGTCGATGCCGACGGCTACCTGCCCAACGAACTCAAGCGTCAGCAACGCGCCCTCGCCTATCACAACTACGCCCTGCCGCCGCTGGCGATGATCGCCAGTTTCGCCCAGGTCAACGGTGTCGATTTGCGTCAGGAAAACAACGGCGCGCTCAAGCGTCTGGGTGATCGGGTGTTGTCTGGGGTGAAAGACCCGGACGCGTTCGAAGAGAAAAACGGCAAGAAACAGGACATGACCGATCTCAAAGAGGACATGAAATTCGCCTGGCTCGAACCGTACTGCACCCTCTACACCTGTGCACCGGATGTGCTTGAGAAGAAGCGCGACATGCAGCCGTTCAAGACTTTCCGCCTCGGCGGCGACCTGACCAAGGTCTACGACCCGTCCCATGAAAAGGGCAACAAGGGTTCCTGAAAACATTGATGGCTGATCGTTCCCACGCTCCGCGTGGGAATGCAGCCCGGGACGCTCCGCGTCCCATGCCGAAGCGGACGCAGAGCGTCCAATGAGGCATTCCCGCGCAGAGCGTGGGAACGAGCGCACGACCGTTTTGCCCCTCCACTACCACGGGGGGTTTGGGGGGGCCTTGGCCCTTGACTGTTGATTCAAACATGGAGAGATCGGGATGGTATTTTCATCCAACGTGTTCCTGTTTCTGTTCTTGCCGATCTTTCTCGGCTTGTACTACTTGAGCGGGCAACGCTATCGCAATCTGCTGCTGCTGATCGCCAGCTACGTGTTCTACGCCTGGTGGCGGGTGGACTTCCTCGCGCTGTTCGCAGCGGTCACGCTGTGGAACTACTGGATCGGACTCAAAGTCGGTGCCGCCGGTGTCAGAACCAAACCGGCGCAGCGCTGGCTGTTGCTCGGCGTGGCGGTCGACCTGTGCATCCTCGGCTACTTCAAGTACGCCAACTTCGGTGTCGACAGCATCAACGCGATGATGACGTCGGTGGGTCTTGAGCCGTTCATCCTCACCCACGTGCTGCTGCCGATCGGTATTTCGTTCTACATCTTCGAATCGATCAGCTACATCATCGACGTGTACCGTGGCGATACGCCGGCAACGCGCAATCTGATCGACTTCGCGGCATTCGTGGCGATCTTCCCGCACCTGATTGCCGGCCCGGTCCTGCGTTTCCGCGATCTGGCCGACCAGTTCAACAACCGCACGCACACCCTCGACAAGTTCTCCGAGGGCTGCACGCGGTTCATGCAGGGCTTCATCAAGAAAGTTTTCATCGCCGACACCCTCGCCGTGGTCGCCGACCACTGCTTCGCCCTGCAGAACCCGACCACGGGCGATGCCTGGCTTGGCGCACTGGCGTACACCGCGCAGTTGTATTTCGACTTCTCCGGTTACAGCGACATGGCCATCGGCCTGGGCTTGATGATGGGTTTCCGCTTCATGGAAAACTTCAAGCAGCCGTACATCAGCCAGTCGATCACCGAGTTCTGGCGCCGCTGGCACATCAGCCTGTCGACCTGGCTGCGTGACTACCTGTACATCACCCTCGGCGGTAACCGTAAAGGCACGCTGATGACCTATCGCAACCTGTTCCTGACCATGCTGCTCGGTGGTCTGTGGCACGGCGCGAACATCACTTACATCATCTGGGGCGCCTGGCACGGCATGTGGCTGGCAATCGAGAAAGCGCTGGGGCTGAACACCTCGCCGCGCAGCCTCAACCCGATCCGCTGGGCGCTGACGTTCCTGCTGGTGGTGATGGGCTGGGTGATCTTCCGCGCCGAGAACCTGCACGTTGCCGGCCGCATGTACGGCGCAATGTTCAGCTTCGGCGACTGGTCGCTGTCGGAACTCAATCAGGCCAGCCTCACCGGTCTGCAAGTGGCAACCCTGGTGGTGGCTTACGTGACGCTGGCGTTCTTTGGCCTGCGTGACCTCTACACCAATCAGCCGCCCGCCAAGACCAAACCCGAAGTCAACGTCGAGGCCGATGGTCCTGCCACCGCGACCCCAGGAATGATCAAGGCAGCCCCCGGCGAAAACCCGGCGGCCATCCACGAGCCTGGCTACACCGTCGGCGTCGAAGCCCAGGTGCAGCCCGCCTACTGGACCGCTGACTGGTCGCGCTACGTGATGCGCGGGTTGATCCTGCTGCTGTTCATCGCCTCGATTCTCAAACTCTCGGCGCAAAGCTTCTCGCCGTTCCTTTACTTCCAGTTCTGAGGGATCTGACATGACCCGCTCATTACGCATCTTCTACATCGCCCTGTTTCTGGTGACGCTGTTGGTCCTCGGTCTGTGGTCGATTCGCAGCTTCTTCGGCTTCAGCACCAACGCCGACGCGACGGTGCTCAACGGCCGCTGGACCAAGGCTGTGGAGACCCATTACGACGAGGAATTCCCGATCAAGCGTCTGGGCACCAACCTCTGGGCCGCGCTGGATTTCAAACTGTTCAACGAAGGCCGTCCGGGTGTCGTGCTCGGTCGCGACCAGTGGCTGTACAGCGATGAAGAATTCAACCCGATCGTCAATGAAGAGCTGAACCTGCAAGGCAACTACGCGCTGGTCGAAGGCGTGCGCCAGACCCTGAAAGAGAAAGGCGTGAAACTGGTGATGGCGATCGTGCCGGCCAAGGTGCGTCTGTATCCGGAGCATCTGGATGAAGTGAAGCCTTCGAGCATTCACCAGAACCTCTATCAGGATTTCCACGCTCGAGTGGCAGCCGACAAGATCCTCGCCCCTGACCTGCTCGGCCCATTGCAACAGGCCAAGCAGAACGGCCAGCAAGTGTTCCTGCGCACCGACACCCACTGGACTCCAGAAGGCGCCGAAATCGCGGCCAATGCCCTGGCGAAAACCATCGCCGAGCAATCCCCGCTGAGCGGCGAGCCGCAGCGCTTCGTCACCACGCCGGCGGAGAAGGTCACGCACAAGGGCGACCTGCGTCTGTTCCTGCCGCTTGATCCGCTGTTCGAAAACATGATGCCGGCGCCTGAGCCTTTGCTGAAACGCAACACCGTTGCCGCCGAGCAACCTGCCGGTGACGACGCCCTGTTTGCTAACAGCGAAGTGCCGGTGGCGCTGATCGGCACCAGCTACAGCGCCAACCCCAACTGGAACTTCGTTGGTGCGCTGAAACAGGCGCTGCACAGCGACGTCGTCAACTACGCCGAAGACGGCCACGGCCCGATTCTGCCAATGCTCAGCTACCTGAAAAGCGATGACTTCAAGAACAGCCCGCCGCAAGTGCTGATCTGGGAGTTTCCTGAACGATATCTGCCTG
This sequence comes from Pseudomonas hamedanensis, assembly GCF_014268595.2. Taxonomy (NCBI): domain Bacteria; kingdom Pseudomonadati; phylum Pseudomonadota; class Gammaproteobacteria; order Pseudomonadales; family Pseudomonadaceae; genus Pseudomonas; species Pseudomonas hamedanensis. Next base: position 2,936,650 of record NZ_CP077091.1, read on the forward strand.
TGAACAACGAAATCGGCGACGCCGACCCGCAGTGGGTCGCAGAGCTTAAACAAGCCGGCGCCCGCCAACAAAACGTAGCCATCAACACTAAATCCGAGACGCCCGATCGGGCGCAAAACTGAAAGAGAGGTACACCATGACTTTCACTACAACTCCTCGTCGTCTCGCTAAAAGCTTCGCACTGGTTGCTGGCCTCAGCGTGCTTTCCGTCCCGGCCTTCGCCGGCGGCGACGCCGCGCTGTACGGCCCGACCGCACCGAAAGGCTCGACCTTCGTGCGCATCTACAACGCCAGCAACGCTGAAGTCAGCGCCACCGTCGGCAGCACCAGCCTGAACGATGTTGCGCCATTGGCCAGCAGCGACTTCAGCTTTATGCCGGGCGGCGATTACAGCGCCAAGGTCGGCAGCCAGACCCTGCCTGTGAAACTCGCCGGTGACCACTACTACACCCTGGTCAACAACGCTTCCGGTGCGCCACAACTGATCGAAGAACCGCCCTTCAAGAACAAGCAGAAATCCCTGGTGCGCGTGCAGAACCTCAGCGACAAGCCACTGACCCTGAAAACCGCCGACGGCAAGACCGAAGTGGTGCCGAACGTCGCCGCCAAGGGCCGTGGCGAACGTGAAATCAACCCGGTGAAAGTCAGCCTGGCGCTGTACGAAGGCGACAAGAAAGTCGGCGACGTGAAACCGGTCGCCCTGGAGCGCGGTGAAGCAGCGGTGCTGTACGTCACCGGCACCGGCAGCAACCTGTCGCCAGTCTGGGTGAAACGCCCGGTGTCGACGCGCTAACCCTTTTCCCGAACTGACGCAGTAACCCTTGTGGGAGCGAGCTTGCTCGCGAAAGCGGTCCGACATTCAACATTCATGTCGACTGATACATCGCCTTCGGGGGCAAGCCCCCTCCCACAGGGCTCTAACCAAATTGATTTTATGGAGTAAACATTATGATTCCGGTGATCTTGTCAGGTGGTAGCGGTTCGCGTCTGTGGCCTCTTTCGCGCAAGCAGTTCCCCAAGCAATTTCTCGCCCTGACCGGCGAACACACGCTGTTCCAGCAAACCCTCGAACGCCTGGTGTTTGAAGGCATGGACACCCCGATCGTGGTCTGCAACAAGGATCACCGTTTTATCGTCAACGAGCAGTTGGCCAACCGCAATCTGGAATGCCAGCGCATCCTGATGGAGCCGTTCGGGCGCAACACCGCGCCGGCCGTGGCGCTGACCGCGATGATGCTGGTCAATGAAGGTCGCGACGAGTTGATGCTGGTGCTGCCGGCCGACCACGTACTGGAAGACCAGAAAGCCCTGCAACGCGCCCTCGCCCTGGCCACCGTCGCTGCCGAGAACGGCGAAATGGTGCTGTTCGGCGTGCCGGCAACCAAACCGGAAACCGGCTATGGCTACATCAAGTCCACTGCCGATTCGCTGCTGCCTGAAGGCGTCAGCCGGGTCGCGCACTTCGTGGAGAAGCCGGACGTCAAACGTGCCACCGAATACGTCGAATCCGGTGGCTACTACTGGAACAGCGGCATGTTCCTGTTCCGCGCCAGCCGCTTCCTCGAAGAGCTGAAAAAGCACGATCCGGACATCTACGACACCTGCCTGCTGACCCTTGAGCGCAGCCAGCAGGACGCCGACACCATCACCTTCGACGAAGCCACCTTCGCCTGCTGCCCGGACAATTCTATCGACTACTCGGTGATGGAAAAAACCCAGCGCGCCTGCGTCGTGCCGCTGACTGCCGGCTGGAGCGATGTCGGTTGCTGGTCGTCGCTGTGGGAAGTCAACGAGAAAGACGCCAACGGCAACGTCAGCAAAGGCGATGTGGTGATCCAGGACAGCAAGAACTGCATGATCCACGGCAACGGCAAACTGGTGTCGGTGATCGGTCTGGAAAACATCGTCGTGGTCGAAACCAAGGACGCGATGATGATTGCCCACAAGGACAAGGTCCAGGGCGTCAAGCAGATGGTCAACACCCTCAACGCCCAGGGCCGCAGCGAAACCCAGAACCACTGCGAAGTCTATCGTCCGTGGGGTTCCTACGACTCGGTGGACATGGGCGGGCGTTTCCAGGTCAAGCACATCTCGGTCAAACCGGGCGCGTGCCTGTCGCTGCAGATGCACCATCACCGCGCCGAACACTGGATCGTGGTCAGCGGCACCGCCGAAGTGACCTGCGACGACAACGTGTTTCTGCTCTGTGAAAACCAGTCGACCTACATCCCGATCGCCTCGGTGCATCGCCTGCGCAACCCGGGCAAGATCCCGCTGGAAATCATCGAAGTGCAATCGGGCAGCTACCTGGGCGAAGACGATATCGAACGCTTCGAAGACATCTACGGCCGCTCCACCCCGATCGAACGCGGCGTGTCGGTGAAAACCATCGCGCAGTAATCGCTCGCTGAAACAAGAAGCCCTCGTCCAGCCCGTTGCGTCCCCTATCCGCAGCGGGTTGGGCGGGGGCTTTTTTACTTAGCGCATCGGCCAATACACCTGTGTTTGCGTAGTAAATCTCTTGGGGTCCTCAGGGTCGAAATCCGGGGCTTTGAAAATATTCCCTTCCCCTCTCTTTTTATAAAAGTCATCTGCCCGAAAGACATCCCCCCCTTCAAAATCCGGAGTTGGAAAAGAATGCGGATCCTTGGGGTCGGCCGGAATCATTGGCACAAAGTCCGATATGAATGTATCCGAGAGGTCCATGCCCGCTTGTTGCAGAAACTGTAACGTGTGCATTTTCTGCTCCATGTGGGGCTTATAATGACCGCTCTTATTTTCGATGAATGCTATGCGTCCCTCATAAAGTGTCATCAGACCTGCATCCAGAACTCTGCCGCCACCAAAAGCACTGCTGTGGTGGACTTTATTATCCTGCCTTTTGAAAATCACAAGCTGTTTGTCATGCGGTGCTTCTTCGCTCCAGCCCAGTACATAATTCATTTGCGAATATTTCCAATTATCCGCGTTGGTCTTTTTGGGTGTTTCTCCCGTCAGAACTTTTCCTCGATGGATGAACTCGGCCGAAGAAGTTAAAAGGCTTGTTTCGCCTGAAGGCGAGGTTGCATATATACGCTTATCCTTTATCGAAACGGTGTGGGCCGCGCGTTCTTCTCGCGACATATAATGCACCCCTTGATACTGGCGAGAGGCTGGCCGTGTGCGTGACGGGTCTGAGATATTCTCAGCGACAAACTCAGCCCGACGCTTTATGCCCAACATGGGATGGACCAAGGCAGCGGGTCGCGTTTCGGGAAGCAGTACGTCACGGACGTGTCGCCATCTTTCACCGACCAGTCCTTCAGCATCCACTTTGCTGGCTGGGTTATTCGTAACCATTGCGAAAAAATTCAATCCATCCACCGCTCCGGCAGGATCCGGATTCAGCCATCGCTGCCATTCAGGCAGGTAATAGCGAAACCCATAGTAATAAAGCCCCGTTGCATCCCGCTCCTTGCCCGAATAGCGCACCGTTTTATAACTGACTTGCACGGCATCGCCGTCCACCCACGCGGTGCCGCCAAATGGGTAATAGGCTTCCCGCGAGATGATGCTGGCGTCCTGATCGAGCTCCAGCGTGATTGAACCTAGATGATCCGTCAGGCTGAAACGTTGTTGATTGTTGGCAAGCTGCTCCGGCCTTTTCGTCACCCAGTGCAACACTCGTACACTCCCGCGCCCGGTCTGCACGTCAATCACCTGCAGGTTTTCACCCGTGCCGCTATGGGTGCGTATTTCCAGACCTGGCAAATAAAGGGTTTCGATGAAATTGGTTTGCGATTTGCTCAGCAATGAACGGAGCTTGCGCACGCGTTTGCCTGCGGCGTCGTAGCTATAGCATTCGTTATCGTCAGCTCGCTCCGCTCTGTCATTGCGCACGACTGTGCGCACTTCGCTGAGTTGGTTTCGCAGGTTCCAATACAGTGCTTGTCCCGGTTGCAGACTGAGCAGATTGCCATTGCCGTCGAAACCGTTCCGAAAGTCTTCTTCGCTCGGTTCCACGCCTTCGCGTACGGGCAAACAGCGGTTGCTGCGGACATCGGCGACCAGCCGGTGGCCGGGGCTTTGCGCTCCGACGTGGGTCAGTTCAAGGAGATTGTTACCTTCGTCATAGCGGTAGGTCTGGCAGTAGTTAGCCAGACTGTCCGAGCGCTCGGACAGAGGGCCGTGAGTGGACGTCAGCGCCTCAAACCCGGTCGCCTTAATCAGTTGCGACAGCGTGTCGTAGACAAAACGGCGAGTCGGCTCGATACGCTGATTGGCGAAATAACGGATCGGCAGCGCCGCTTCTTCGATGCTCAGCACATTGCCGAGCGCATCGTACTCGAAACGCTGGTCCTGCAACGGTGCCTGCTGGCCGAGCCGGGACAGCAACCGTCGCAGCCGGCCGTTTTCAGCGTCGTATTCAAGAAGGGTCACTACGCCGTTACCCGCCACCTGTGTCTCAACCTGACCGGCAGCGTTGCGGGCAATGGCGCCGACCATCGGCAGCCACTGCGTGGTCCCACCCAAACGTAAATCCACGGCGGCCAATTCGCCGTCCAGCGAATGACTGAATCGCTGCTCGTTAGCCTGCGCATCGGTTTGCGACTGCACATTGCCCAGCGGGCTCATGCGCATGCGGGTGACGAAACCGGCAGTCGCCCCTGCGGTGAAACGGCGTTCCTGCTCCAACACCGCGCCGGTCAGTCCGTAATCGTTGAACAGTAGCGTGCCCGCCGAATCATCGTGGCGGATCAAGCGTCCACATTGGTTGCGTTCACCCAACGCTGCATCGCCATAGGCAAGCTGCTCAGTGATTGCTCCATTTTCGGTAATCGCAAGCGGTCTCGTCTGGTCGTCATACTCAAGCTTGCGCCAGGTGCCGCGGCCATCCCACTCCTCCAGCAACTGGCCACTCTCGCCCCATAAGCCGACACGCCATCCGGCATCGACCGAGAGTCTGCCCGTAACCTTCGCAGACAACGAGTTCACCGTGACCACATTCGGCTGCACTGCCTGCGCGAACCGTGGGTCCCACTGCGCAGTCATTCGACCGAGCGAATCATGGGCCACGCGATTGATCCGCGCCTGCGCGGGACGGCTGTCCTGACGCCAATAATCCACGGCACGAATCGTCAAGCGGCGTGGGTCGAAGGCTGTTACCTGTGGCGTAAGGCAATGAATGAGCATGGCTTGCGGCATTGTTGAGAGCTCCTCGGGCAACCCGCCCCTTGCAGATCCGGTCACGCACGCCGGGTCATGTCCGTTGATAGTCAATAATCTTTTCCTGCCCGCTGTCGGCTGAGTGGGGCTTTTTCAGCTGTGGGTGTTCTGCCGTCGTGGTTTTGGCCGGGCATAGCCGCCCATTGATTGCTGCCTCCCCGCGTAGGGTTTTGGCGCCACCAGGCCAATGAAGTCCTGCGTACGCTCCAGCGCTTGAACGGTGCTCAATGTTTGAATGGACAGGTCGGATACCGCTTCGAAGAGCTCAGCGTCCGGATTGCCGGCAGTTGCCAGCTCGGTCACGATGGCCTGCGTTCGGAAGGTTGCCATATCAATGTCTGCCGGAATGTGTTCCCACGTTTGACTCAACGCCTCTGCATTCAGCCCTCGGGCTGCAAGGGCAAACTCCCGCCCCGTCTTCATCAGCCCCGGTGCCTGCGATCCAAGCGTGTCGCCGACGACCGACATCAGCTTGTCCTCAGCCTTGGTGCGAGCGATTTTTACCAGCCTTGATCGTCCCTCTGGCGTACGAGGATCATGTGCGACCAGTTGCAGTTTCACTTGGGCAAGACTTTGCTGTTTTTTGGGTTCGACGCTTTCGACGAAAGCCTTGGGGTTCATCTCCCGCCCGGTGAAGTTGATCGAGCGGTTCAACTGATAGGTATTCACGACTTTACCAATGGCAGCGTCCGCCAACTTGCCGCCGGCTTGCGTACCCAGCTTCGTCCCCAGCGCACTTCCCATCGGCCCGAGCGCGCCACCCAATCCGCCGCCTATAGCCCCGCCTAACGTTTGAGCGCCCGCGCTCACCGCGTGGCTGGCCAACTGCGTAACGACTCGCCTGCCAAGCGCCCGAAAGCGATGTCGCGCCTGGGTATGGTTGAGCAACGCGTTTCTGACGTCAGCGGCTGCCGAAGTCATTGATTCGAGCAAAGCGCTTTGCTTCTGCGCACTGTCTGCCAGCGCTGAGGTATCGGCCTTGCCGCCGCCATCACTGTCCACGTAGCGGATGGGCGAGTTGCCGACCATTTGGTAAAGGTTCGGCCCATCGACAAACCCTTTGGGATCGGGATTCAACCAGCGCTGGCGCCACGGCATGTAATAGCGATACCCGTAGTAATAAAGCCCGGTGGCGTCGCGTTCCTTACCGCAGTAACGCACGGTTTTGTAGCTGACATCAGGCTCGTCGGCCCATGCAGTCGCACCAAAGGGATAGAAGTGCTCGCGGCTGATCAGCTGTGCATCAGCGTCCAGTTCAAGGCTGAGCGAACCCAGATGATCGCTGAAACTGTATCGGTAAAGATCATTGGCGCCCGCCGGTGGCGGACTTGCCCAATGCAGGACGCGGACGCTGTTGAGTCCGGTCTGAACGGTGATCACTTGCAAGCTCTCACCCGTGCCAGTGTCTGTGCGCAACTCCAGCGACGGCAGATAACGCACCTGCGCCAGAAGACTGCGCGCACCCGTCTGTGTCGTGTACGTTTTGCATACCCGCTGACCGGCGCCGTCATAGCGATAGCTTTCGCAATCGTCCGCGCCTGATTGACGTTGCACGGTCACCACTGAATGGAGTTGATTGCGCAGATTCCACTGCAACTGGCGTCCCTGCTCCAGCACCAGCAAATTGCCAAGTGCGTCGAACGCTGCGCCGATCTCTGCCTCATCGGGCGGCTCGCCGTTGCGCCATGGCAGGCAACGATTGCTGTAGCGCGCGGCCTGCATATCATGACCGGGACTTTGCGCGCCGACATGGGTCAGCGTGAGCAGGTTGCCGCCGGCATCATAACGATAGTTCTGCGTGTAATTGGCCACGGCTGTCGGCCCGCCACCACCCGCGCCGGCCTCCCAACCCGTGGCTTGGCGCAACTGGTAAAGCGTGTCGTAGCGGAAACGACTGATCGGCTCGATGCGCTGGTTGGCGAAGTGGCGAACCGGCAATGCCAGGTCTTCAATGCTTGTTACATTGCCCATCCGGTCATAGGCATACAGCAGGTGTTGCAACACCGTGCCCAGTCGGTCCTGAGCATGACGCGTGAGCAACCGGCCGTCTTCGGGACGGTAACTCAGCGCGGTCAGTACACCGTTGCCCGCCCGTTCCTGGGTGACCTGCCCTTCGGCGTTGTAGCGAATATCGCTGACCAGCGTATGCCCCTCGGTCTGAGGTTCGAGCAGCAGATCAACCGCACGCAGCCCCCCATCCAGGGTCAGCGCGAAGCTCTGCCGATGACCACAGGCATCCACCTGTTCGAGCAGCGATCCCTGCGGCGCAAAGCGCCACTGTGTGGTTGCCCCTGCTCCGGGTTCAAGCAGCTTCTGCCGATCAGCCACGGCTTCAGGCCAATCCGGGGCAACCAACTCGGCGCTGAAGTGACGGGTGTTTTCGCTGCACGGCCCGGTGATTGCAAACTGCGCGAAGAGGACGCTGCCCGCCGGATCGTCATGGCGAATCAACTCACCGAGCTGATTGCACAGCGGGTCGCCCGCGCCAGGTCGGCCATAGGTAAAACGCTCGGCACAGCGGCGCGGCACGCCAATGCCTGCCTCGAACACAGCGACCGGTCGCAGCAAGTCATCGTACCCAATTTCGCGAAGCGTGCCCCGGCCATCCCAGCCAAACAGCATCTCGCCAGCCAAGCCATGCAACTGGACGTGCATTCCCGCATCGGTACTGTCGGAGCGCAGAAGCCTATCGTTCAAGCCATGGACGGCGCGGAGGCTGGCAGGTGCCTGCGGATCAGTCGCTTGCAGCGCCCACAGGCGCGCATCCCATTGTTTGACCGCACGCCCGCCAGCGTCGCGCAAGGTTCGCTCGATCCGGGTTGCATTGGTTTGAGTGTCCTCAGCCCGCCAGTAATTTACTGTCGCGATGTCCAGCCCGCGCGGATCGCTCACCGCAAGCGTTGGCGTGTTGCTGTGGATGCCCATAGTCCGTCAACGTCCCTGAGTGCCTTTTTCCATAAGAGCAATAACGGGCCGGGACGCCCACTGTCAGAAATTACAGTTCCGACGGGCGGTGTGCGGGTAACCGCCGCGAATATCCATTGTGCGACGCCTTCGGTAGGATGGGGCTCATTCACCGACGGAGCGTTCAAGCATGTTCATCGGCATCCTGCTGGTCATCACCTGGCTGATCCTGTTGCTGCGCTATCCGGCCAAGGCCCTGCCTGTTTCGGTGGCGGCGGCGATTGGCCTGGGCTTCGTGGCGATGTGGGTGGTGTGGCTGGACCATCGCGAAATCAAGCAACTGGCGCGCCTGGACTTGCGCATCGCCTATGCGCCCGAGCAATGCCCGGCGGATCGCCCGTTACAACTGAAACTGAGCAATGGCAATAGCGTGCCCCTGACCGAATTGCGCTGGCGCATTGCGGCCTATGCTCCCGGCGACACGGTCAACCTGGCCGACAATCAATACACCGCGCCGCGTTACCGCGGCCCGGGCGAATTGCAGGCCGGCGGCACCTGGGAAGACTGTTTGCCCCTGCCGCCGCTGCGCCCCGGTTATCGGCCGCAAACCCTGGAGTTTCGCGCCGAGCATTTGCAGGGTAGTTTCTCCGACTGATCCCCTCCCCCACTTTTTTGCACAAGGAATGCGCCATGCCCGTTGCGTTGATTACCGGTTGTTCCAGTGGCATTGGCCGCACCCTTGCCGATGCTTTCAAGATGGCCGGCTACGAAGTCTGGACCACTGCGCGCAAGCCTGAAGACGTGGCCGCGCTCAGCGTCGCCGGTTTCACTGCGGTCCAGTTGGACGTCAACGATGGCAAAGCGCTGGAACAACTCGGCGAGCGCCTCAACCAGCAACATGGCGGCCTCGATGTGTTGATCAACAATGCCGGGTATGGCGCGATGGGGCCGTTGCTCGATGGCGGCGTGGCGGCCATGCAGCGGCAGTTTGAAACCAACGTATTCTCGATCGTCGGCGTCACCCGCGCGCTGTTTCCGATGCTGCGCCGGAGCAAAGGCCTGGTGGTGAATATCGGCAGCGTGTCAGGCGTGCTGGTCACGCCATTTGCCGGTGCCTACTGCGCCTCGAAAGCGGCGGTGCATGCGTTGAGCGATGCCCTGCGCATGGAACTCGCGCCATTCGGTATCCGTGTGATGGAAGTGCAGCCCGGCGCGATCGAATCGAGCTTCGCGAAAAACGCCGGACATGAAGCGGAACAGTTGATCAATGAGCAATCGCCGTGGTTTCCCTTGCGTGAAGGCATTCGCGCACGAGCCAAGGCCTCGCAGGACAAACCGACACCGACGGTTGAGTTTGCTGCGCAGTTGCTGCAAGCCGTGCAGCGGAACAAGCCGCCACGGCTGATCCGCATCGGTAACGGCAGCCGGGCGTTGCCGTTGCTGGCGGCATTAGTGCCCAAGGGTTTGCTGGAAACGACGCTGATGAAGCGCTTCGGATTGCGTGGGCAGCTCTGACATCACGCCCACGTGTTGTCGAGAAAACTCACTCACACTTTTTTGCCGAGAGCACCTGTCAACTCTGACAGTAGACCGCTTTGGAGGCACGTCACAAGATAGCGCACGGGGACGGAACGCCTCGCGGATCAATGCCGAAGGGCATTGAACAACGAAACTTCAACCTTGGTGCGCCATGAAGACTGGACAATTGCATAAAACCGGAAGCCCTGATCTGGAGTTCGGACTACAGGGTCAACTTACCCTAAGCCAACTGAATATTCCCGCCGAATTTGAAGGAACACGTCTGGTTAAAGGCCTGGCTTTACAACCCGATGGGAAAATAATTGTCGGGGCAGAACTGTTCAACGGCGTACCGGGGCTTCACGTCTATGCTTTGATGCGTTTGCATGATAATGGCGCCCTTGATGACACATTCGCCACAAAAGGAATCACATCCGGCAGCTTTCTCGATGGTCAACACTGTGGTGGTGAAAAAGTAATGGTGCTGCCCGATGGGAAACTACTGTTACTGGGCTGGACACTTTACAAAGACGGTTGGGCGCATTTGGTCATTGCCCGTTTTGATCAAGAAGGAAACGTCGATGGGGGTTTTGGTGACCGAGGACAATTGGTCATCGAAAACACTGCAACAAGCAAGTTGGTAAAAACTTCGCAATCGCTCAGCATCGACGCCGAGGGCAAGTTCTGGGTGACGGCAAACTACGTCGATCCGCAAACATCCGATCACTTCAGCGGGAGTATTTTCAGTATCAACCCGGATGGCGACTGGAATACGGATTTCAATCGAACAGGTCGACTGGATTTCAAAGACACCCAAAGACCCTTCACTACAGTCAACGCCTGTTTGTCACAGGATGGCAGACTCTTGATTGCTGGCAACACACTTCAGGAAGGTCTGGACACCGCTTATGTCGCTCGACTTACTTCGGATGGTCAACTTGATGACAGTTTCGGCGACCCGCAGACACGCGGAATGCACACCCTTAGAGTCAATGACAAGGATTGTCGATTCAACGACCTGGATCAAAGAATCGACGGCAGCCTGGCGTGCTTTGGTCAGTGCGGGACCGACCTGGAGACAGAAAGCCAAGGCCTGCTGACCCTTCTGACTCCGGATGGAAAGCCTGATCAAAGCTTTAACGAAGGTAATCCCCTGCTTACGCAGCTCGCGCAACAGTCCGGCACTCGCTGGCGTTGTGGCTACGTACAAGCGAATGGTTGCATGGTGGCATTGTCGGGTGATAGCGAACTGTATCTGGCGCGCGTTCTGCCTCAAGGTATCCCCGACAAGGATTTCGGCAACCTGGGCCAGGTAAAACTGGACAATGCGGACTTGGGCCAGCTTCCCCCATTTCAACTGATCAAGCGCTCCGACAACCGCATCCTTTTGTCTTTCAACTTCGAGCATCTGGATGGTCTGGGTCGAATTGACAGCTACCTCGGCTGACAACACCATCAAAATGGATTCAATTGCCTGCTCGCGAATGAGGCGACTCGGTCTGTCAGAGGTTCGCCGGAGTCTGATTCACCACCACCGTGCAGGTAATCCCCGCCGCCAGCAATACCCCCTCCGGCACTTCGTCAATGTGAATCCGCACCGGCACTCGCTGGGCCAACCGCACCCAGTTGAATGTCGGGTTGACGTCGGCGATCAGCTCGCGGCTTTCCGGGTTGTCGCGGTCATAGATACCGCGGGAAATGCTCTCCACATGGCCCTTGAGCACTTCGCCGCTCATCAACTGCATGTCGGCTTTGTCACCGATACGAACGTGCGGCAGTTTGGTCTCTTCGAAAAAGCCATAAACCCAGAACGAGTTCATGTCGACCACGGCCATTTTCGCTTCGCCGATGCGCGCGTAGTCGCCGCGGTGCACGTTGAGGTTGGTCACGTAGCCATCCACCGCGGCGCGCACTTCGGTGCGTTTGAGGTTGAGTTCGGCAGCCTCCAGTTGCGCCTGGGCGTGTTGGTAGTCGGCCAGCGCGGCGTCGGCGATGTTGCTGGCGTCGTCGCGGTTTTCCCTGGAGATCACCAGGTTGTCCAGATCGGCGCGGCGATGGGCGTTGACCTTGCGCATCTCCCAGGTCGACTTGCGCGAAGCGACCAGCGACTGCGCCTGCTTGACGGCGATGCGGTAATGCTCGGGGTCGATGCGCATCAGCAAGTCCCCCTTCTTCACCAACTGATTGTCACGCACCGGCACTTCGACCACTTCGCCGGTAACGTCGGCGGCGACGTTGATGATGTCGGCGCGAACACGGCCATCGCGGGTCCACGGCGTGTTCATGTAGTGCTCCCACAAGGTGCGGCCGATCCACAGCGCCAGAGCCAGCACCAGCAGGGTCGCGAGCAGGCTGAAAAACTTTTTCATCAGAGCCTTCTTTAGAGACAGAGAGTCAACGGTAGATAGTCAGCGCCATGGCGCCAAACAGACAGGTAAACAGGCTCAGGCGCAGCAGCGCCGGGTGCCAGAAAAAGCGGTACAGGTCGAACCCCGAAAGAAACCGATCCACCGCCCAGGCCAGTGCCGCAGCGATGAAAAACATCAGGGTCATGGTCGGCATGTACACGCCGTGGAAGGCGATTTCACGAGGCATGGGCAAGTCCTTCGGGCCTGGCGGGAGCGAATTCGGCGAGCGGTGATTGCGGGTCGAGCAGCGAGGTGCGGATGAAATGCAGATAGCTTTTCACCCGGCGCAACGCCGACGTGTCGAAGTGCGGCGCGAACGGCTCATCGGTGGCGGCGACGCGGCTGATGGCGTGATCGACGGCGACCAGTGCGCGCTCAAGATTGCTCGCATTGGGTTGCAGAAACAGACGCACCAGCGCCCGGCCCATCACACGAATTGCCTGGCGCCATGGCTGCGACTCGGCATAGGCCGGGTGCACCGGCAGGATCGCCTGTTCCTTGCGCAACTCAATGATCGCGTGGCCGACTTCCAGCACCACGAACATCCAGCGCAGAAGACGTTTCTGCACCTTCGGTTGCCCGGCCGCGAGGCCATAAGCCTGGTGCAGCAAATCGCGGGTACGGCTCTCGAAACTCGAGGCCAGGCCTTTAAGCTTGCCGCTGATCGCATAGACCACTTGCCCGCGCAAGTCCTGCTCCAGGCGTTGCCACAACCAGCGGCTGTTGGGCGGCAGAATAATCGCCCCGGCGGCCGCGCACACCAGCATGCCCATGACCATGGCGATGTAGTCGTTGATGAAGGCGTAAGGGTTGTAAACGGTCAGGTTGTCCGGCACCGAACCGGTGCTGAAAAAGATCAGCAAACCGAGGCCGACACCGGCGTATTGTGGCCGCGAAGCGAGGAACGAACCGAACACGATCACCGGTGCGAGCATCACGCACAGCAAAGGAAAACCATCGATCCACGGAAAGATGAAAAACATCTCGACGAAGCCGATCAAAGCGCCGAGAAACGTCCCGCAAGCCATTTGAAAGGCCATGCGTTTCGGGTTTGGCGTCGCCGCGGACAAACCGACAGTCGCAGCGGCAATCAGGGTCATGGTCGCACCGCTCGGCCACGCGGTGGCGACCCAGTAGCTGCCCAGCACGATCAGGATGAATGAAGCACGAATCCCCGAAGCCGCAGCCGCCCACCAGTTGGTTTGCGGGGTGAAGGGTTCGTCCCAGCGTTCGCGTTCGTGGCGGTGATCGGCCAGCGACGCGTGGGTCTGCGCATAACTGTGCAGGTCATCAACGAAGCGATAAAGCAATTCGTAGGCGGTGTGGAAATCCAACTGCTCAGCCTCACTCGGCGCGCTCTGCTGAAAAATCCCGCGCAAGCTGCGCACGCGTGCCGGCAAGCCTTCCTTGTAGGTCGCAAGCGCCGTGGCCAAACGCGCCGCATCGGGGCTGGTCAGGGCACGACCGCTGAAGCCGTCGAGCACTTCGGCGAGATCCTGCAACCCCGGTTTGATCGCCGCCACCACGTGCTCTTCAGCGTTGCCGCGCAGGCGTTCGAGCAATTGATGAAGTGCGTTGAAGCGCGTGGTGATGCCCATGAACTCGCTGTTCAAACGGCTCAGGCGACCGTTGCGCCGGCGCATGTGAGGGTCTTCGAACACGGTCACGCTGCGCAGCCCTTCCAGGCCCACCGCTTCGGCGATGAAGCGCACGTTGCTGGCTTCGAAAGACTCGGCTTTGCTGCGCCCACGCAGGCCATCGGTGACGAACAACGCGAACACGCCGAAGCGCTGATACAAGGCGTTGCGCATCGCCGCACTGGCGGTTTGCGGCAGGATCGCGGCGCTGATCAGCGTCGAGCAAAGAATCCCCAGCGAGATTTCCAGCACCCGCCAGACCGCCGCCATAAAGGCGCCGTCCGGGTGCGCGAGCGCCGGCAAACCGACCATCGCCGCGGTATAACCGGCGAGCACAAAACCGTAGGCGCGAAAGTTACGGCAGCGCGCGGCACCGGCCGAGCAGAGGCCGACCCAGATCGCCAGCGCGCCGAGAAACAGTTCGGTGTTCTGCGCGAACAAGGCGATCAGCGTGACCATCACCGCCGACCCGGCCAACGTGCCGAGGAAGCGGTAGAAACTCTTGGCAAACACCTGACCACTCTGCGGCTGCATCACGATGAACACGGTGATCATCGCCGTGCGCGGCTGCGGCAATTCCAGACGCATCGCCAGCCACAGCGTGAGGAACGCTGCGATCAGCACCTTGAAGATATACACCCAGGTCACGCCATCGCTGCGTGCCCAGTCGAAGAAACCGCGGCGCCATTCAAGGGAGTAGAGCCAGCGTAAAGGGGCGGGCAAAGAGGTCATTCGTTAGCGCTCAAATTTGGGCATGACACGGTCCCTGTAGGAGTGAGCCTGCTCGCGATAGCGGTGTGTCAGCTGACATTTGCTTTGCCTGACACAACGCTATCGCGAGCAGGCTCACTCCTACAGGGGGTTGTGTGTTCAACGCAGGAGCGCCGGTGTTTTCGGGGCCTGGGTCTGCTCGGTCGTCGGCACGTCATAACCGGCACCCAGTCCACCGCCCAGCGCCGTCACCAGCTCGGCATGCGCACTCAGTCGCGCCGCCTGCACCTGCTGCTGCACTTGTTGCTGTTTGAACAGCAAAGTCTGGGCATTCAGCACATTGAGGTAATCGGTCAGCCCGCGCTGATACGCGATCATCGCGATGTCGTAAGTCTTCTGCGCTGCGGCTACGGACTCGGCGGCGAACGCCTGCTGTTTGTCCATCGACTCGCGGCGAATCAACTGGTCGGAGATATTTTTCAGCGCGTTGACCAGCGTCTGGTTGTAATGCGCCACGGCGACGTCGTAGCCAGCGGACGCTTCACCCAGTTCAGCGCGCAGACGCCCACCGTCGAAGATCGGCAACGAAATCGCCGGGCCGACGCTGTAGTTGAGTTTCTTGCCGGTCAAGAACTCCAGCGCCCCGCCGCCGGTGGCCATGTAGCCGAGGCTGCCGACCAGATCGACGTTGGGATAGAACCCGGCATGAGCGACATCGATGCCACGGGCTTGCGCCGCCACTTGCCACCGGCTGGCGACCACGTCCGGGCGTTGCCCGAGCAATTCGGCAGGCAATGCCGACGGCAACTTCAACGGTGCCGCGAGGGACAAAGTCGGGCGCAGCAACTGCGCACCGGCGCCCGGGCCTTTCCCGGCCAGCGCGGCAATCTGGTTGCGGCTGAGGGCGATTTCTTCATCGAGCGCATCGAGTTGCCGATGGGTTTCCGGCAGCGGTGCTTCGGCCTGGCTGACTTCGAAGTGAGTGCCGATGCCGCCACTCAGGCGTTTCTGCGCCAGGTCGAGAATCTGCTGTTGCTGCTTGAGCGTCGCCGCGGCGATGTCGCGCTGAGCGTAATGCAGCGACAGCTCGATGTAGGCACGCACCAGGTTGTTCTGTAACTCCAGCTGCGCCTGACGCGCCTCGGCGGCGCTCACGTGCGCCAGATCCACCGCGCGTTCGCTGGCATTGCTTTCGCGGCCCCAGAGGTCAAGGGCGTAGCTCAAGCCCAGCGCGGCGTTGTTGTCCCAGGTCGTGCTGTTGGCCAGCTCACCCGGACCGTAGAACTGATCGGTCGGCCAGTTGTGGCGCTTGAGCGTCGATTCGCCGCTTACTTGTAATGATTCGGCCGCCTCGGCGACACCGGCCATCGCCCTGGCCTGACGCACCCGCGCCGCCGCCATGGCCATGCTCGGGCTGCCCTGCACGGCGAGGTTGATCCAGCGATTGAGTTGCGGGTCGCCAAATGCTTGCCACCATTGCGCATTGGGCCAATGGGCGTCTTTGGCGGCCTCGGCAATGGCTGCATCGGTGGCCAGTGAATCGGCCTGCAGCGCCTTGCCTTGCGGGGCAATGCCTTGGGTTGAGATGCAGCCGCCGAGAGCCAGGGAAAAAACCAGAACACTGAGCGGCAAAAGCGCTCTGTTGATGCGACGCGGCACAGCTGCGAATTCCTGAGAGAGGGGAAGAACCGAGACCCTGTGGGAGCGGGCTTGCTCGCGAAAGCGTTCTGTCAGCCGACAGACACGTTGCAGGTAAAATCGCCTTCGCGAGCAAGCCCGCTCCCACAACGGCGCAATTCTATGGAGCTGCCCTGACGGCGATAAGCTGGGATTTCTGTGAATCTTTGTTACGGTTAACGAGATAATCCCTTGGTCGGGGGTCTCAGCCCCTGAAACTTCGTGTCACAATTTGCCATCTCCCTTGAGAGCACCCCATGGACACTTTGCAAAACATGCGCGCCTTCAGTTGTGTCGCCGAAGCCGGCAGCTTCACCGCCGCCGCTGTGCAACTCGACACCACCACCGCCAACGTCTCGCGCGCGGTTTCCAACCTCGAAGCCCACCTGCAAACTCGCCTGCTCAATCGCACCACGCGGCGCATCGCCCTGACCGAGGCCGGCAAACGCTACCTGTTGCGCTGCGAACAGATCCTCGCCTATGTCGAAGAAGCCGAAGCGGAAGCCAGCGACGCCCACGCGCGCCCGGCCGGGCAATTGAAAGTGCACACCATGACCGGCATCGGTCAGCACTACGTCATCGACGCCATCGCGCGCTATCGCAAGACCCACCCCGACGTAACCTTCGACCTGACCCTGGCCAACCGCGTGCCGGACCTGCTCGATGAGGGCTATGACGTATCGATCGTGCTCGCCAGCGAATTGCCGGACTCAGGTTTTGTCTCGCAGCGCCTGGGCATCACCTACAGCATCGTCTGCGCCTCCCCGGCCTACGTGAAAGCCAACGGCACCGCGCAGAAACCCAGTGACCTGCTCAACCACGCCTGCCTGCGCCTGGTCAGCCCGGTGATCCCGCTGGAAAAATGGGCCTTCGACGGCCCGGACGGCCAGGAAATGGTCACCATCAACAGTTCGCCATTCCTGGTGAACTCCGCCGACGCGATGAAAACCGCCATCACCAGCGGCATGGGCATCGGCGTGCTGCCGGTCTACGCCGCGATCGAAGGCCTGCGCAACGGCACGCTGGTGCGGGTGATGCCGAACTACCGTTCGCAGGAACTCAACCTGTATGCGATCTACCCGTCGCGGCAGTATCTGGATGCGAAGATCAAGACGTGGGTGGAGTATTTGCGCGGATCGTTGCCGGAGATATTGGCGGCGCATCAGGCGGAATTGGCGGCGTATGAATTGAGTGGGAGTCTGGCAGGCGTCCGCGTCGCCACCTGAGTTTTAAACACTCGCAGGTTTCGTGTAGGAGCTGACGAGTGCAACGAGGCTGCGATCTTTTGATCTTGCTGTTTAAAAATCAAAAAATCGCAGCCTACGGCAGCTCCTACATCGCAGTGATTTCACGGAAGTTTCCGACAGGTTTTGCAGGTTGTCCGTCGGAAGTGCGCTGGCTAGGATTTGGCGGTTGCTGACGAATCAGCGACCGGGTCTGGAAAACCCGCAGGATCACAGCGCATGACATAATGCCGCGCTCTTTCAGCGCCGGTATTCAAGTTATGGCGGCTGTACGTGGGAGACCTTCGGGTCTGCCGGGTTTGATCCTTTGCCGGTTTTTCCAGTCCGCGTACAGCTGCCACCCCTTTCGCCTGGAAAACGAAAAAATGGCAGCTCCATTAATCCAAAAGGATCTTTGCCATGTTCAAACCGACACCCAATCCACCCGAATCAGAAAGCACCTCCCCTTACCAATCCCCCGATTCAAAAAAGCTCCACGACGCCGCCGAGCGTGCGCTGGACCACTACCTCAAACCGTCCGCCAGCGCGCAGCAAAGCCACAAACCCAGCACCATGTTCCAGGTCGCCCCGGACCAGGACAATGAAAGCCTGCTGGCCCACGCCTGCGAATCCCTCGCCTCGGCCAGCATCATGAGCAGCGACATCGCCGCCTACGTCGACAGCCCACAGCGGCACACGATATTGGCCATCCAACAAGTGATCATGCTGGCGGAACTGGCAGTGAATCGGGTGCTGGATAATTACGAAATCCAGCAATCGCCGACACACAATTAAGTCTCTGTGGGAGCGAGCCTGCTCGCCAAGGCTTCTGCACATTCAACATTCGGGTGTCTGATAAACCGCTTTCGCGAGCAGGCTCGCTCCCACAATTCTGGATCGTGTACATCAGCAAGATATGAGTCGCTGTGAGGCCGCCTTCGCTGGCAAGCCAGCTCCCACAGGGACAGGGTGAATCTGGCAGAGATAGGTTGGCTGTGAGGACGCCATCGCGAGCAGGCTCACTCCTACAGTTGGAATGCATACACCAGTGATAAACAGGTCGAATGTCAGATCGCCTTCGCTGGCAAGCCAGCTCCCACAGGGACAGGGTGAATCTGGCAGAGATGAGTTGGCTATGAGGACGTCATCGCGAGCAGGCTCACTCCTACAGTTGGAATGCATACACCAGTGAGAAACAGGTCGGCTGTCAGGCCGCCTTCGCTGGCAAGCCAGCTCCCACAGGGACAGGGGGAATCTGGCAGAGATAGGTTGGCAGTGAGGACGCCATCGCGAGCAGGCTCACTCCTACAGTTGGAATGCATACACCAGTGATAAACAGGTCGAATGTCAGATCGCCTTCGCTGGCAAGCCAGCTCCCACAGGGGCAGGGTGAATCTGGCAGAGATAGGTTGGCAGTGGAGACGCTTTCGCGAGCAGGCTCACTCCTACAAAAGCAAAGGCAAAGCAGCGCAGCTGCCCGCGGCGAAGCCGCACCACTCAACAATGAGCGTTAGCTCGAGTGCTTTTGATCTTGCTTTTGATCCACGGGCGACGTCGGAAGGCTGAGTGGAGGGATTGATCCGGGCGTGGGAGCGCAGCGACCGTACGACGAAGTCGTACACAGCGGAAGGAGGTGCAGCGAAGCAAACCGGAAACGCTGCGCCCGGATCGATCCCGCAGCGAAGGAACCCGAGCCTGCGAGGGCCGAACGCAGGAGCAAGCCTTTTTGGGTACTTTTTCGGCGTCTGGAAAAAGTGCCTCGCCGTAAGGGCGAAACCGCCAGCAGCCGCTACCGAAGCAACGGATATTCACACCCGACAAACCCAAGGCATGGCCGGCCCAGAGGCCGCCAAGACAACCCGAGCGAGAAAATGTTAGCGTGCTTGCAATCAAGCCCGACGAGCCCAAACCCAATGAAAAAAACAGTCCTGGCCTTCAGCCGCATCACCCCGCCCATGATCGAACGCCTGCAAGAAGAGTTCGACGTCATCGTCCCCAACCCCAAGAACGGTGACATCAACGCCCAGTTCAACGAAGCCCTGCCCCACGCCCACGGCCTGATCGGCGTCGGCCGCAAACTGGGCCGCGCGCAACTGGAGAACGCGACAAAACTCGAAGTGGTCTCCAGCGTCTCGGTCGGCTACGACAACTACGACCTCGACTACTTCAACGAACGCGGGATCATGCTCACCAACACCCCCGACGTACTCACCGAAAGCACGGCGGATCTGGCCTTCGCGCTGATCATGAGCAGTGCCCGCCGCGTCGCCGAACTCGACGCCTGGACCAAGGCCGGGCAATGGCAGGCCAGCGTCGGCGCCCCACTGTTCGGCAGCGATGTACACGGCAAAACCCTCGGCATCGTCGGCATGGGCAATATCGGCGCCGCGGTCGCCCGTCGTGGTCGCTTTGGCTTCAACATGCCGATCATCTACAGCGGCAACAGCCGCAAGCCCGATCTGGAACAGGAACTCGGTGCCCGGTTCCGCAGCCTCGATGAGCTGCTCGCCGATGCCGACTTCGTCTGCCTGGTGGTGCCACTCAGCGAAAAGACCCGCCACCTGATCAGCCATCGCGAACTGGCGCTGATGAAACCGAGCGCAATTCTGGTCAATATCTCTCGCGGCCCGGTTGTCGACGAACCGGCGCTGATCGAAGCCCTGCAAAACAACCGCATCCGTGGTGCCGGGCTGGACGTCTACGAAAAAGAACCGCTGGCCGAGTCGCCGCTGTTCCAGCTGGAAAACGCCGTGACCCTGCCGCACATCGGTTCAGCCACCACCGAGACCCGCGAAGCCATGGCCAATCGCGCACTGGCCAACTTGCGCAGCGCCCTGCTCGGCGAACGGCCTCAGGATCTGGTCAACCCGCAAGTCTGGCGCGGATAAAAAAACAGGGCCAGCGCACAAAGCGCTGGCCCTGGACTTACTCTCGATACATAACTTGCAACCGAACAGCAAAGCCAAATCAGGCAACTGCAATATAAGCTCTCGGCACTTATCAATTTATTGATTGATTAATTGCAAGGAGAGCAAATCCCGTGAACACCCTGACCACTGACAAACTCATTCGTTACAGCAAAGTCATCTTGATGGCTTATATAAGCTTTTTTGGCCTGCTGGTGATGATCCACAACTTCACCGACTACGAGTCCAACTACACATACGTCGCACACATCCTGAGCATGGACACCACCAATGCCAGCGAGAACATCATGTATCGGGCGATTGACTCGCCGATGATCCATCACCGGATCTACTGGTTCATCATTACCATGGAAGTCACGTATACGGTGCTCTGCATCATCGGTACTTACCAGTTATATCGCTACATCGATGCATCGGCTGCGGCATTTCATGAAGCCAAGAAATTTTCGATCATGGGCATATTGGTCGCCCTCTTCATTTATTACGTTTGCCTGCAAACTGTCGGCGTGGAGTGGTTCGACATGGACACTTCGCAATCATGGAATGCCAAGGACTGGGCAAGACATATTGTCGATTTCATTTTCCCGGTAATGATTTATATCACATTGAAAGTTGAGCACTGAACCACAGCGCTCGTTTTATCAAGCCAACTTTCCCTGACGGGCAGACAACAGCTTTTTCGGTTTACGAAACACCAACACGTTGCCCAGCATCACCAACACCAGCCCGGCCAGCGCCGGTGCGGTCCACTGATAACCTTCGGCGAACGCCGATACGTTCAGCGCCACCACCGGGAACAGCACCGTGCAATAAGCGGCACGCTCCGGCCCCATGCGCCCGACCAGCGTCAAGTACGCGGTGAAGCCAATCACCGAGCCGGGAATCACCAGATACAACAACGCACCGACATAACGCGGCGACCAGTCCATGTCGAAAGGAATGCCTTTGACCATACACCACACCGACAACATCGCCGCGCCATAGGCCATGCCCCAGGCGTTAGTGGTCAGCGGCCTCAGGCCGGCCTTCTGCTGCAGAC
This sequence comes from Pseudomonas hamedanensis, assembly GCF_014268595.2. Taxonomy (NCBI): domain Bacteria; kingdom Pseudomonadati; phylum Pseudomonadota; class Gammaproteobacteria; order Pseudomonadales; family Pseudomonadaceae; genus Pseudomonas; species Pseudomonas hamedanensis. Next base: position 2,957,899 of record NZ_CP077091.1, read on the forward strand.
TCGACAACATGTTGCCCGCCGAAAAACACAGAGTGCCGCACAATGCCAGACCGAGGCCGAGCAAGGTTTGCGGACTGGCCTGATGCCCGGCCAGTTCGGGCCAGAACAGCAGGCCCAGACCGGACAGACCGAGCGCGCCGCCCATCAGCACATTGCGCGCAATGCGCTGGCCGAAGAACACTCGCGCATTCAGCGCGTTCCACAACGTTGCCGTCGAAAACACCACCGCCACCAGCCCACTGGGAATCCACTGACTGGCGGTCAGAAAGCACATGAAATTTACGCAGAACAGACACAATCCCTGTGCCACACAGATCAAATGCCCGCGCCGATTCATCGGTTGCAGGCGCCGACTGAGCAGCAACAGCGCAAACAACACCAGCGCAGCAAGACCGAAGCGATAGACAATCGACACTGGAATTTCGACCACGCCCAATTGCCATTTCAAGGCAATCCAGGTGGTGCCCCAGATCAGCACGGTCAGCAGATACAACGACAGGTTCATGACAGACGCTCCTTAAACAGGCCTTGAGTGTCCGCCCGGGCTCGCCTTGAGCGCTTGCAGAATCTTGCGCTTTTGTCTGCCGACAGGCTGGCAGCGCGGTGCCTACGGAGTAGGATGCAAGGCGTTGGAGAGAACGAACATGGCCGCCATTGATACCCTGCAAGTCTTTCAAGCATTAAACAGCTCGCCGAATGCACGCCTGGTGCACAGCGCCGAGCTCGGTGACGGTTTGTCTGCGGCTTTGTGGACCAACCACCACGACGCCCAGGAATACGAAGCGCCGAGTCATCACACCCTCTCCTGCTACATCGCCGGCGGCACCGGCACATTCCGTCGTGGCCAGCCGGGCCATAAGGGCGGGCCGGACAAGCTGTGCATTCTGCCGGCCGATCACGAATCGGGCTGGGTGATCAATGGCGATATCCGTCTCGCGCACCTGTATTTCAGCGCCGAACAATTCGCCCTGGGCTGCGTGACCTTGCTTGATCGCGAACCACGCGAGATGCAGTTGCGTGAACAGACGTTTCTTGAAGATCCGCTTCAGGCACAGCGCTTTCGGCAACTGCTGAACCTGAACTGGGACGAACCGGCCGAGCGCGTGCTGACCAGCAGCCTCGCCCACGATTTGATCAGCCACACCCTGCTCAGCCAGGTTGGCATGCGGCAAGGCCTGCGTCTGAAGGGCGGGCTGGCAGCGCATCAGCGTCGGCAACTGGTGGAGTTCATCGACAATCAGTTGGCCGAACCGATGAGCCTCGGGCAAATGGCCGGGCTGTGTGCGCTATCGGAATACCACTTTGCGCGGATGTTCCGCGTCAGCTTCGGGCTGCCGCCGCATCAGTATGTGCTGGCGCGCCGCCTGAGCCGCGCGCGCGAGTTGTTGCGCGGGACGGCGTTGCCGTTGGGTGAAATTGCGCTGGCGTGCGGGTTTGCCAGTGCCAGTCATTTCACCAACCGGTTCAAGCAGATTTTGGGTGGAACGCCCGGCGAGTACCGGCAGGCGTTTTTGCCTTAGAAGATCAAAAGATCGTCCGATCTTTTGACGTTGACTCAAAACTCCAGAGTGCTTGAAAGCGAAACCTGCCGCGAATCGCCCATCGACACAAAGAAGCGGCTCGCCGATGACGTGTAATAGGTGCGATCAAACAGGTTCTTCACGTTCAACTGAAACTTGACCTTCTGCCCTTCGACTTTAGTGTCGTAAGTCGCAAACGCATCGGCCACGGTATAGCTCGGCAGGTCAAAATCATTCACCGCGTTCCCGGCGCGCTCGCCGACATAACGCGCGCCGGCACCGACACGCAATTGATCGCCGCCGAACACACTGCCGAAGTCATACACCGCCGACAGCGAGCCGGAATTCTTCGCTACGTTTTGCAGGCGCTTACCCTTGTATTCCGGGTCTTCGGTCACTTCAGCATCGGTATAGGCGTAGCTGCCGATCAGGTTCCAGTGCTCGCTGAGCTGACCGCTCAAATCCACTTCGAGCCCGCGTGAACGCACTTCGCCCGCCGCGCTGTAGATCGTCGTCGGGCCTTCGGAGTTGGCCACCAGCACGTTGCGTTTCTTGATGTCGAACAGCGCGATATTACCGGTGATGCTGCCCGGCAAATCCAGCCGCGCGCCCAGCTCCCACGACTTGGCTTCCTCGGGCGCAATGCTGCCGTCGAGCACAGTGCTGCTGCCACTCAGCGGGGCGATGGTCGAGTTGGGTTTGAACGATTCGGTGTAGCTGCCGTAGAACGACAAGGCATCGGTGTAGCGATACACCAGACCTGCGCGCGGCACCCATTTCTGGCCGTTGCTGTCGGTATTGGCCTTGAACGGCACGCCTTTGCCGGCGTACTGGTCGTATTCCTGAAAGCGTCCGCCAGCGACCAGAATCCACTGCTCGTTGAGGTGAATCGAGTCCTGCAGGAACACCGAGTCGCTGCGCAGTTCATCGGTCTGCGCACTGTCGGGTGCGCTCACCGTCGTGCCCATCACTTCGCGGCCATAGACCGGATTGAGGTAACTGAAGGTGGTCAGGCTTTTCTGCCGGATCAGATCCTCGCGGTAGATTTTGCGGTACTCGTCATCGACGCCGAACACCAGATCGTGCTGCATGCCCAGCACATTGACCTTGCCTTCGAGGCTGGCGGTGGTGAAACGATCGGTGCTGATCGCGTTCTGCGTACCGTCCATGCTGCGCGTCAGCGTGCCGTTTTTGGTATTGATCGCGGTCACGCGGACCTGGCTGGCGTCGTAGGTTTCGCGGTTCCAGCTGTAGCCGAAGTGAGCTTTCCAGTCGTCGTTGAGCTCATGATCGGCTTCGAAATGGTAAAGGTCCGAACGCCCTTCCATGTCGTTGAACGGCTCGTCGAGACGCTCCTTGCGTGAGATATCCAGTGGATGATTGGTGCGCGGATCGATCAACGTGCCACGGTCGAACGGGGTGAGGAATTCGCGGTGCTCGTAGGCGACCAACAGCTTGGTGCGCTCGCCGTACCAGGCCAGCGACGGCGCAATCAGCGTCTCGCGGTGCGTGCCGAAATTGCGCCAGTAATCTTCGTCTTCATGATCGAGGACCATGCGATAGGCGAATCCGGAATCGCCCAATGCACCGGTGCTGTCGAACGCGCCGCCGCTGCCATTCTTGCCGTCGCCGTAGGTCGAGCCGCGCAGGGTCAGGGCGTTGTACTGAGTGAGTTCGGGCTTTTTGCTGACCAGGTTCACCACGCCGCCCGGGTCTTGAATCCCGTACAGCAACGAGGCCGGCCCCTTGAGTACTTCGACGCGATCCACGCTGGCGTTCATGCCACGGCCCTGCACGAGCGGCATGCCGTCGCGCATGATTGAGCCGTTGCGGTTGTCGCCGAAACCGCGGGTCATCACCGAATCCTGCGTGCTGCCCAAGGTGTTGCCCTGAGTGATGCCGCTGACGTTGGCCAGCGCGTCATCGAGATTGCGTGGCGACTGATCGCGAATGACCTGCGCCGGGATGACGTTGACGGTCTGCGGAATTTCCTGCAACGAGGCCGAAGAACGCATCACCGAACTGGTCTGCGGCGGCTGATAACTCATCGATTCATCGCGCATCGAGGTGATCGTTGTGGCGCTAAGGTTGAGCGCGCCTTCGGTTGGCTGGGGTTCCAGCGCGAAGGTATGGGGGTCGGTGCGACGGAAGCTCAGGCCGGAGTTGCCGAGCAAGCGTTGCAGTGCCTGTTCGGCGCTCATCCGACCAGTGACCGCCGGGGCATTAAGGCCGTACGGCGCTTCATCGGTGTAAACCACGCTTTGCCCGGTGACGCGGCTGAAGTCGTTCAAGGCTTGTGGCAGCGGCTTGGCGGCCAGGGCGAATGTGAACTGCTGTTGCGGCTGATTGCTGACCGCTTCAGCGGCTACTGCCACCCGCATCGGCAACAGTGCCAACGCGGAAAAACTCAACGCCGACACGCCTAACCACTGTTTGACCGAACCCGATTTTGCCTTGGACTTCATTGCTTGACGACCTGTGTAGAACCGCAACGGATGCGAATGAATCGCAGTTTCAGTCATTACACGGATGGGGCTCGGAGTTACCTCACCAAGATTTCGAAATTATTTTTCGGGAGTGTTGTGTTGTTTGTTCTGGCCCCTTCGCGAGCAAGCCCGCTCCCACAGGGGGAACGCATTTCAAAGGTGGGAGCGGGCTTGCTCGCGAAGGGGCCGGTCGCCTCAACGCAGGATGATCAACTGCCCCAACACCCGATGCTGCTCAAACCCCAACACCCCCTGCAACGAATTGAGCACCGCCTGCGGATCCTTGCTCGGAAAACTGCCGCTGACCTTGCGCGCCGCCAACTCGTCATTGAGCACAACAATCCGTCCCGGGTAATAGCGACGCAAATCTTCCACCACATCGGCCAGGGTCGATTTGTAATACGTCAGCCAACCCTGGCGCCAGGCCAGTTGCGCTTCACTGTCCACCGCATGGAGCTTTTGCGCCGTTCCGTCAGCGTAAGCGACCTGTTGACCGGCGGTGAGAATCTGCAGCGCGCCGTCACGACTGGCGGAAACGCCGACGCGCCCGGACATCACCGTGACCTGCGCACCGTGAGGTTGCAAACGCACTTCAAACTGAGTGCCCAGCACCCGCGCCTCGCCCTGCTGCGCCGCGACCACAAACGGATCGCCGGTGTGGCTGACGCTGAAGAAACCGGCCCCCCGGATCAGTTGCACGCGCCGCTGACCGTGACTGAAATCAACGGCAATCGCACTGTCGGCATCCAGGATCACTTGCGACTGATCGGCCAGCGTCACCGTGCGGATTTCGCCAGGCGCCGAGACGTAATCGGCGCCAAGATCATCGACCCAGCGCTGCGGTTGCCAGCCCGTGCCAAGGCTGACCATCAGCAACAAACACGCGGCCATCGCCAGTGCCCCCGCTGCACGCCGGAGTTGCGGACGCCGCGGCCGGTCCATTGCGTCGAGATACCCTTGCAGCGCAGCCGCTTCTTCAGCGGCAAGCGAGCGCGCCGGGCTTTCGCTCAATTCCCAGATGACCTGCGCTTGCGCATACGCTTCGGCGTGGGCCGGATCGGCGCGCAGCCATCGGCTGAACGTCAGTTGATCGCCGGCACTCGGCCGATCATGCAACAGGCTCAGCCAGGCGAGAGCGGCTTGCTCCTGAGCGGGGGTCGGGGTGACGGAATCGGATCGGTTCACGGTGCTTTCCCTGGCAGGCGTGGCGCGGGTTCGCGCAGGCTGGCCTTGCAGGCCTCGAGGGCGCGCATCATATGTTTTTCCACGGCGCTTTGGGACAGGCCCATGGCTTTGGCGATGTCGGCGTACTTGCGACCGTGAATACGATTGAGCAGAAAAATCTGCCGGGTACGCTCAGGCAAGGCGCGCAGTGCAGCTTCGACATGGCGCAGGTCGTTGCCCGCCTCCAGTGCCGCTTGCGGCTCGCTGCCGTGGCTGTCGGGTTCGTCCGGCTGCCAGCCTTCCTTGACGCGGGCCCGCGTGCCTTCACTGCGCAAATGGTCGATGGCAATGTTGCCAGCGCAGCGCAGCAGATAAGTGCTGAGCTCCTCGACCTGCACCAGTGGCCGGCGCCAGAAACGCAGAAACAGATCCTGGACCAGATCCGCCGCCGTCGCCCGGCAGCCGACACGCCGGTTCACCAGCGCTTCCATTTGCGCACGCTGGGACAGGAACACCTGGAGAAAATGCGCACGGGCGCCACGCGGCTCGTCGTCGCGCGATTCCGGCGGCAGACCAATCAGCATCTCAGCACTGCGCCCAGGCCATCGCCTGCAGGAAGCCCTCTTTCATGCCAGCCCCAGGCCGCGCACAACGCCGGAGACGGTGGCGAGAATCACGCTCGGCACCAGCAAGCCGACCCACGCTGACCAGGCGCTGCGGCAGGCAAAACACCAGAGCGCCGCGACCAGATAAACCAGAAAAGACACGGTCATGCCAGTCACCACCGCCTCGGCGCGGTTCAACGGCAGCCACAGCGTCAGGGTGACGCTGGCCAGCGCCGCGACCAGATAGCCGCCAAAAATCGCCGCCAACACCCGCGAGGTGACCGCCAGACGGTAGGACATGGGAAGCGTGGCGAGTTTGCCTTTCATCTTTCGGCCCTGAAACGAAAAACGCCCGGCCGACAAGCCGAACTACAGGCGAGCAATATTAATGATAAATATTCTCATACGCAAAAGCATCTGATTGCCGGGGACGGCCTCCAGCCCCTACAATGCGAACCGTTCTTGTTCTCTAACGCACGTTCTCTACGCAAGCATTGCGTCCGGAGTCATTTCGTTGCCGTCCGCCCATCCTGTCGAATCGCTTTACCACGCCCACCACAGCTGGCTTACCGGCTGGCTGCGGCGCCGGCTCGGCTGCCCGGACAGCGCGGCGGACCTGGCTCAGGACACGTTCATCAAGGTGCTCACCGCGCGCGAGCCGCCTGTCATCATCGAACCGCGGGCCTTTCTCACCACCCTGGCCAAGCGCGTGTTGTTCAATCACTACCGCCGTCAGGATCTGGAGCGCGCCTACCTCGAGACGCTGGCGCAGCTGCCAGAGATGGTCGCGCCGTCGGAAGAACACAAAGCGATCATCCTGCAGACATTGGCCGAACTCGATGAGCTGCTCAACGGTTTGCCGCGTCAGGTCAAGCGCGCCTTCCTGCTCGCTCAGGTCGATGGTCTGACGTATCCACAGATCGCCGCTGAACTGGGTATCTCGGTGGCCACGGTCAAACGCCATTTGAACAAAGCGGCCATGCGCTGCTATTTCGCCCTGTGAATCGCGCGCCGGATTTCTCCGCGCAGGTCGCCGAACAGGCGGTGCACTGGCTGCTGGAAATGCAGCAGGGCACTCTTACACCGCGCCAGCAACAGGCCTGGCAACAATGGCTGGATGCGCACAGCGAACACCGCCGGGCATGGGAACACATGCAACGGGTCAACCAGCGCTTGCGCGGAGTGTCGTCACCGCTGGCCCACGCGGCATTGAACGGGCCACAGTCCGCCAGCCGTCGGCAGGCGCTGAAACTGCTGCTGATTGTCGGTGCCGGTTCCGCATTGACCTGGAGCCTGCGCGAGCACACGCCGCTGCCGTCGCTGCTCGCCGATTACCGTACGCCGGTCGGGCAACGGCGCAAGATTGCGCTGGGTGGCGCCGATTCGTTGCAACTCAATACCGCCAGTTCGGTCGATGTCGATGCCGCGCGGCGGTCGATTCGGCTGCTGGAGGGCGAAATGCTTTTGAGCGCTGCGACACCGTTCGAAGTAAGCACGGCACAAGGCGTGCTGAAAACCCAAGGTGCGCGCCTCAATGTCCGGCAGTTTGCCGATCGTACGCAGGTCGCGCTGTTCGAAGGGCGAGTCGAATTGACCGCCAGTCAACGCGCTCCCCGGCTGTTACCAGTCGCGCGCCAACTGAATTTCACCACGACCTCCGTCAGTGAGGCTAAACCGCTGGATGCCAACAGCGGAGCCTGGACAGACGGCATGCTGGTCGCCGCGCACATGCGCTTGGGCGATTTCCTCGAAGAGCTTGGCCGCTACCGTCGCGGCCAGTTGAGTTGCGATAGCCAAGTCGCCGATCTGCTGATTTCCGGGACGTACCCCTTGGATGACAGCGAACGGATTCTCGACCTGCTGCAGATCAGTCTTCCGGTCAAAGTGAAGCGTTTTACTCGCTATTGGGTGACCGTCGAAGCCCGGGCGTAAGGCAAAAATTATTGTGGCGAGGGAGCTTGCTCCCGCTGGACTGCGTAGCAGGCCCGTTTTGAAAAGAAGGGCCGCTGCGCGATCCGGCGGGAGCAAGCTCCCTCGCCACAACAGCAGTCGCTGAAAAATATTCGTAAACAGTGAGCCGTTTTTCAGATCTGGCGTGACAGAGAAGGAAAGCCCCCTTGATTCCACCTTCTCAGGATCATTCGACATGCAGCCCACCCGCCTTACGCCACTGGCCCGCAGCCTGCGCAATCTCGTCCTCGGCGCCAGCCTGAGTCTGACCGCCCTGCCCGCCGCACTGGCCGCCGAGACCAAGGTCTATCACATCGCCCCCGCGTCGCTGGAGACTGCGCTCAACCAGTTTGGCCGTGAAGCCGGCGTGCTGATTTCCTTCGGCTCGCAAGTCACCAGTGGCGTACAGAGTCGAGGCCTGGAAGGCAATTACACCGCGCAACAAGGCCTCGATGCCCTGCTCGAAGGCACAGGCCTGCAAGCTCGCGCCGAGGGCAATAATGCGTTCAGCCTGCAACCGGTGGCAGATGCGGCGCTGGAGCTGGACACCTCGAAAGTCGTCGGCGACTGGCTTGGCGATGCGGCGCAGATCAACGTTTTCGAACACCCCGGCGCGCGCGATGTGATCCGCCGCGAAGAATTCGAGCGTCAGGGCGCGACGCAGGCCCGCGACGTACTCAACCGCATTCCGGGCGTTAACGCACCAGAAAACAACGGCACCGGCAGCCATGACATGGCGCTGAACTTCGGCATCCGTGGTTTGAATCCGCGCCTTGCCGCGCGCTCGACCGTTCTGATGGACGGCATCCCGGTGCCGTTCGCGCCGTACGGTCAGCCGCAGTTGTCGTTTGCACCGATCAGCATGGGCAACATGGATGCGGTGGATGTGGTGCGTGGCGGCGGTGCGGTGCGTTACGGCCCGCAGAACGTCGGCGGCGTGGTCAACTTCGTGACTCGGGCGATTCCCGACGAACCAACGGTCAAGGGCGGCTTCCAGACCGAAACCAGTCCATCGTCGAGCCATGACGGTTTCAAGACCAGCGCCAACCTGCTGGCCGGCGGTACCAATGCCAATGGTCTGGGCGGCGCATTGCTGTATTCCGGCACACGCGGCGGCGACTGGCGTGAACACAGCGATACCGAGATCGACGACCTGATTCTCAAGGGCAAATACCAGCTCGACGAGGCCAACAGCTTCAACGCCATGGCCCAGTATTACGAGGGCAAGGCCGACATGCCCGGCGGTTTGAACGTTGCCGACTACGATGCCGATCCGTATCAGTCGACGCGCCCGAAAGACCAGTTCTGGGGTCGCCGGACGATGTTCAACTTCGGTTATCGCTATCAGGAGGATCGCCGCGAGTTCACCGCCAACACCTTCTTCACCAAGACGCTGCGCAGCGGTTATCTCGATCAGGGCACATTCCTTTCGCTGTCTCCGCGCGAATATTGGGTGCGCGGTCTGGAAACCCGTTTCGCCCAGGGCTTCGACCTCGGTTCGAGCAGCCATGAAGTCGGCGTCGGCTACCGCTACATCAACGAGGCCGGCCACGAACTGCGTTATCGCACGCCGATCAGCGCCAACGAATACCCGACCACCAGCAGTCGCAACGACCGCGACACCCGTGGCGGCACCGAAGCCAATGCGTTCTTCGTCGATGATCGCATCGATATCGGCAAATGGACCATCACCCCCGGCGTGCGCTACGAAATGATCGAGTCGCAGCAGACCAACAACCTGACCAACGTCAAATACAAGGGCGACTACAACACTGCGCTACCGGCGCTGAATGTGCTTTATCACCTGAACGACAGCTGGAACCTGTACGCCAACACCGAAGGCTCGTTCGGCAGCGTGCAATACAGCCAGATGCCCAACCGCGTCACCAGCGGTGAAGTGAAACCGGAAAAAGCGCGCACCTGGGAACTCGGCACGCGTTACGACAACGGTGCGCTGCGGGCGGAAATCGGCGCGTTTCTGATCAACTTCGACAACCAGTACGAAAGCAACCAGACCAACGACTCGGTGATCGCCCGTGGCGAGACCCGGCATCAGGGCATCGAGACCAGTGTCAACTATGCACTGGATGACTTGAGCCCGGCGCTGGCCGGCTTCGACGTCTACGCCAGCTACGCCTACGTCGACGCAACCATCCGCGAAGACGGACCGAACAAGGGCAACCGCGTGCCGTTTTCCTCTAAACACAAAGGCACGGTTGGCGTCGGTTATACTGAAGGGCCATGGAAACTGAATCTGGACAGCAGCTTCCAGAGCGACCAGTTTGCCGACAACGCCAACACGTCCAGAGAAAGTGCGGATGGCAGCACCGGCAAGATCCCCGGTTATATGCTGTTCAGCAGCCGCGCCGGGTATGACTTCGGGCCGCAGCTGTCGGATCTGAACGTGGCGGTGGGGGTGAAGAACATCTTCAACACGCAGTACTTCACGCGCTCGTTCGATGACAACAACAAGGGCAAGTATGTGGGGGAACCGCGGACGGTTTATGTGCAGACGTCTGTGGCGTTCTGAGACCGAAAAAATCAACGTCAACAGCCCCTCATCGGAACGCCGCCCGCCTAACCCTCTCCCAAAGGGAGAGGGGACTGATTGGGGGGAATTTCAAAGATGTGTCGATCTGAGAGTACTATTTTGAATCCATGATCGACGCGGTATGTCAGGTCGATATACATCCCGCTGACAACGTGGTCGGCTCCCTCTCCCTCCGGGAGAGGGCTGGGGTGAGGGTTCTGGGCTACAGTTAAATATCAAACCACTTCACAAGGACCGTGAAGCATGCAAAATCGCCCCACCCTCACCCGATTCGCCCGCCAGCTACGCGTCAAACAAACCGACTGCGAACTCCTGCTCTGGCAAAAGCTTCGCGCCCGGCAAATCGCCAATCTGAAATTTCGTCGTCAGTATCCCTGCCCGCCCTATGTGCTCGATTTTTACTGTGCCGAGCTGAAGTTGGCGATCGAGCTTGATGGCGGCCAACACCATGAATCGCCGGGAGTGATCCATGACCGGCGCCGGACGGGTTATTTGAATCAAAAGGGTATTGAAGTCGTACGTTTCAGCAATCTCGAAGTGATGAGCAAATGGACGATGTGCTGGAACAGATCATAAGAATTGCAGCGAATCGAAAAGCGCCCTCACCCTAGCCATCTCCCGGAGGGAGAGGGGACTGACCGCGTTGTTTTAGCGAGTTACGCCGACATGAGATATCGAGCCGAACTCAAGTTTTGAAAGCAATCGAGTTCGGCCCCCTCTCCCTCTGGGAGAGGGCTGGGGTGAGGGTCTGCTTTATCACGCCAGACTCTAAATCCAGCCGCAAAAAACAAAAACGGGCCTGCAATCGCAGGCCCGTTCTCATTGGGGTGGCTTATGAAATCAGCGCATCAACTGTTGATCGCTGCCTGTTCGTTCTCGAGAAATTCTTCCTCCAGCAACCGGTCATTCGCTTTGCGCTCGAATGGCACGATGGCGGCGCGTGGTTTGCCTCGTTTTTTGCCGAAATGGTGTTCCAGGGCGTGCTCGAGTTTTTCGGCAGCGCCGTCGATCGCCTGTTCCAGCGAATCGGCTTTATGGGTCACGGAAATCGGTTGGTGGCCTTTTGGCCGCGCTTCCAGTTGGCAGCGCAAGTCATGGGGACCTGGTTTCTCACCGTTCTCGTCGCTCAGGTGAACTTCGACACGGGTCAGGTCTTCTTCATAACGTTCGAGCGTGCTCTCAATAGTTGTACGTACCCACTCCTCCAGTCGCTTACTGCCTTGAATATGGTTATCGCTGTTGACTTGGATTTGCATAGTTCATCCCTTATTTCAGCTAGCTCGCAAGGGGCCTGGAACAGGATTTCGTGACCCCTTGATTACAACAATCGGCCCGAGCGGCGAACATTTCAACCCCTGAAAAAAGATAAATATTCATTCGCAAAAAAAGCCGGACAACCGAGCGAAGCGCTGGTAAGGTCGGGAGTCGGGTCGCCTCGCCTCTTGGCAAAATCTGCTCATGACTGCCCGTCATTCAGCGGGTGCAAACTGCGAAAAATGCCCGCCTCTTCTACCACCCAGTCATGCACCGCACGCACGCCCGGATGGCTCAACGCCCCCGGCGCATACAGCAACACATAGCGTTTGTGATTGGGCACGGACAGCCCGAACGGCACCATCAGCGTGCCGCGTTCCAGTTCATCGTTGAGCAAGGTACGTCGTGCGATCGCCACGCCCATGCCGGCGATGGCGGCTTCGATGGTCAAGTGATTGCGGTTGAAAGTGTGACCACGCCGGACATCGGCGCCCTCGAAACCGATCGCATTCAAATAGAATTCCCATTCCGCATATTCGTAACTGCCGCGCCAGGCGGTGATGTCGTGCAGCAACGGAAAATGCCCCAGATCCGCCGGCCCGTGCAGTGGCGGTCGTCCGCGCAACAGGCTCGGCGCGCACACCGGAAAGATCTGCTCATCAAGCAAGGCTGTGGATAACAATCCCGGATAGCTGCCATCGTTCAGGTCGATCGCCAGATCGAAATCGCCCTCGTGCAACGGCACGCTGCTGTCCTCCGCCACGAGGCGCAACTGGATGTCCGGGTAGCGCTGTTGCAGGCGCGGCAAGCGCGGGGTCAGCCACTTGCTGAGGAACGACGGAATCGAACGCACCCGCAAAATCCCGCTGATCATGCCCGCGTCCAGCCGGCGCAGTTCGGCATCGATACTGCCGTAAGCCTCGTTGACCGTCATCGCCAGCCGCTGCCCTTCTGCACTGAGCTCCACGCCGCGTGCCCGTCGATGGAACAGCCGGAAACCCAGGCGCTCTTCCAACTGGCGGATTTGCTGGCTGACCGCGCCCGGGGTGATGTGCAACTCCTGCGCGCAACGGGTGAACGACAGGTGCCGCGCGGCACAGGAAAACACCTGCAGCCAGACGTAGGTCTGCGCGTGCAATTGACGACTCATTGTTTAGTCCTGCTAAAGGCTTTCTTAGGAAATTTCGTTGGTCACGTAGGACCGAGGCAGGCAGTATCGCCGACATTGCGCTTGTCCTACAAAAAATGGCAGCGATTCCTCTTCCATTGCTTGTCAGGGTTTAGCATGGCTATCAGCGTTTTCGATCTATTCAAAGTCGGCATCGGTCCGTCCAGTTCCCACACCGTCGGCCCGATGCGCGCCGCCGCAACGTTTGCCCAGGCCTTGATTGATCAACATTTGCTCAACGACGTACGGCGTGTGGAAATCCGTCTGTACGGCTCGCTGTCGGCTACCGGCGTCGGCCATGCGACTGACCGCGCCACAGTCATGGGATTGATGGGCAAATGGCCGGACAGCATCGATCCGTCGACCATCGATCCGCGCATCCGGCAACTGCGCGAGGACGGTCAACTTCGCCTGGCCGGCCAGCACTCGATTGCCTTCAACTGGCAAAACGATCTCCTGCTGCTGGACGAGAGCCTGCCCTACCATCCCAACGCCATGTCTCTGACAGCCTTTGGCGAAACCGCGAAGCTGTGCGAGCAAACGTACTACTCGGTGGGCGGCGGTTTCATCATTGAAGCGGCCGAAGCCGAATCCGGCGTCGCGCCGGCCAGTGACGTGGTGCTGCCTTACGACTTTTCCAGCGCCGCCGAACTGCTCTCGCTGTGTAAAAAACACAATCTGCGCGTGTCCGAGCTGATGATGGCTAACGAGCGGGCGTGGCGCAGCGATACCGAGATTCGCCAAGGCCTTTTGCACATCTGGTCAGTGATGCGCGAGTGCGTCGAACAAGGCCTGCGCCACGAAGGCATCCTCCCCGGCGGCCTGAATGTTCCGCGTCGTGCGGCGAAACTGCACCGAAGCCTGCTGGAAATCGGCAAACCGAATGTCATCAGTTCGACGCTGTCGGCGATGGAGTGGGTCAACCTGTTCGCCCTCGCCGTCAACGAGGAAAACGCTGCCGGCGGGCGCATGGTGACCGCGCCGACCAACGGTGCCGCAGGGATCATTCCGGCGGTTTTGCATTACTACATGAAATTCAATCCGGATGCGTCGGAGGATGACGTCGTCGCGTTCTTTCTCGGCGCGGCCGCCGTCGGCATTCTGTGTAAGAAGAATGCCTCTATCTCCGGCGCCGAAGTCGGCTGTCAGGGTGAGGTCGGATCGGCCTGTGCCATGGCCGCCGCAGGCTTGGCCGACGTACTTGGCGCCACCCCGGAACAACTGGAAAACGCCGCCGAAATCGGCCTGGAACATAACCTGGGCCTGACCTGCGACCCGGTCGGCGGTCTTGTTCAGGTGCCGTGTATCGAGCGCAATGCCATTGCTGCGGTGAAAGCCATCAATGCCACGCAAATGGCCCTGCGCGGCGACGGCAACCACTTCATTTCCCTCGACCGGGTGATCCGCACCATGCGCGACACCGGCGCCGACATGCACGACAAATACAAAGAGACTTCACGGGGCGGCCTGGCCGTGAGCTGGGTGGAGTGCTGAGGAGCGTCCCCTGCCGTCCGTAACACGTGAGCCCGAGCAAGAATAATAACGAGGCGATACCGATGACCGATGTACGTACACCTGCTGCCGAAAATCCCGCTGTACCGCGCACAGAAAAGACAGAAACGGCCGACAAGGGCTGGAGCACATTCGACACCACCTGGATGCTGGGTCTGTACGGCACCGCCATCGGTGCCGGCACCTTGTTCCTGCCGATCAATGCCGGAGTCGGTGGATTCTGGCCGTTACTGCTGTTGGCCGTGCTGGCCTTCCCGATGACCTTCTTCGCGCACCGGGGCCTGACGCGGTTCGTGTTGTCCGGACGCTCCGGGGACATCACCGAAGTGGTTGAAGAACACTTCGGCATCGGCGCCGGCAAATTGATCACGCTGCTGTATTTCTTTGCGATCTTCCCGATCCTGCTGGTCTACAGCGTGGCGCTGACCAACACCCTGAGCAGTTTCCTCGAACACCAATTGCAGATCGCCCCGCCGCCACGGGCAATCTTGTCGCTGGCGCTGATCCTCGGTCTGATGGTTATCGTGCGTTGCGGCCAGCGTGTCATCGTCAAAGCCATGAGCGTGCTGGTTTATCCGTTTGTCGCGGCCTTACTGCTGCTGGCGTTCAGCCTGATCCCGAACTGGAACGGCGCCTTCTTCGCCAGCGCTCAGGAGGCCATGCCGCTGTCGGTATTCCTCAAGACACTGTGGCTGGCGATCCCGGTGATGGTGTTCTCGTTCAACCATTCGCCGATCATTTCCGCCTTCGCTGTCGATCAGAAACAGCGTTATGGCGCGCAGGCCGAACGCAAAAGCAGCGGCATCCTCGCCATGGCCCACGGCATGATGGTCGTCACGGTGATGTTCTTTTGCTTCAGTTGCGTGCTGGCGCTGTCACCGGCGGATCTGGCGGCAGCGAAAGCGCAGAATATTTCGATCCTGTCGTACCTGGCCAACCACTTCCAGACACCGGTCATCGCTTATGCCGCACCGCTGATCGCGCTGGTGGCAATCACCAAATCCTTCCTCGGCCATTACATCGGCGCCAGCGAAGGCTTTCAGGGCCTGATCGTCAAAAGCCTGCGCAGCCGTGGCCGGGTGATGTCGGCGAGCTGGCTGAACCGCGCCACCGCGCTGTTCATGATCCTCAGTTGCTGGGCCGTAGCCACGTTCAACCCGAGCATTCTGGGGATGATCGAGACCCTCGGCGGCCCGGTGATTGCCTGCCTGTTGTTCCTGATGCCGATGTACGCCATCCGCCGCGTGCCGGCCTTGCGCCAGTATTCGGGCCAGGTATCCAACCTGTTTGTGGTGCTGATCGGCCTCATTGCACTGTCAGCGATCATCTACTCATTTCTGCCCTGAAACAGGCCAGATAAAAAAGGCGAACCTTGGCGGTTCGCCTTTTTCATGCCCGTGTTCATTGTTCGACAATTTTCTCGGCACAGCCCTTGCTACTTCCCTGCTGGAGCACCGAATGACTGCACTGATTTCATTCACTGATCGAAATCAACACAGCCAAGCGCAAAAGATCGCAGCCTTCGACAGCCCCCCACATGAAGCAACGCTACAGGCCACGGAATGCCGGTGATCCGGTTTGGCGAACCAAATCGGATCATGGCCGGTCAACAACTGCACGTTCAATCAGGCGGTGACGCATCATGGACAACCCATTTCAGATCATTACCGATGCCTTCGCGCCGGACTATCAAATCAACCTGAGCATTCAGGGTCTGGACGGCAGCATCATGCTGACCCTGTCCAACAGCGGCCGAATCGTGGCCAAACGCATGATCAGCGCCGAACAGCGCAACGATCCGGAAAGGTTGAAACGGCTGGTGCAGAGCATCCAGTTCGGCATCGCCATCGAGCAGGGCCACAGCGCCATGACGATTCTCGAAGCCATGACCAGCGGCGCCGGGCTCACCCCGCCGCCGCCTCGAACCAAAGGCCCGCCGGGTCAGGCGGCGGGCCTTTAAAGCTCGCCTTTTTCGACTTCGGGATGTTCGCTGGAACCGGCGCCCAGTTTGCGTTGCGGTTTTTCAATCTTCACCGAAGGGAACTGCGACGAAGCGTAACGCACCACAAGGATGGCGAAGGCCAGCAGCAAAATCCCGCCGCACAGGTAAATGATGCCCATGTCCGGCGGGTTGTGGTGCGAGACATTGGAAATCAGCAGACGGGTCAGCGCGGTGATGGCCACGTAGATCAGGAAGCGCACCGGCATGTGGTTGGTCTTGAAATAAATCCCGACCATCGCGCCCAATTCCAGATAGATGAACAGCAACAGGATGTCATCGATCTTGATGTGGCCTTCCTCGAGCATCCCGAGAAACTCCATCACTGCCGCCCACGCCGTCACCGCACCGATGGCGAACAGCGCCAGGTAGTGAAAGGTTTCGACGAACAGGTTGCCCAGGGACTCGGCCAGTTGGTGCACGTTTTGCCGCAGTTTCTCGGCCCAGTTGATTCTCACGATGATGTTCCTTAGCCCGATTCGAGCGGATGATGCGTGTTGGACGTGACGGTTTTGCGCATAGGCCCTTCTGCGATTTTTTCATGCAGATTCAGGGCCATGCATCATGGCGATCCGTTGCAGATCCCGCGCCGTGGCGTTTGGTCGCACCGCCTGTGGCAGCGAGGCTGCTCGCGAATGCCAATGACACGCCCCCTGACAAACCGAAAATCCGGTCTACATTGAAAAGCCACTACCCATGGCGCAGGGATTCGCTTATCCTTTTCGCTGTATATGGATACAGTAGTCGTCAAGACAACTTAACGTGAAGGCATGTGAGGTGGTGAATGGCCGTCGAAGTGGTATACCGCAGCAGCCGAGATCTGGAGCGCTTGTTCATGGATAAAGCCGAAGCTGACCGTCATGACAAAATGCTCGAACTGGCCGAATATCTGGCCGATGTGCTGCAAAAAGCCGTTCCGTCCTTGACTGAACAGCAAGTGGAAGAAGCCGGGATCTACATGGCGAAGAATCGCGATGTGTTCGCCCGGGCGTTCAAGAGCCAGCCCGATGCGCTGTCGGAGCTGATCAACGCACCGGCTGAACCGGTCGAGAAAGCGGACGAGGCTGAAGCGGCAGAAGCACCGGTGAAACCGGTCAAAGCGGCAAAGGCAGCGAAGTAATCGAAGCCCGAATTGAACAGGCCCTGAGTCGAAACGCTCAGGGCCTTTTTGATGCCTGACATTTATCGATACAAAACCTTCTCGGCCAACTCGTCTGCCACCCGCGCCGGCGAACGCTTTTCTGCTTGCGCGTGGGCGAAGACTTCGGTCAATCGCGAACTGATTTTCGACAGGTGCGCGGTAATGGTCGGCAATTCTTCACCGCGATGTTTCAGCGAGACGTAGATCAGGCCGCCGGCATTGATCACATAATCCGGCGCATAGAGAATGCCGCGCCGCTCCAGTTGGTCAGCCACATCAAGATGCGAAAGTTGATTGTTCGCCGAGCCGGCCACGGCCGAGCAGCGCAGTTGCGCGACTGTGTGGCTGTTGAGCACACCGCCCAGGCCGCAGGGCGCAAGAATGTCGCAGGGCGTGCTGAGCAGCGCATCATTGGCAATCGGGTGGGCGTTGAGTTGCTCCATCGCCAATTGCACCTTGCCGTGGTCGATGTCGCTGACCAGCAGCTCGGCCCCGGCCGCGTGCAGTTGCTCGGCCAGCGCATAGCCGACATTACCCAGGCCCTGAATCGCCACGCGCAACCCTTCGAGGTTATCGCTGCCCAGCCGCGCCATGGCCGTGGCGCGAATGCCGGTGAACACGCCCATCGCCGCGTGGGGCGCAGGGTCGCCCGCGGAAGTGGTGCTGGTGACGTATTGCGTCTGTTGGGCGATGCAATCCATGTCGGCCACCGAGGTGCCGCTGTCGATGGCGGTAATGTAACGGCCATCGAGCTGATCGATGCAGCGGCCGAATGCTTCGAACAACGCTCCACGGTTTTCTACATGGACCGGGCGCACAATCACCGCGACTCCACCGCCCTGTGCCAGACCGGCCAGCGCCGCTTTATAGCTCATACCCTTGGCCAGGCGAATGGCGTCCTCGACGGCTGATTCGTCATCGGGATAGGCAAGGTAACGACATCCGCCCAGGGCTGGCCCGAGACGGCTGTTATGGATGGCAATGACCGCCTTCAACCCGGAGACCGGGTCCACGCTCAGGTGCAGCGATTCCAGGCGAGTGCTTTGCATGAGAGCGAACATCATCGGGCTCCCGAATCACTTCTTGTAGAACGCCAGTATAGGCTTGCCCCTGAAAATTGCTGGAGCGCGCCGGAATAAGCGACCCTGCACAAACTGCCTTTGCGGCATATCCGGCATGCCACGCCGCCGGCGACTGGACGAACGCCACGGACGGGGCTAAAACGAGGCATTCGAGGGAGATTTCGATGAGTCCGCGCCAAGGTTTTTTCGAGTGTCTGCACCGTTCGCCGCCGGCGCTGCTGGAAGCCGCGCTGTGGATCGCCGCCGAGCACGACAAAGCGGTGGAACCGCAAGCACTGCTGCAAGCGTTCAAGGCACTGCAACAACGGATCAGTTACGGGTTGCCAATGCTGCCGGTCAGCGAACTGGCGCAACCGCTGCTGCGCCGCATGGTCGATCTGGGATTTGCTCAGGACGACTTCCTGCCGCTGCGCCCACAGGCGGCGCTGGTGCATCGCGTGTTAGAGACGCAACGTGGCCAGCCGTTGGCATTGGCGCTGATTGCGCTGGAGCTGGCCCGCGGCCTGGAAATACCGCTGGTCGGGGTCAACTTTCCCGGGCATTTCCTGCTGCGCGTACCCGGTGCCGATCACCTGCTCGATCCCTGCGGTGGGCGCCGCCTGTACCCCAATGACTGTCGTGAACTGTTGCAGCGCCAGTACGGGCCGAACCTGCAACTAAAAGCCGAGCACCTGCTGACCGCGACACCGGTGCAGATGCTCCAGCGCCTGTCGCGCAACCTGCGCCAGCTACACCTGACCCACGATAACTTCATCGCCGCCCTGATCGACGCCGAGCGCGTACTCGAACTGGGCGACGCCACTGCCGCCGACTATCTGGCCCGGGCCAGTCTGTATCAACGCCTTGATTGCCCGAATGCCGAACGCTTCGACCTGGAGCATGCGTTGCTGCTCAGTGACGATCCGATCCAGCGCCTGCGCCTGACCGAACGACTCGGCCACCTGCCGCCCAACTCCGTCGTCCACTGAAATACTGTTGTGCAAGCCCAATGTGGGAGCGAGCCTGCTCGCGAAGCGGACGCCTCGGTCTGACTGACCGCGTTAGCGTTCTTCGCGAGCAGGCTCGCTCCCACAGGGTTATCTTCAACAGGGTTATTTCCTAAAGGGTTATCTCCTGCAGGGTTATCTCGGGGTGTCGGGCTGGTTGGCGGGATGGGCCTTGATGAATGCGGGGTGTTCGGCCGCGAGCGCGGCGACCCGGCGGATTTTCGGATAATGGTCGAGGCTCACATTAAACCGCTCAGCCGCGTACAACTGCGGGATCAGGTACACGTCCGCCACGCACGGCCACTCGCCGAAACAGAAACCGCTGTCACCGATCAATTGCTCCACCGTCCCCAGCCCTTGGGTAATCCAGTGGTCGATCCACGCCGTCACCTGCGCTTCGTCGTGCCCCGACTGACGCAGGCGATTGAGCACGCTGACGTTATGCAGTGGGTGCACGTCGCAGCCGATCACCGCCGCGACACCGCGCACCTGCGCACGCGCCACCAGATCGTCCGGCAACAACGGCACCTGTGGATAACGCTCCTCCAGGTACTCGATGATCGCCGGTGACTGGATCAGCAATTCGCCGTCATCGCTGCGCAAGGCCGGCACCCGGCCCTGTGGATTGATCGCCAGGTACGCCGCTTGCCGATGCTCGCCACCCGGCGGCGCGATCAGGTTGATCGGCAACGCCTGATAATCAAGGCCCTTGAGCGCCAGCGCGATTCGCACGCGGTAAGACGAGGTCGAGCGGTAGTAGGTATAGAGATCCATGAGCGGCTCCTTCAGCGCGCCGCGATCACGGTGCCACGGCATTCGCCGAAGCCGATCGAGGCATGGCCGTCACGGGCGCAACGCGCTCGCAGGATGATTTCGTCACCGTCTTCAAGGAATTTGCGCACCTCGCCGGAGGCCAATTCGATAGGCTTTTTACCGCCCTCGGTGATTTCCAGCAGGCTGCCGAACTGACCGTTTTCAGGGCCGGACAAGGTCCCCGAGCCAAACAGGTCGCCGGCCTGCAACTGGCATCCGTTGACGCTGTGATGCGCGACCATTTGCGCGACAGTCCAGTACATGTAGCGAGTGTTGCTGAGGGTCAGGCGATGGGCCGGCAGATTTTGCTCGCGCATGGCTTCGGTGAGCAGCAGCACTTCCAGTTCGATGTCGAAGGCGCCACCGTCCTGATCACGCTTGTCGAATAGGTAGGGCAGCGGCTGCGGATCGCCCTCGGGGCGCGCCGGCTGCGCCGTGCGGAATGGCTCCAGCGCTTCGGCCGTGACCACCCATGGCGAGACACTGGTGATGAAACTCTTCGACAGGAACGGCCCCAGCGGCTGGTACTCCCAGGCCTGGATGTCGCGGGCCGACCAATCGTTGAGCAGGCAGAAACCGGCAATGTGCTCGGCCGCATCGCCGATGGCGATCGGCTCGCCCATCTCGTTGCCCGGGCCGATCCAGATGCCCAGCTCCAGCTCGTAGTCCAGGCGCGCGCAGGGGCCGAAAGTCGGCTCGTTCTGGCCGGCCGGCAGGGTCTGGCCTTTCGGTCGACGCACCGCGGTGCCGGAGGCTCGCACGGTGGAGGCCCGACCGTGATAACCGATCGGCACGTGCTTGTAATTGGGCAGCAGGGGATTGTCCGGGCGGAACAGTTTGCCGACGTTCTGCGCGTGCTCGATACCAACGTAGAAGTCGGTGTAATCGCTGATCCGGGCCGGCAGGTGCATCTGGCAATCGGCAGCCAGCGGCAGCAGTTTCGCGCCTTGTGCTTCGATGTTGCCACGCAGGGTACTGCCTTCGCTGAACAGTTCGAGCAGGCGCGAGCGCAGGGCAACACGCGCCGCACGGCCCAGTTCGAAGAACGCGTTCAACTGCCCTCCGCGCATGGCTTCGACGGCGCTGCGCGCAACGCCATCGAACAGACCGGCCTCGAGCGCTACTTGCAGATCGAAGATATGTTCGCCAATCGCCACGCCCGCGCGCGGCGCTGAATCGTTGATGCTGAACACCCCCAGCGGCAGGTTCTGCAGCGGGAAGTCACTGTGGCCGTTGGCCGAAGCGACCCAACTGCGGGTAATGGAAGGCTGAGTCATGGGTTATCTCCGGGTCGGGTCGAACGTGGCGGGCAGCGTGGCCCAGCAGGCGTCGTAATCGGGTTGCAGTTGTGGGCAGTCGAGGGCGAAGCGGCTTGGGCGCAGCACCTGGCTGGTCTCGAACATGAAGGCCATGGTGTTGTCGATCTTCGTGGGCTTGAGCTCGGCATTGATTGCTTTGGTGCAGGTTTCGCCGTCCGGGCCATGGGCACTCATGCAGCTGTGCAGCGAGGCGCCACCGGGCACGAAACCTTCGGCCTTGGCGTCGTATTCGCCCTGAATCAGGCCCATGAATTCGTTCATCAGGTTGCGGTGGAACCATGGCGGCCGGAAGGTGTTTTCGGCGACCATCCAGCGCGGCGGGAAGATCACGAAGTCGAGATTGGCCAGACCGTGCACGCTGGTCGGCGAGGTCAGCACGGTGAAGATCGACGGGTCCGGGTGATCGAAACTGACCGTGCCGATGGTGTTGAAACGGCGCAGATCGTATTTGTACGGCACGTTGTTGCCGTGCCAGGCGACCACGTTCAGTGGCGAATGATTGAGTTCGGTTGCCCATAGCTGACCGAGGAATTTCTGCACCAGAGTGGTCGGTTGCTGGAGGTTTTCGTAGGCCGCGACCGGCGTCAGGAAATCCCGCGGATTGGCCAGGCCATTACTGCCGATTGGCCCCAGATCCGGCAGGCGCAGCGGCGCACCGTGGTTTTCGGCGAGGTAGCCGCGCGCCTGTGGGTCGAGCAATTCGACACGAAATTTCAGCCCGCGTGGCAGCACGGCGATTTCCAGCGGCGCCACCTCCAGCACACCCAGTTCGGTGGCGATGCGCAGACGACCCAGTTGTGGCACCAACAGCATTTCACCGTCGGCGTTGAAAAACACCCGCTCCATTGATCGATTGGCGGTATAGCTGTAGATGCTGATGCCGGACGGTTTTTCGGCGCTGGCGTTAGCGGCCATGCTCACCAGGCCGTCGACAAAATCGGTTGGCGCGGCAGGGATGTCCAGCGCATTCCAGCGCAGACGATTGGGGGTCACTTCACCCAACGGCCCTCCCGCCAGTTGCCGCTCCAGTTTGACGAATGCCGGGTGATTGGCCGACGGCTGGATCCGGTATATCCAGGTGCGCCGCGCTTCGCTGCGGGCCATGGTGAATGCGGTGCCGGAGAACAGTTCGGTGTAGAGACCGTAAGGAGCTTTTTGCGGGGAGTTCTGGCCAACGGGCAGCGCGCCGGGCAACGCTTCAGTGCTGAATTCGTTGCCGAACCCGGACTGATAAGCCAGGTCCTGCGCGGTTGAATCGAGGTTCATGGAGCCTCCTGAACAGGGAGTCGGCAGTGGCCCATCGCTCTGGCTCAGAGGTTTCGGCACGCCGGGGTTGTTATTATCGTAATTTGATTACGCATAACGTAATTTGCTCGCTATCCAGCGTCAAGCTATAAAGACGCCCATTCGAACCGGAACCCGCCAGCCCCATGGAAAAAACCAGCGACAGCAACGGCAAACAAAAAGTCCGCTCCGCCGAAGTCGGCACCGACATCCTCAAGGCCCTGGCCGAGTTGTCGCCGTCCACTTCGCTGTCGCGCCTGGCCGAACACGTACAGATGCCGGCGAGCAAGGTGCATCGCTATTTGCAGGCGTTGATTGCCTCGGGTTTTGCCGAGCAAAACGCCGCCACCAACCACTACGGTCTCGGCCGCGAGGCGCTGCGCGTGGGTCTGGCCGCACTCAATAGCATGGACGTGGTGAAAGTCGCCGCCCTGCCCTTGTCCGATCTGCGCGATGAACTCAACGAAACCTGCTTCCTCGCGGTGTGGGGCAATCAGGGCGCAACCGTTGTGCACATCGAACCGGCGGTGCGTGCAGTGACGGTAGTGACGCAGTTGGGGTCGGTGCTGCCGTTGCTCAGCTCTTCCACGGGGCTGGTGTTCAGTGCTTACCTGCCGCACCGGGAAACCGATGAACTGCGCGAGCAGGAGATCACCGTTGCGCAACATCCGCTCAAAGACGAAAAAGCCTATACAGCGCTGTGTCAGCAGATCCGCGAACGCGGTCTGCATCATGTACATGGTTTGTTAATGCCGGGTGTGGATGCGCTCTCGGCACCGGTGTTCAACGCGGTCGGGCAGATCGCCGCCGTGCTGACCATCGTCGGCCCGACCTCGCTGTTTCACGCCGACGAAAACGGCCCGGCGGCGCAGCGGTTGCTGGCGGCGACGCGGGCCGTAAGTTGGCGAATGGGGTATGAACAGCAGCGTATCGAATGAGTAAACGAGCGCGTAAGTGCTCAGTAACGATCAACGCACCGTTGTTTTACTCAGCCCGTACTCGGCGCCCTCCATTAATGTCTTGAAGAACTCGATCAACATCTCCTTGGGTTCTTCCTGGCCAGTGTAATAGGTAACCAGTTCGGCGACCGTGCGCGCGTCTTCAAACAGACTGAGAAACGAGCGTTGGGCATGGGTGATTTCTTTGACGGGCGCACCCGCCGCCGCTGCCTTGCCCAGCGTCAACAGTCCGGTCAGGGTTTCTTTTACATGCCCCAGTGCAGCGGCATAATCACCTCGCCTGTGCGACTGCGAGGCGTCATAGATGCTTTTCATCATCTGGACGGCGACTACAACCGTTCCCACCGGAGGCACCAGCAAACTGACGATATTCGCAGCTTTCAATAGATTGTCGTAGACAAGACCGGCAATCAATTCATTCAAACTGGTAGTGCGCTCGTCGATATCACTCAATACCCGCCGCACCCGCTCATCATGGAAGGTGTAGAGATCCGGCAGCTTCGCGCGATTCTGCGTCCCGATCTGCGGTTTGCTGTCCACGGTTGCGACAAGGTTGTCGAAATAGTCGTTGATCACCTTCTGATCGGTGAGCAATATTCGCTTGCTGTAATACTCCCTGAAGGGTCCGAATCGAAAGCGAATCGAGGGAACGAATTCTGCGATTGGCCGGAAACTGACAAGATCTGGCGCGTCGGGTGTATAGAGCAAGTTCATAAAGCCCGAGGTCCGTTTCACGCGGAATATATAAACGCCCCCTACCGTGCGATCCCAAGCCGTCGTCAAACCGAGCGAACCGATGTTGAATTTATATAAACCCACGTCGCCTTCAGAGATATCGTTCGCAATCGGCTGATAAGCGCCGCTCTCTTTCAGGCTATCGATCACCTGCTGAACAGCAGAAAAAATCTCGGACGATAACTTGCCGCCAACAAAATCGGCGACTGCATTCAGGTGCATTTCACAGCGGATTTTCCGCGCATGTACAGCACGTATGAATACGTAGTCAGGATGCGCCTTGTTCTGGAACTTTTCTTTCAGCATCGCGGTATATCTATCGCCGGGTCGAAAGGTTTTCGACAGCGAAGACAGATCACGAATATCCAGCTTGTCCACCGCCGGGTGATTACTCAGCAAATAATATTTCGGGCTGTATTTGGTTTCGTAGGCGGGAGCGACCGCCTCAAACGCGATTCCTTCAAGCAAGAGATCGGTAACGCTCTTACGAAACGTTTCGGTCTGAACAATAATCCGATCAGGATCAACAGTAACGTCGCTCCCACGAGTGCGCAAAATTTCTTCAATCTGAGCTTTCACTGCATCATGGGTGAACTGCTCGAACGATGGAAAACCGTTGTCTCGTGCATCGACGGTTGAAAGAGCCTTGAGTTCAGTGGTCAACCGGGAATAGCGCATGCGACCTTGAAACCCCAGCGCCCGATAACCTGTCGGCGCAATTGCCTTGTGTTGGGCAACCTCGGCCCGGTAAGCGACGTTTACATAATCAACCAATGGTGTTTTGGCATCGAGGTCGAGATTGGCCAGTGTGGTATCCAGTTCGTACCGATAGCTCAGTTTAGCGCCGGTGCCATTGAGCAAGACGCCTGCGTCATGCAAATACTCCGGGTGAACCAATAATGCTGCGTATTCGCGGCTTGCGGACAACGCAGCCTCAATCCAGCGGTTCATGGCAAAAACGTCGGCGAACTTGTGCAGCTTGAACGGACCTTCAGGACTGCGCAAGAACAGCAGACACCCCGAGTACCCTTCTGCGGTGAAAACAAGTACATCTTTCAAGGCTGGCGCTTGTAGCCTGATTTTCAATCCGTGAATGGCAACCGACGAATCACTGGCCATTGCCCGGGCAATAATCCTGGCGTCAGTGTCGGTAAGGTCACCTGAGTGTCGAGCAACAAACAACTCGAACTGCATCTGACCGAAGAAATAATCACGATAGGCTTGCTGATATGCAACAGAAGGAGACGATGCAAGATCGCTGACAAAATCCAGACGCAGATTGCGCTGCACCAACCATTGCTCAAGCGCAGCGGGCGTCAGCCGGCTTGCGCTGGGTACGCCTGTGATGCTGAGACTGGCGCGATAACCGTTATCATGCAGACCGAAAACAATGAACTCGGTCAGCGTTCGGGTTTCTTCGTGGTCAATGGTGCGGCCTGCGATTTGCAGGGTGTACGAGCTCCGCACGGTGATGGATTGTGGGTCCAGTTGTTCACCCAGCACCCTGTCGGCCCACTCCGAAAACGTACGCTGCACATAATCTTTAAACGAAAAGCACGCCTCGGATGCGCTTTGATAATCGACCAGATATTGATCTTTCGATGCCTCAAGTTCGGTGTAGCGTACTTGTACATCAGCGTTCGCCTGCTTCAGCCAAAGCGGCCACTCCGTCCGTTTCAATGCCGCCCACAGCAAATAAAAGCGGGTGTTGATACCGTAACGCAGCACCTGCATGCCTTGATTATCCTGCAGCACGGAAGTCAGCGTGGTTTCCAGTTGATCACGGCTATTGGAGAGTAACGATACGCTCTCCAACTGACCTTTGAGATGAACCTCAACACAGTAGGCATGGGGATTCTGCATGGCTTTTGGGTAGTTGATCTGGTTGCTTTGCAAGGACAATCGAGCCTGCAGCTGGCGATGCAAGTCGGTGTTTTTCTCAAAAAACTCAAAGCCGTTCTCAGGCGTGTGCATGAGGTAGCAAGTCGACTCATTGAGCAGTTTCATCTCTGCATCCGGGCGCTCAGCGTTGTCGAGAACGAAACAGGGCTGGAGCGAATCGAGATAATCCCGTCGTGGTTGCAGGCTGACTTCAAACATTCCGCGGCCTGTCTCCGCGTCGAGCAGAGAAGCGAATCGCTCGCCCCAGTGGGCATCGAAATTGTTGGCCATGACCGACAGCGATAGCTCTGCACTTGCCACCGAAGCGTACGCCTGAATAAACGCCTGCTTGTTGGTCAGCGATAGCGCTTCAGAGCGTATGGATTTAACCGCTGCCGCCCAAAACTTCCCGATCTCGGCTCGCAGCGTTTTTTCCAGTCCGGCAGTCACTGCCGCGATCAGATCTTCGACAACAAAAATAGTGAGCCCGCTGACTTTGAATTGATCGTCCAACGTGTCCGGCAGCACAAATACCCCGTCACCGCCCATGATGTAGCCGGGGGTAACATTATTGTCCACGCAATAAAGCGTCACCTGCCAAAGAGAGCCCGACGGACGGTTATCACTGGGCTCAAAAGCAGGGTCCGTATTGATATATACCTTATCGATATCAACACTTTTACCCAAGCGCTTCAATTCCGCTTCAAGCATATTACGCAAGATATCGTGCACGCTCGGCATCGCGTCGATAATTGCAAAAAGTTCGGCCTTTGCCCGGCTTGCCTTCTCCCACTCCTCTGTCCACGTGACTTGATCACCTACTGTGTCACGCATCAAACTTTTGAATAACTTACTCATGCAATATCCTGCCTTACTATCCAGAGCTGCGTTTGCAGCCACTGCAGATAGTTGCAAGGTAATTACTTTTTTAGTTAGCAAGAAGCCCAAATACTTTACAAAGCATGCACAACAAAAAGACATACAGCCTTTCATTACTACTGACTACTAACTTCAAACAATCTCAATCCAGTATGCCCATGGCTTTTGCTTTCGCCACCGCCTGGGTCCGGCGTTCCACACCCAACTTCCCGTTGATTCGCCGGGCGTGGGTCTTGACTGTATGTAAGGAAATGAAAAGTTGCTCTGCAACTTGCTGATTCGATGCGCCTTGGGCAATCAACATC
Source organism: Pseudomonas hamedanensis (assembly GCF_014268595.2). Taxonomy (NCBI): domain Bacteria; kingdom Pseudomonadati; phylum Pseudomonadota; class Gammaproteobacteria; order Pseudomonadales; family Pseudomonadaceae; genus Pseudomonas; species Pseudomonas hamedanensis. The sequence continues at coordinate 2,985,492 of NZ_CP077091.1, forward strand.
AGTACTTCGCACTCACGGCGACTCAGGCACGGCGCCAGCTTACTGCTCTCGGACTGCGGCGCCGCAACAGCCGTGACGGACTCTGTGCCAGCACTGCCTCGGCGTAACTGCCATTCGCGCATGGCTTGATGCAAATGACAGCGCTCAACCAGCATTCGAGCCCGCTGCAATGCCTGTTGTGCCAAGGCGCTATCGCCGTTCAACTCTGCCAGTTGCACAGCGGCCAGCAGTAATTCCGTTTCCATGGTCAGCAAGCCCTTGGCCTGGGCCTGCTCCAATAACCGTTCCAGAGTCGGGAGAGCGTTTTCGTCTGGATTCAATTGCGCACTGGCGCAGGCCAACAGGTATTCGACACGGGTGATCAGTTCGAACGTCGCGGGTGGCGCCTGGAGCGCAGACGGACCGCGGTAATGCCGTAGCAGCCGTGCCAACGCCTCATGCGCCAGCTGCGGTCGGCCTTGCTGCAACCAGAACTGGCTACTGATTTGCAGCACGACGCCGCGATAGACCGTATCGGGAATCTGTCGCTGCTGCATGACCCTCTCGGCCTCACGCAAGCGTTCGAACGCACCGGCGTAATCGCCGCGATTACCCGCCAGTTGAGCCTGGCCCAGATAACCATACAACACGCGCTTGTCGGCACTGCGCAAGCAAGCTTCAAGGCCTTGGGTGAACAACTGCGCAGCCCGCTCTTCGCGCCCCATGCACAGCGCCAGCCGCCCTCGCCGTAAAGCAATGCGGCCAAGCAACGGCGTGGGGACGACCCTGCGCTGACGCAGTAACTGCTCGATATCCATGAGCAGACTTTCAGCCCGCACAGGGGCTCCGCGCTGTTCAAGCCATTGCGCATGGTCAAGTTCAAGCACCGCCTCGAACAGCAAGGAGCCCTGAGCACGCGCCAGGCACAAGGCCTCGCGGTTGATGGCATGGGCCTGATCGAGTTCACCGCACAGTAATGCTTGCTGGGTCAGTCCCGACAGGCACAACACACGCGCCTGCCAGGCATCGGGCGCCAACGCGGCCAACGCCTCCTGAAAGCAGGCGCGCGCCGCTGCCATACGCCCTTGCAAGTGCAAAAGCCACCCTTGTTGCGCCTGCCAGCGCGCCAGCAGTTGCTGTTCCAGCTGCGCCGCAGGCTGTGGCATGAAGCGTGACAGGTGAGCCATGCAGTGTGCGGCCTGTTCGAAACGACCGGCAAAGAGCAAGGCGCCAGTGACCAGCCCGATCAAGTGCGGGGTCATCAGGGTCAGCTCCTGGCTCTGGTGCTCATGTAATCGCAACAACAGGACAACCGTCTGGTCTTCATACAGGTCTTCACAGCTCAGGTGCTGCGACAGGCTCACGGCAGTTTCGTATTCTTCGGCCAGCAACGCCTGCTCGAAGGCCGCCCGCCAATCCTGCGCCGCGGTCAACCATTGGCAGGTTCGCCGATGCCAGGAGCGCGCGCACGGCCAATGCGACGCCTGCATGATTCGCGACAATGGCGGGAACACCTGCAGCCAGTCGCCCGCCTCGTGCCAGGGTTCGATAAAACATCCGAGTACTTGCAGATCGTGCAGCAGCTGCGCGCCCTCTCCGGCGCCAAACAGGTGTTCACACAGCGGCGCGTTGAAGCGCGGCAAATGAGCCAGCACACGCCATGCTTCGGCTTGCTCCGGCGTCAGGCTGGCGAACAGTTCGTGTTGCAGATAATCGAGCAATGTATCGACACGCTGCCGGGGCTGAAGGTGTTGCGCCCAGTCGCACTTTTGCAGCAGCGCCATGCGCGCACCGGCGCACCAGCCGCCGGTGCTCTGGAGAATACCGGCCGCGACGCGGGCAGCCTGCTCTGGCGGCAAGTGGTGCAACACCGAGGTAACTTCATCTTGCGTCAGGGCCAGGCTGGCGCGCTCGCATTCGTACAGCTCGTCATCCAGCAACAAGCGCGGCCAGTTGCACTGTGGCCGACGCCGGCTGCTGATCCAGAAGATCAGCGCCGGGCTGCTGGCCGTCAGTAGCAGATCAAGCAGAGCATCCAGCGCCGGATTCGGCAGACGGCTGTAGTCATCGATAAACAGCCAGGCAGGCCTGGACCACGCCGCCAGCGTCCCCAACAGCCGCGCCTCGCCAAGGTCTTCACTCAGCCCGAGCGCGCGGGTCAGTCGCTGGCAGAATTCTGTACGGCTGAGCGCCACGCCGGCCAGCGGTAACCAGATCGTCTCGCAGCCTGCCGGGGCCTTAAGCAGGCACTCGGTGAATAGCGCGGTTTTGCCGCTGCCGGCGGGCGCGCAAATCAGCCGGACCCGTGCCTGCGACTCAAGCAATGGCTGGCACAGACGCGCGCGCGGCTGATGATGGGAAGCAAGCCTGGGGAGAAATCCGGGGCGATCCAGGCACGGAGTCATGGCGGTCATCGCGTCAGCCTTCTTATCGTTGTGCGATCACCCTAGCCCTCTCCACGGCCCTTGTTGACGAGTATTCAGCGCGCTGATTGACGGCCATAAAAAAGGCGACCGTGCGGTCGCCTTGTGTACAGCTTCGTCGCAGAGCAGTTACCTCACGCCCTCGGCGCGTAACGCCGAAGGTGTGTAATCGGCGGCCTTGGCTTCGAAGCCGAATTCGAAGCTGTGCTTCTCTTCGTTCTTCATGCCCAGGGCAATGTAGCGGCCGGCAATGATGTCGTAGAGCGCTTCAAGGGTGTAGGCCGGCGTCTGGTGATCGTAATAGAACTGAGCATGCCCCTCTGCTACTCGCCACAGCTGGCCGCGCCCGTCGTAGTGGTCGACAAGTGCGACCTGCCAGCTGTCCTCGTCGATGTACATGTGGCGCTTGGCGTAGATATGCCGCTCGTTGGGCTTGACCGTACCGATCACTTCCCACACGCGGTGCAACTCATAGCGTGTCAGGTCCTGATTGATGTGCCCGGCCTTGACGATGTCGTCGTACTTGAGCTTCGGCGAGTCGAGCTTGTAGCTGTTGTACGGGATGTACATTTCCTTCTTGCCGACCAGTTTCCAGTCATAGCGATCCGGCGCGCCGGAGAACATGTCGAAGTTATCCGACGTGCGCAGACCGTCCGCCGCCGTACCCGGCCCGTCATACGCTACCTGCGGCGCACGGCGTACCCGGCGCTGGCCGGCGTTGTAGATCCAGGCCAGCCGTGGCTCCTTCACCTGATCGAGGGTTTCGTGCACCAGCAACACGTTGCCCGCCAGGCGCGCCGGCGCGGTCACCGACTGTTTGAAGAACGTCAGCACATTGGCGGCTTTTTCCGGGTCGATTTCCTTCATCAGTTGCGGCACGGCGATCTCTTCTTCGAAGCGGATCGGTGTGTAGCTGCCGTTGGTCTGTGGCGTGACCTGGGTGATGATCCGGCGCAGGTTGCCGCCGTGATAACGGGTAATGTGGTTCCACAGCACCTCGACGCCATTCTTCGGAATCGGGAAGGCGTAGTAGCGGTTGCCGGTGAAATTGGCCAGGCCGTTGCCGTCGTTGATGGTGGTCACATTCAGTGCACTGCGCTTGGCCGATTCATTGATTTCCGGCGGCACGGCGACAGTACGGTGGCTCGGGTAGACCGGGATCTTGTAGGTTTCGGGGTAGCGCTTGAACATCGCCACCTGGCCATCGGAGAGCTTGCTTTTGTACTGATCGACGTTCGCTGCGGTGATAGTGAACAGTGGTTTTTCATTGGCGAACGGGTCGGCGAGAAAGCCTTTGCTGTCCACCGCGCCGGCGTTTTTCGGGATACCCCCGGTCCACGCGGGAATCGAGCCGTCAGCGTTGCCGGCCTTCTCGGCACCCAGCGGGGTCAGGCTGGTGCCGAGTTTGTTCGCTTCGTCCGGCGACACCGCCGCCATCACATTGGCCGCCAGCAGACTCAGGGCCAACACCCCGCATTGCAGAATCATTTTGCGCATTGCAGTCATCCTTCTCGGGCAGATCAGAAGTTCACGCCGAAGCTCAGGGCCACGAAGTCACGGTCTTCAAGGACGTTGTAATCGCCGCCGAAGAAATCGGTGTAACTGAGGCTCGCGGTGTAGGTGTTGCGGTAGTCGGCATCGATCCCGGCGCTGATCGCTTTCGCGCCTTCGTTGAACAGGCCGTTGGGGCCATAGCCGGCGACATCGTGCGACCAGGACAGGTTGGGTTTGAGGTTGATCCCGCCAATCACGTTGGCGTAATCGAGGATGGCGCGGGCGCGGTAGCCCCACGACGTCGAGGTCACGAAACCGTCAGTGTCGCCGCCGAACCCGTACTGGCCGTACACCGAGTCGCGGCCGTAACGCAGATTGCTGCGCGACTCCAGGCCACCGACATGCACCACCGCCGCTTCGCCGACCACGGTCAGGCGCTCGGCGCCCAGGACCTGATCGAAGAAGTGCGTCAGGGTACTCTGCACTTGCGTCACTTCTTTGCGGCGATAGCCCTTGTTGTCAGCACCTGGCGCGGTGGCCAGTGGCGACGCCGTGCCGCCGGCAATCGGATTGAGCAGCGCCAGGGTCAGGTCGTTGGTGTTGACCTGCACCGGTGCGTTGGGGCGGTAGCTGATCTCGCCGGTCCACGCGGTGCCGGTCGGCAGCGTGGTGGAGAAACTGGCGCCATACAGGCGAATGTCTTCCGGATAGTCGAGGTAGTAGCTGCCGCGCCCGAGCATCACACTCTGCGCCAGACCGGCACCGCTGCCCGGCGCCAGACCGTTGGCAATGCCGACCATGCCCGGCAGCGCCGCCAGGGTCGAAAGGCCCGCGGTGGTGGTGCCCACGTTTGGTGTGCGGCTGTGGTAGTTCATGAAATAGAGGCCGTACTCGGTGTCTTCGCCAAGCCAGCGCAGCGCCGTGCCCCACTGCCCGGAATCACGCGCGTCACGATCGCCGCCACGGGGAATCACCACGCCCTCACGGGTGACCTGAATGCCTTGGCCGAACGCGGTGGTCAACGGCACCAGCGGGGCAATGGCCGGATTGCCGACGGTATAGCCGTTGTTGCAGCCGTCCGCCGCCACGTCAACGCCGAAGAAGGTGCCGCAGTTGTCGAGGACCGTCTGGTCCCACTCCAGTTGGTAGAAACCTTCGATGGACAGTTTGTCGGTGAGGCTCTGTGAACCAAACAGCATGTTTACCGGGATCAGACCTTCCTTGATCTCGGCACCCGGGCGACGGAATGCGGAAACGTCGATCGGGTTAATGCTATTGATGGAGTTGCCGATGAAGGTACTTTCGCCCCAACTCACCACCTGCTTGCCGGCACGCACCGTGCCTGGCAAATCCGCGATGGTGTAGTTGTGGTAAACGAAGGCATCGAGAATCTGCGCGCCAGAGGACTTGGCGCCCTCCTTGCGGCCGCTGTCGCTGATCTGTTTGAACTCGCGATCTTCGTCCTTGAGTTCGAAGTCGTACCAGTACTTGCCACGTATGAATACGCCGGTATCGCCGTACTTCAATTCAAGGTCGTGAATGCCCTTGAAGATCTTCGAGAAGGTTTCGCCCTTCTTGAAGTTCAAGCGTCCGTCATCACCGGTCGAGGATTGCCCGGTGCCACCGTTGACCGTGCCGACCAGCGACTTGTCGGCATCGCGCATGCCCCAACTGGACCCGATCGACAGCGACGAGTCGAACGTCCCCTCGATTTCGCCGATATTGAATGCAACCGCGTGCGCCTGGGAGCAGCAGCCCAGCGTCACCGCGGCTGCCAGCGCCTGCGGTGTGAAGATGGCGCGCATTGTTGTTTTTGTCATGCGTCTTCCCCGGTGAGTGACAGAAGGCCCCACCCTACTGCCGGGATGTCAGGTCGATAAGCGCACCAAGGAGGTATTCGCGCTGTCGCTCGAAAGGATGAATGCCCTGCCGAGGCGCGCCATTGCGCCGTCCATGGATCGGCTGGATGAACAATCATCAGTCAGGTCCATGGTGCGGTCCGGGGCCGGCGGACTGTTGCATGCCCCGTAACAGTGCATGTCCGGAATCGGTATTTTTCCTACAGGATTGAGACCGTATTCTGAAGGCGCTTTCACGGGTAAGCCGCAAAGCACGAAGCGCTGGCCTTTGCGTAACTCAAGCCGCCGCTGACAGGTTTCAGATGAATCGATGATTTCGCTTTGTCGCCCGCTGTTCACTGACGTTGATTTGTAGCTCCTTGATCCAACGTCTTACTTTGGCCGCTGCGTTTGCAGCGGCCTTTTTTATGCCTGTTGAAAATATCGAAACTCTGGTCCTACAACGTTTCCGAGACCACTATCAGATATTTCTCTTCTTGCCGAGGAACAATTAGCTCGCTGTTAAAAAACAGCGAAAGCACCTTCAAACCAACTCCCTCTTACTGACAACTTTCTCGGATTCGTTACCTGCGGATCTGTTGTAACTTGAAACGCATCAACTATTCGCTGATGACGCTTATAAACCAGCAATGGATCATCGCGTTCTGCGCACCTGTCACGCACATTCAAAAGGATATGAATATGCAAAAGCCTCCGCCGTGGGAACTAACTGAACCTGTTCACACGACAGCTATCGCACCGGACCACATTAATCCCGCGAGGCCTTCAATAGGCAGCCATCGTTACAACGGCACTTTTAGTACGACTCGCAACTCCGCGCGTTATCAACCGATCCTGCAAAGTCACATCGGCATTCTGGAAAGAGAGTTCCAGACCAGTACCACCCAGATCCCCCAGACCCTTGAAGCGCAATTAGCCGCAACACGCCAGGAAGAGTCGACTCATCCACTACCACCGGCGGCCGCGATAATCCGTGAGCTTGGCGTGCGCAACAAACTTATCCAGCGTAAAAGCGCGGAACTGCAACATCAGACCCACCTGTCCCACGGTTTTTATGGAAGCGACCCCACCAATAAAAGCGCCGATCAATTTCTTTCCCGCGCACAGGTTGTTGATAAAACCCTAAGACCCGACGGGCCGGGCATGACGCTGTGGAAACAATCCTACCGCGCAGCCCTGCAAGCAAAACTGCTGACCCGGCAACTGGCGCTTTTGCACGAGCAGCAAGTCAACGTGCACAACTGGCTGGCTGCCGTGCAAGCCAACGACCATGCCCAGGCCGCTGCGGCAGAAGCCGCGCGCCAGGCTGCCGAGCAAGCGCGAATCGCCGCCGAGCAGCAACGCCAGAGAGACATCGCCGAAGCTGCACGTCGTCAGCGGGAACAAGCAGAAATTCGCGCGCGGGAGCAGGCTCGGCTGGCTGCACTCGCTGAGCAACAGCGCGTGGCAGCCGAGCAAGCGCGCATAGCCGCTGAACAGAAACGCCTGAGAGACCTCGTCGAAGCTGCACGCCTTGAGCAGGAACAGACAGAAATCCGTGCACGTGAGCAGGTACGGCTGGCTGCACTGGCGGAGCAACGGCGCCTGGCTGCCGAGCAGGCGCGTGCCGCTGCCGAAACGGCACGAATCAATGCCGAAGCTGAAGCTCAGGAAAAAGTACGAACAGCTGCCTTGAAAGCAGCGCAGGCAGAAGCCGAGGCCCGGGCTGCAGCTGCAGAACAGAGTCGTCTTCAGGCTGAAATGGAACAGCGCATCGACGCGACTCAACAGCAAAGCCTTCATCCCGCCGAAATGCAACAGGTGTACCCGGCATCAGGACCAGTGGCTTCCACCGCTCCGGCGTTCTCCTTCGCCTCAACCGCCATTCGCCTCAGTCCAGCAACGTCCTCCGCCATTCTCACCGCAATGCGCACGGCGTTAATGACTGTCACCGCGACGGGAGCCGCACTGTTCGGCAGTCCGGTGCTGATTGGCTTCGCGGCCGTGCTGATGCCATCACGCCTGGGCAATGGCGAGCGGTTTGCCGTGAGCGTGCCATTTTCCGAACTGTCATCGGAGTCTGCGCAAACACTGCGCGAAATAGCCGATCGCCAAGGCGCACTGGAGATGGCCGTGGGCCTGGGCGTAAGGCCAAGCGGTATTGGCGCGGAAGTATTCGTGGCCTCGACCGACAACTTTCATATTCGCTCAAGTGTGCTGGTCCTGAACGCGGCTTACGACTTGCTCAACGACGTGTATGAACTCGCGCTGCCGCATTCGCCGACGGACTTTCTGACCTGGACACCGGCCACCTCGCCGGGGGACAGCTCGACCGAGTCACCCATGGTCGACACCGACTCTCCTGCCTATTCAGGTGCTCCGATTGTCCCACTTGAAGGCCGGCTGGATCTGAATCCGATTCTGGTTGAAGGCTGGGAAAGATTCATCATCGTGTTTCCCGATGACTCGGGGATTGCGCCGTTGTATGTGGTGTTCAGCGACCCTTACGAAGGAGCAACGGTTAAAGGCAAATACAGCGGGCGCGGCTTCAATCCCGAGCAAGCTGGAGGGCCGATCCTCGATTTGGATTGGCATACGGCGACGATCACTCGATCCGGCATCGACGCTGTGAAATTACATATCGCCAGGCTTGACCAATCAGATGCCAACGAAATCATGATTCAACGTCTGGAAAGAATTTTGAGCGGAGACCGGGAACTCACCGATACGGATTTACGCTATTACACTCATGAGATTCGCGAGTTGGAAAGATTTCGGGCGATGCAACTTACGGATGACTTCAAACCTGATAGCGGATCTCCGGTGTGGAACAATGCCCACGCTGCGACTTTGGAGGACTACAAACTGGGCAGCGACGAGCATGTCTTGTACTCACCGGACGCGGTTCGGGCAGGAAACAGCCAAACCGCCCGGATATATGAACAACTGGTTAAAGGAACAAAGCAATGAGCCGGATCGAGAAGATTATAAAGAACGAACCTGTGGTGGACGTTTTGACAGCCTTCGGAATCGGACTGGCGTATCCGTCGCTGGATAGAATGATTGGTCGCTATAAATTCGAGCTTATTGCCAACGGTGAACTTCTGAAAATCTACACGCAGCTTTTCGAAGACGGAGTGCTCGCTAATGGAGACGGTCCCGTTCCGATTAAAGGCCCCAACTGGAAAGCTCCAAAATTTTTAACTGAAGATAAATATTCAGAAAAAGGTAATTGACCATCAAGCCGGCAATTAAAGCAATGAATACTCAAGATCAACGAGAGCATGCAACTGCCTGAGGACTTGGCCGATGACCACTATCGAGAAAATCGTAAAGAATGAGTCAGTGGAAGATGTACTGACCGTGTTCGCACTCGGCTCCGCCATCCCGTCTTTGGACAGAATGTTTGGGCGTTATAGATACGAAGTTATTGCGAGCGGTGAGCTGCTAAAAACCTATGCGCGTCTTTTCGAACAAGGCGTGTTAGCTAATGGCAACGGGCCGATTGCCGTCAAAGGACCTAACTGGCGAGCACCAAAGTTCATGACTGACAAAACGTACTCCTAGACAGCGATATCGGCCACCACGTCCAAGCTTGGTGGTCTCCACCCCGGTCGGGCAGCGATGAAGTTGTGTTGCGATGTCGGACGCGGCTCGGGCAGGAGCCAACAGAACCGAAGATATCAACATCTGCTTAGAGGAACAAACCAATGAACCGGATCGAGCAAATCGTAAAGAACGAACCGATTGCGGACGTCATTTCACTTTTTGCACTGTGTTTCCACACCATGCGCATCGATCAAATGTATGCGCAATATTGCCAGGACACTATTACCCATCGTGTATTTATAGACACATACCAGTCGTTGTTCAGAAAAGGCGTCTTGTCCTACGATGAAAATGGAAAAACCATCAAAGGTCCTAATTGGACACCGCCGGCGTTCATGACGGATAAACGCTACGACTAAAACAGAAAAATCCACCCGACTATCACTTCATTAGCCGGGTGGTTTGAGTACCTAGAGCGAATACTTCTGCAAATTCGCCATCATTTCCTTCAACGCCTCAATATTGTCCTGCGGATGCGCCGCACCTTCGAAGTCGCAAATCTGCTGCCAGTGCGCTGCCACATCTTCCGGTGAAAACCCCTCGCGCGGATCGAGCCCGGCGCCGAGGCTGCGCTCCCAGCGCACTTTGCCCATCCACCCCCCGCCGACTTCGAACAACCCGGACGTCTCCTGACATTGCTCACTCGCCAGATAAACTACTAGCGGACTGACCAGTTCCGGCTTCAGTTGCTCGAACACTTGCGGCGGGATCAGGCCTTCGGTCATGCGCGTGCCGCCCGTTGGGGCAATGGCGTTGACGAGGATGTTGTTCTTGCGACCTTCAATTGCCAATGTGCGCGTCAAACCGTACAGCCCGAGCTTCGCCATGCCGTAGTTGGACTGACCGAAGTTGCCGTAGATGCCCGAAGTTGATGCAGTGAAAATCACCCGACCGTAGTTTTGCTCGCGCAAATGCGGCCAGGCGGCACGGGTGACTTTGTAGGCACCTTCGACGTGGACGCGATAGACCAGATCCCAATCAGCGTCATCCATCTTGTGAAACGATTTGTCGCGCAGGATCCCGGCGTTGTTGACCACCACGTCGACGCGGCCGAACGCATCGAGAGCGTTTTGCACCAGTTTGTCGCCGTCGGTGACCGAGTCGTGGTTGGCTTCGGCAGTGCCTCCCGCGGCGCGAATTTCGGCGACAACGCGGTCGGCAGCAGACGCGTTGGCGCCTTCGCCCTGAGTCGAGCCACCGAGGTCATTGACCAGCACCCGGGCGCCCTGTTTTGCGAACAACAACGCGTGAGCACGTCCGAGTCCGCCACCGGCTCCGGTGACAATCACGACTTTATCTTCGAAACGCACAGGCTCGTTCATCGCGGCAACTCCAGCTGGCCAAGGGATAATGATCCCGAGTGTCAGGCACCGCGCTTTGGGTCACAACGAATACGACTGAGGCTGAATGGTGCGCGATAAGGCAGGGGGATGATCCAGGGTCCGAGGGCTGGGAGGAAAGTCCTCCCGGCGTCATCACGAACAGGCGACTTTGCGCGGTGGCAATACAAGATGGGTGCGAAACGCCAGATAGTGCTCGAGTACCTGCACCGGCGCTTCGATCTGCGGATAGTGGCCAATGCCCGGTAACACTACCGTGTCCGCGTCAGGGATCAGCTCGCGATAACGCTCCACCATGTGCACACCGGAGATCGGGTCGACCGCACCATCGACCACGCGCAGGGGAACATCCCCGCGCTGCATGGCGGCCACCCAACGCTCGCGCTGGACCCGGCGTTCGGGGATATAGGTAATCAGTTTGTGCATGATGCGTGGCCCGCGGTTGCTGTCGACCAGACTCCAGAAATCGTCCAGTTCGCTTTCGCTCGGCTGGGTCTGCGGGCCGAATATTCGCTGAAAACCTTTGACCAAGGCCTCGCGACTGAACGCGCGGCCCAGTAGCCAGCCCAGCGGGCTTAGCAGCAGTTTTTGCATCAACAATGGGCGATGGGTTTCCGGAAACAGACCGCCATTGAGAAACACGCAACTGGCGACGACGATTCGCGCCTCGTAGTGCCGCGCGAGCAGTTCCTGCGCGACGCTGTCACCGTAGTCATGGGCAAGGACATGCACCGGTTGCTCGACCTGCAAATGGCTGAGTAATGCCTGCTGCAGATCGGCCTGTTCCAGCAGGCTGTAGCGGTGATTGAGCGGCTTGGCCGAATCACCGAAACCGAGCATGTCGCAGGCGATCACCCGATAGCGCTGGGCCAGCGGTTGCCACAGGTAGTGCCAATCCCAACTGGCAGTCGGAAAGCCATGGATCAGCAGCAGCGGCTCGCCCTGCCCGGCCACCCAGTAACGGATCGTCTGGCCCTGAAAGACAAACGTCCGGCTGCGTTTACGCCAGACACACAGAGGAATCTCGGCAAGAGGCATCAGAGTTTATATCCGGGGTCTTGTTTATCCAGTTTGCGCAGCAGCGCCGGCCAGGCCAGCGCGCCGCCCATGCCTTGAGCGCTTTTGGTCACGCCGGCAATCATCGCCTTGGCGCCCGCGAGGATCTGCGGTTCGATGGCAATCAGCTGCGCACCGCCGGTCTGCGCCATGACCTGAATGTCGCAGGCGCGCTGAAAGGTGAACATCATCAGGAAAGTGTCGGCGATGGTGCCGCCACAGGTCAGCAGACCGTGGTTGTGCAGCATCAGAAAATTGTTATCGCCAAGATCAGCTTGCAGCCGCGCCTTCTCTTCATGGTTCAGCGCCACTCCTTCGTAGGCGTGGTAGGCCAGGCTCGACAGCACGAACAATGATTGCTGGCTGATCGGCAATACGCCCTGCTGTTGCGCCGACACCGCGACACCGGACGCGGTATGGGTATGCAAGACACAGACGACGTCGTGCCGAACCTCATGTACCGCACTGTGGATGGTGTAGCCGGCGGGGTTGATTTCGTAGGGGCTGGCCATGAGTTTATTGCCGGCCTGGTCGACTTTCACCAGGCTTGAGGCGGTGATCTCATGGAACATCAGACCGAACGGATTGATCAGGAAATCTTCGGTGCCCGGCACCTTGGCGGATATGTGCGTGAAGATCAGGTCGTCCCAGCCATGCAGGGCGACCAGCCGATAACAGGCGGCGAGATCAACACGGGTCTGCCACTCAGCAGCACTGACCTGGTCTTTGACGTCAAGGGACGACGGGACGGGGGCTACGCTCACTGTGTGCACCTCTGCGTTCTTCTTGTTCTGCTGGTGTCAGCAGTCTAGTCAGACGCAGGCCATCGCGTAGTTGCATTCGCAGCCAGCTTGATGACTGAACGAGTCAGCGGTGCAAACCGCTGGCGTCCTGTCAAAGCACCGACGCCAGCGAATCTGCAGAAACCCGAGTGAGCCGGCGCTTTTGACGCCTGGTAAATACCGCGGTCAGCCCTTGAGTGTGTCGATCAGTTTTGCCAGCCAAGGCTCGGCATCGGTCTCCGGGGTAACACTTTCACTGGCGTCGATGCGCAGCATTTCCTGCACTTCGCGCACTCCCAGTTCAGCGAACAGTTCACGTATCTGCTCGCCACCGCCACAGAAGGTGTCGCCATAACTGGCATCACCGAGGGCAATCACCGCCCCCGGCAAGCCGCGCCATGCAGCGGGCAATTGACCGCGGATAGCCGAATACAAGGGTTGCAGGTTGTCTGGCAGCTCGCCCATGCCTGTGGTCGAGGTCACAGCGAGGAAAGCTTCAGGGCCGAACGCGTCAATATCGGCCAGCGTGGCGCGCGAATTGTAGAAGGCTTCAAAGCCAGCGGCTTTCAGCAGGTTCTGGGCGTGGCGAGCGACTTCTTCGGCGGTGCCGTAGACCGAACCGGAGAGGATGGCGACTTTCATCAATCTGATCCTGAAACTGAAAAAAAGAGCGCCGATAGTAACAGTCCGACGCGCTGCGCTGCGATCGAATCTCAACAAGCGACGATAGCCAGTAGACAGCACCGAAGGTTCTTCTAGAATGCAGCCGACAATAACTCGCAAAGGGCTTCACGGATGATTAATGCCAGCTTGCTGCAAATGGTAATAAACGCATCGAACGACGGGATCGTGGTGGCGGAAAAGGAAGGCGAACAGGACAACATTCTGATTTACGTCAATCCGGCGTTCGAGCGTCTGACCGGCTACACCAGCGAAGAAATCCTTTATCAGGACTGCCGGTTTCTACAGGCTGGAGACCGTGATCAGGACAATCTGAGCTTGATCCGCGACACCTTGCGCGAGGGAGGCGCATGTCGGGAAATCCTGCGTAACTACCGGAAGGATGGCACGCCGTTCTGGAACGAGCTGTCGCTTTCGACGGTAAAAAACGCTGACGACAGGCAGACTTATTTTGTCGGTGTGCAAAAGGATGTAACGGTTCAGGTCAAGGCTCAGCAACGAGTGGCTCAGCTCGAAGCCCAGGTCGCGGCTCTGGAAGCCGAACTGGCAGCGGTCAAAGCGACGAACGGCGCAAACAAAACCGCGAACTAACGGTCATTAACTACAATCACCAATGACTTTGTAATTATACCTTTCGAGCACGCCATGCAACGCGACGCCCTCCTGACCCAGGATGAGCTGGATTTCATCCAGACCATGCAGCACAACCCGCAACTGAATGTGCGGGATGCAACGTCGAGTCTGCTGGTTAACGGTGGTTCGCAGATCCGCGACCTGCTCACGCGTCTGGCCGCTCATGAGCAGGTGACTATCCAGGCCAGCTTCGAAAACCAGCAGATGACCTTCCCCTTGCATCTGGTCGAAGACGAGTTCCACGCGTTGCACCTGCGCCTCGGCGTGCCGAGTATTTACGAAGACGGTCCGATGGTGCGGCCTTGGCGGCTGGTGCTCGAAGAGCCGGTCGCCCTGGAGAACGTCAAGGGACAACCCGGCACGTTGTGGGTCCACGAGGTTTCGCACAAAGGCGTGCTGCTGGAAGTGCGCAACAAGACCAAACCACCCAAGCACTTTGCGCTGTGGTTCAGTCCTTCGGGTTACGAGCGGATTTCATTGCGCGGCAATTTCGAACGGGAAACCGAAAACGGTTTTTACGCCTACGAATTGAGTCAGACCGACACCGACGAAACCGAGCGCCTGCGTCAGTACATCCTGCAACAACATCGCTTGACGCATCCGGCCCTGCATGCCTGAGCGTCAGGTATCCAGCGTCCCGGCCAGAAACTGCAGCATGCGCTGCCGCATGGTCGTCCCTTCGTTCCCCAGGCACGCAATAGAAGATCCGGCCAGGCTCTCCTGCGCCAGATCCGACGCGTCGCCCGCCAGCATCAACTGACAATCGAGGCTCAGCGCCAGCCGTTTCAGGCGCCGCGGCAATTCGGTGCCGGGCGCGTGGTTTGAAAACACGACCAGTGCTTCAGGACGGACCTTTTCGCAGACCAGCGTCAGCTCATCGAACGGCTGGCCGGTGGGCAGCAGGCGTACGCCGCAATCGTTGCCGCTGAGAAACAGCGCGGCCACCAGCAACTCCAGTTCACGACATTGCCCGGCCAGCGCGCTGACGATGATCCGCCGTGGCTGAGAGCCGCGCAGCATGATAATCCGTTGCAGCACCCGCACCCGCAAGAAGCCATCGAAGAACAGCCACTCACTGGTTTGTCCAAACGCGTCCTGACGTTGCAGCAATTGCCGCCACAAAGGCATCAGAATCTCCTGAAACACCACCGACAGTGCGTAGGAAGAGAAGATCTGCCCGTAGACTCGATCCAGCTGCTGATCGTCGAATGCGCTGACCGCCTGCTGGATCTGCTCCTGCCATTGCCGATAATCGGCCTGTACCAAGTCGTCGGAGATGAGGTGTGCCAGCACTTTAAGCGGCTCGGTCCGGGCCAGAATCTTGCCGACTTTGCTCACGGCAACACCGCGATCAATCCAGTCGACGATGCTGCGAACACGCTCGATATCGGCCATCGAATACAGCCGATGACCACTTTCGGTGCGCGTCGGCTGGATCAATCCATAGCGCCGCTCCCAAGCGCGCAAGGTTACCGGGTTGACGCCGGTCAGCCGCGCGACCTCACGGATGGGGAACAGATCTGCGCGTTCGACCGCAGCAGACACCTGCAAAGCAGGGCTTGCGTCCGTGATGACAGGCATAGGGCACTCAACTTCCATGTCGGCTCGATTGGATCCCATTCTACCCTCCATGTCCTATCGACATTCAAGTGCTTAAATGCGACGAAAGCCGCTGGTTTAATCGGCAAAAACAGGAATAATCTTTGCTTGTTGAAAAGCGCAGGCCTCTACCCCGGCCCTGCGTCAGGCGAAACTCCTATCCGGAGCGGAGCACCGAAACATGGAGATACACAATGTCTACTGCCCCCGTCACGCTAATGGTAGCCCGTCGCGTCGCCGATGGTCGCTATCAGGATCTGATCGCCTGGCTGCGCGAAGGCGAACAACTGGCCACTGATTTTCCCGGTTATCTGGGTTCCGGCGTGCTCGCACCACCGCCCGGCGATAACGAATTCCAGATCATTTTCCGCTTTGTCGACGAGCAGACGCTGCATGCCTGGGAACATTCGGCATCGCGCACCGCTTGGTTGAGCCGTGGCAGCGATCTGTTCGCCCATCCGCAGGAACACCGCGTCAGCGGTATCGAAGGCTGGTTCGGCGCCGCAGGCCAGCGGCCACCGCGCTGGAAACAGGCCGTGGCGATCTGGCTGGCCTTTTTTCCGGTGTCGCTGTTGTTCAATTTTATCCTCGGGCCATTGCTCGCCGAACTGAGCTTGCTGCCCCGTGTGCTGATCAGTACAGCATGCCTGACACCGCTGATGGTTTACCTCTTTATTCCGCTGTCGACGCGCTTGCTGGCGAACTGGTTGAACAGCCCCCCGACACGGCCGTTGCCGGTGACACCGTCTACGCAAAATCGCTAATCCTTTGCGGGAGCGAGCCTGCTTGCCAATGCTGGCCGTCGTCCAACATGGATGTCGACTGATGCAGCGTTTTCGCGAGCAGGCGCGCTCCCACAGGCAGGTGGTATCACCAGCAATAGGTATACCGCTCATGTCGCTGTTATAGTTTTTGCTTACCCTGCGATGCGAGCTGTTCATGCCTGATTGCGTAGCCCCGATCCTCCTCACCGGTGCCGGCCAGCGTGTCGGGTTGCATTGTGCCCAGCGCTTGCTCGAAGACGGCCACCGTGTGATTTTCAGCTACCGCACGGAACGCCCCGGCGTGCAAACGCTGCGCGACCTGGGCGCCATTGGCCTGTTCGCAGACTTCTCCAGTGAAGCCGGTATCCTCGCCTTTATCACCGAACTGCAATCGCACACCGACAGCCTGCGCGCCATCGTGCACAACGCCTCCGAATGGCTGGCCGAAACCCCGGGCAACGAGGCCCAGGCCTTTGCTCGGCTGTTCAATGTGCACATGCTCGCGCCATATTTGATCAACCTGCACTGCGCCGACATGCTACGGCGCTCGGCGCCCGCCGACATCGTCCATATCAGTGATGACGTCACGCGCAGAGGCAGCAGCAAACACATCGGCTACTGCGCCAGCAAAGCCGGGCTGGACAGCCTGACGCTGTCTTTTGCCGCCCGCTATGCGCCGGCGATCAAGGTCAACGGCATCTCCCCGGCCCTGCTATTGTTCAATCCCGACGACGATGCGGCGTACCGCGCCAAGGCCTTGGCCAAATCGGCGCTGGGGATCGAGCCCGGCAGCGAAGTGATCTATCAGAGCTTGCGTTATCTGCTCGATAACCCCTACGTCACCGGCACGACCCTGACCGTCAACGGCGGGCGGCACGTCAAATAACGTCCTGCTGCGAGGCTGTCCATGAACCGCTCCCTGCCCGAACATTACCGCGACATTTTGATCGGCCTCGGTGAAGATCCCGACCGAGAAGGGTTGCTCGATACACCGGTGCGCGCGGCCAGGGCCATGCAGTACCTGTGTCACGGTTACGAACAGAGCGTCGAAACCATCGTCAATGGTGCGCTGTTTGCTTCTGACAGCGATGAAATGATCATCGTCGCCGACATCGAGTTGTACTCATTGTGCGAACATCACTTGCTGCCCTTCATCGGCAAGGCCCATGTGGCTTATATTCCAACAGGCAAGGTGCTGGGATTGTCGAAAATCGCCCGACTGGTAGACATGTTCGCCCGGCGCCTGCAGATTCAGGAAAACCTCACCCGGCAAATAGCCGATGCGGTGCAGCAGGTCACCGATGCCGCCGGCGTCGCGGTGGTCATTGAAGCCAGACACATGTGCATGATGATGCGCGGTGTCGAAAAACAGAATTCGACCATGAACACCTCGGTCATGCTCGGCGCCTTCCGCGACTCGAGCACCACCCGCCAGGAGTTTCTGCAATTGATTGGACGGAGCAAGTAAATGCCACAACTTCAACCAGGAATGGCACGCATCCGGGTCAAGGATTTGCGCTTGCGCACCTTTATCGGGATCAACGAGGACGAGATCCTCAACAAGCAGGATGTGCTGATCAACCTGACCATTCTGTATGCCGCGCAGGAAGCGGTGCGTGACAACGACATCGACCATGCGCTGAATTACCGCACCATCACCAAGGCGATCATCGCCCATGTCGAGGGCAACCGCTTCGCGCTGCTCGAGCGTCTGACCCAGGAACTGCTCGATCTGGTGATGACCAACGACTCGGTGCTGTACGCCGAAGTCGAAGTCGACAAACCGCACGCGCTGCGTTTCGCCGAGTCGGTCTCGATAACGCTCGCGGCAAGCCGCTAAGCTTCAAGCTTCAAGCTTCAAGCTTCAAGCCGCAAGCTGTAAACTTCGCTCACTGTCACCCCATCTTGCAGCTTGAAGCGCGCCGCTTGAAGCTGTCTCGCAGAGACCCCTATGACCGAGCAACAACGCCTCGAACTCGAAGCCGCCGCCTTCCGCCGGCTGGTCGCCCACCTGGACAGCCGCAAGGATGTGCAGAACATCGACCTGATGAACCTCGCCGGCTTCTGCCGCAACTGCCTGTCCAAGTGGTACAAGGCCGAAGCCGACGAGCGTCAGATCGAGGTCAGCCTTGATGACGCCCGCGAAGTGGTTTACGGCATGCCATACGCCGAGTGGAAAGCGCAATATCAGCAAGAAGCCAGCGCCGAACAACAAGCGGCGTTCGCCAAAGGAAAAACCCATGACTGATCTGAACATCCTGCGGGCCAGCCTGAAGAGCGGCGAACACGCTTTTGCCGACACCCTCGCGTTCATCGCCGCCGGTTACGACTATCAGCCGCAGGCCTTCAACAACGGTGGCGTGGAAAATGCCGCCGGGCAGAACGAAGGCTCATGCAAGACGCTCGGCCTGGCGCTGCTGGAAGGCTTGAGTGATGAAGAAGCGCTGCTGGCATTCGGCGAGCATTACCGTTCGGTCGTCGCAACGCCTGAGGGCAACGATCACGGCAATATTCGCGCGCTGATCAAACACGGCCTTGCCGGTGTGAAACTTGAAGGCCAGCCGCTGACCCGCCGCTAATCTCTGCAGCCACGCGATCCCCTGTGGGAGCGGGCTTGCTCGCGAATGCGGTCTGATATTCAACATTAATGTCGACAGAAATACCGCTTTCGCGAGCAAGCTCGCTCCCACATTTTGAGTTGTGGAGGCCCGGATAACGGGCACAAAAAAACCGGCCATTCTCTGGCCGGTTTTTTTGTGCCTGCGATTTAGAACGTAGCGTTCTGCAGACCGTCCAGGTAACGCTCGGTATCGAGTGCCGCCATGCAGCCGGCGCCCGCCGAGGTGATGGCCTGACGGTAAACGTGGTCAGCCACGTCACCGGCCGCGAAGACACCTTCGACGCTAGTGGCAGTGGCGTTGCCTTCACGGCCGCCCTGCACCACCAGATAACCGTCCTTGAGCGTCAACTGGCCTTCGAACAGCGAGGTGTTCGGGGTGTGACCGATGGCGATGAACACGCCGTCGACCTTGATTTCGTCGAAGCTGCCATCGTTGTTGCGCAGACGCGCACCGGTCACGCCCATGTTGTCGCCGAGGACTTCGTCCAGGTTGGCGTTCAACTTGAGGATGATCTTGCCTTCGGCCACACGGGCGTTGAGCTTGTCGATGAGGATCTTCTCGGCACGGAAGGTTTCGCGACGGTGAACCAGCGTTACGGTGCTGGCGATGTTGGCCAGATACAGTGCTTCCTCAACCGCGGTGTTGCCGCCGCCCACCACCGCTACCGGCTTGTTGCGGTAGAAGAAACCGTCGCAGGTCGCGCAGGCCGACACGCCTTTGCCCATGAACGCTTCTTCCGAAGGCAGGCCCAGGTAACGGGCGCTGGCACCGGTAGCGATGATCAGCGCGTCGCAGGTGTAGACGGCGCTGTCACCGGTCAGGGTGTACGGCTTGGCAGCGAAATCCACAGCGTTGATGTGATCGAAAACGATCTCGGTTTCGAAACGCTCGGCGTGTTCGCGCATCCGCTCCATCAGCACCGGACCGGTCAGACCGTGCACGTCGCCCGGCCAGTTATCGACTTCGGTCGTGGTGGTCAGTTGACCGCCGGCCTGCATGCCGGTGATCAGCAATGGCTTGAGGTTGGCACGGGCCGCGTAGACCGCAGCGCTGTAACCGGCAGGGCCGGAACCGAGAATAATCACTCGCGAATGACGGACTTCAGACATGACCTGCTCCTGTTGACCGGGCCGAAAAACGGGCACGGATCGCCGGACTGCCGGCGGGAATAAAAAAGGACCGTGGATGACCTTGGGGAAGGCTTGAACTCGACAGTCCTGTAAAAAGTTGGGTGCAGCGTATCGAGGGGGGCAAGATTAAGGAAATACGGTTTAACAATCCAGCTCATAGGTGGTCTCTATGCCGAGCGACTGACCTGATGGACGTCTTTGTTACAGTGCATGTCGATTAATCTGCCGCGCTTTCACCACCGCTGCAAAGCCGGTAAGGTCGGCGCGTTTTCCCTTGCTCGGAGCACCTTATGCCCGCCCCCGTTCTTTCCGGCCCGCAATACCTGCGCGAAGGCCTCAAACTGGTTCTCAGCCCAGGCCTGCGCCTGTTCGTGCTGTTGCCGCTGGCGATCAATCTGGTGCTGTTTGTCGGTTTGATCTATCTGGCCGGCCATCAGTTCAGTCTGTGGGTCGACACGCTGATGCCGTCACTGCCCGAATGGCTGAGCTTCCTCAGCTACATCCTCTGGCCGTTGTTCGTGGTGCTGGTGGTGCTGATGGTGTTTTTCAGCTTCACCTTGCTCGCCAATATCATTGCCGCACCGTTCAATGGCTTCCTTGCGGAAAAAGTCGAAGTGGTGGTGCGTGGCACCGACGACTTCCCGGCGTTCAGTTGGGGCGAGCTGATCGCCATGGTTCCGCGTACATTCGCCCGGGAAATGCGCAAGCTTGGCTATTTCCTGCCGCGGGCGATCGGCCTGTTCATCCTTTCGTTCATTCCCGTGGTCAACATCATCGCCGCACCGCTATGGCTGCTGTTCGGCGTATGGATGATGGCGATCCAGTACATCGACTACCCGGCGGACAACCATAAACTCGGCTGGAACGAGATGCTCGCCTGGCTGCGGCAAAAGCGCTGGCAGAGCATGAGTTTCGGCGGCAGCGTGTATCTGGTGTTGCTGATCCCTGTGGTCAACATCCTGATGATGCCGGCCGCGGTCGCCGGGGCGACGCTGTTCTGGGTGCGTGAGCGCGGTGCGGAGAACCTCGTTACGCAAAACTGACCCAGTCACAAATCCATCATCCAAACGTCACATCGTCGACATGGCCTCAGCCGACACTGAGGTCATGACGACAGCTCTACACATCACCCTGATCAGCGAAACCTTCCCACCGGAAATCAACGGCGTGGCCAATACCCTTGGCCGCTTGTGCGATGGACTGCGCGCGCGTGGGCATCAGGTTGACCTGGTGCGCCCGCGTCAGGCCGGCGATCAGCAACGTAGCGATGACGAATTGTTGCTGTGTCGCGGCTGGCCATTGCCGGGGTATCCCGGCCTGCAATGGGGCCAGTCATCGATGCATAAACTGCTGCGGCGTTGGAAGCATCAACGCCCGGATGTGCTGTACATCGCCACCGAGGGTCCGCTGGGGTTGTCGGCGCTGCGGGCGGCACGACGCCTGGGCATTGCGGTGGTCAGCGGTTTTCATACCAATTTCCAGCAATACACCAGCCAATACGGACTCGGTTTACTGACACGGATGCTCACGCATTACCTGCGCTGGTTTCACAATCGTTCGGCGTTGACGCTAGTGCCAAGTGTCAGCCAACGCCTGGAGCTGGAACGCCGGCATTTTGAGCGACTCGCCCTGCTATCACGCGGTGTGGACAGCCAGTTGTTTCACCCCAGCAAACGGCTGAACACACTTCGTCAGCAGTGGGGGCTGGCTGAACGCGATATAGCCGTGATTCACGTAGGACGACTCGCACCGGAGAAAAACCTCGGCCTGCTCAAACGCTGTTTCGAAAAACTTCGCCAGACTTATCCACAGCGCAATCTGAAGCTGATTGTGGTGGGCGACGGTCCACAGCGCACAGCGTTGGAGAAGGACCTGCCAGAGGCTATTTTCTGCGGCGCCCAGCGTGGCGAAGCCCTGGCGGCGCACTATGCCTCTGGAGATGTGTTTGTGTTTCCGAGCCTGACGGAAACCTTTGGCAACGTGGTGTTGGAAGCCTTGGCCTCGGGGTTGGGCGTGGTGGCCTATGACCAAGCCGCGGCGGCGCAGCATATTCGCCACGGTTACAACGGCGTATCAGCGATGCCCGGTGATGAGCAGGCTTTTTGCGAAGCGGCGGCGTGGTTGCTGGAGGAAGACGAGCGGTTGCGTTGTGTGCGGCTGAATGCGCGACAGCATGGCAGCCGGCAGGGCTGGGCGGCAATTATCGAGCAATTTGAAGGGTATTTGCGGGGGGCTTGTCAGAGGGAGCTGGTAGTGCCGAATGCGCAGACATTGCCCTGAGCCATGGCTGACTTGGAGACCGCTATCGCGAGCAGGCTCACTCCTACAAAGGGAACGCATTCCAATTGTAGGAGTGAGCCTGCTCGCGATGGCGTCAGTGAAAGCGCCGCTTAAACCAGGGTCATCAACGCCTCACGGCTGAACGGCAGAATATCCTGCTCACGCCCTTCGCGAACTTTCTGCGCCCAGTCCGGGTCGACCAGCAGCGCGCGCCCCACCGCCACCAGATCGAATTCTTCCTTGTTCAGCCGTTCCAGCAGGTTCTCCAGACTCGCCGGCTGCGCAACCTTGTCGGTGTTGACCATGAACTGCAGGAACTCGCCATCCAGGCCAACGCTGCCGACGGTGATGGTCGGTTTGCCGGTCAGTTTACGGGTCCAGCCGGCCAGGTTCAGATCGGAGCCGTCGAACTCCGGCTCCCAGAAACGTCGCGTCGAGCAGTGGAAAATATCCACGCCCGCGTCAGACAGCGGCTTGAGGAATTCACCCAACGCTTCAGGAGTTTGTACCAGACGCGCGGTGTAATCCTGCTGCTTCCATTGCGAAAAGCGGAAGATGATCGGAAAACCTTCGCCGACTGCCGCACGTACCGCCTGAATCAATTCGATGGCGAAACGCGAGCGGTTGGCCAGACTGCCGCCGTACTCATCGGTACGCTGATTGCTGCCTTCCCAGAAGAACTGGTCGACCAGATAACCGTGGGCGCCATGGATTTCCACGCCATCCATGCCGATGTCTTGCGCAGCTTTGGCAGCTTGGGCAAACGCGGCAATCACGTCCTGGATGTCTTGTTTGCTCATGCCGTGCACCACGACCTGACCATCCTTGAGCTTTTCCGACGGACCGTAGCCCGGAACGCTGGCGTCCGGCTCGGTGCCGAGGCGGCGCACGCTGCCGACGTGCCACAGTTGCGGGACGATCTTGCCGCCTTCAGCGTGGACCGCGTCGACGACTTTTTTCCAGCCTGCCAGCGGCGCTTCACCGAAAAACTGCGGCACGTTCGGGTAGCCGTTGGAGGCGATATGGCCGACCGTGGTGCCTTCGGTAATGATCAGGCCGACACCGGCCGCTGCGCGACGACGATAGTATTCAATGACTTTGGAATTCGGTACGCCGCCAGGCGAAAACGAACGGGTCATTGGCGCCATGACCACCCGGGTCGGCAATTCGAGGGCACCGAGGTGGAACGGTTTGAACAGGGCTTGAACGGGCATCGGCGAGGCTCCACAGAGAGGACTTTATGACGAAGATAATATGGAGAGTCGAAGACGCTGAACAGCATTATTGATTGGGGTGATTAAGGGTTAAAAGATCAAAGGCAAAAGATCGTCCGAAGGCTCGGGCCGCGATCGGGCGATCTCCTGATCCTGCTTTTCAGGCCAACGCTTTTTCGATCGCGGCAATCACGCTCGGATCATCCGGCGCCGTGCGCGGCGAGAATCGCGCCAGTACCCGACCATCCTTGCCGAGCAAAAACTTCTCGAAATTCCAGGTGATGTCACCGGGGAACTCGGCGCCCTCTCCTGCCAGCAGGCGGTACAACTGATGGCGCTCATGGCCATTGACTTCAAGCTTGCTCGACAATGGAAACGTCACGCCATAGTTGAGGCTGCAGAAATCCTGAATTTCCTGTTCAGTGCCCGGCTCCTGGCCGGCAAACTGGTTGCACGGCAGGCCCAGCACACTGAAGCCCTTGGCTTTGAACTGCTGATACAGGTTTTCGAGCGCCGCGTACTGTGGGGTCAAGCCGCACTTGGAGGCGACGTTGACCACCAGCACGACTTGGCCCTTGAACGGCGACAGCGGTAGCTCCTGTCCATCCAGGGCTGTCAGCTTAAGGTCGTGAAAAGCACTCATACCGAACTCCAGGATTCTCGTGTTCTACTCGAAACAGCCACTTGGCGGGGCCACCAAGGACAGCCGCGGACTAAAAAGGCGCCCACGGGCGCCTCTCCAGTACTCGAAGCTTAGCGCAGAAAATCAGTGGTGATGGCCACCTTCGCCATGGACGTGACCATGAGCAATTTCTTCCTGGCTGGCGTCGCGAATATCGACGATTTTTACGTCGAAGTTCAGGCGCTGACCGGCCAGCGGGTGGTTGCCGTCGACGGTGACATCATCGCCGTCCAGGTCACGAATGGTCACGATTTGCATCTGGCCATCGGGCGCCGACGCGTGGAATTGCATGCCGACTTCCAGCTCGTCAACGCCTTCGAACATGCTGCGGCTCAGGGTGCTGACCAGTTCCGCGGCGTATTCGCCGTAAGCGTCTTCCGGCTCAACGGCAACTTTCACCTCGTCACCGACAGCTTTGCCTTCGAGGGCTTTTTCCAGACCCGGGATGATGTTGCCTGCGCCTTGCAGGTAGACCAGCGGAGCGCCGCCGGCGGAGCTGTCGATGACCTCACCAGCGTCGTTGGTCAGGGTATAGTCGATGGAGACAGCCTTATTGGCGGCGATCAGCATGGGGCGAGACCTTTTGCATAAGAATATAGAAAGGCCAAGTTTAGCGAAGCAATCGCGTGAAAGCGACCACAACCCGGACAAACGGGTTTCGACCATCACCGGCTTTCATCAGGACGAGGAAGGTCACTGGGTCGCCGAGCTTTCCTGCGGCCACACCCAGCACCTGCGTCACCAGCCGCCCTGGCAATCGCGCGCCTGGGTCCTGGATCCGGCGCAACGTATTGAAAAAATAGGCCAACCCTTTGCCTGCGGTTGGTGCGCACAAGGCTCGGTTAGCGATAACCTTGGCGACTGAATTTCGGTAGTCCGCCAGACATAGGCTGACGCCCTTGCATAGAGAATTCCCATGCAAACTTTTTTTATCGCACCCACCGATTTTGGTGTGGGCCTGACCTCCATCAGCCTCGGGCTGGTGCGCACACTGGAGCGAGCCGGGCTTAAAGTCGGCTTCTTCAAACCGATCGCCCAGCCGCACCCGGGCGACACCGGCCCTGAGCGCTCCACCGAACTGGTGGCGCGCACCCACGGCCTGAAACCGCCGCAACCGTTGGGTCTGGCGCATGTCGAGCGAATGCTCGGCGACGGTCAGCTCGACGAACTGCTCGAGGAAATCATCGCGCTGTATCAACAGGCCGCCGTCGGCAAGGATGTGCTGGTGGTCGAAGGCATGGTGCCAACCCGCAGCGCCAGCTACGCCGCGCGGGTCAATCTGCACCTGGCCAAGAGCCTCGATGCCGAAGTGATTCTGGTCTCGGCGCCGGAAAACGAAGTGCTCGCCGAACTCTCCGGGCGCGTCGAACTGCAGGCGCAATTGTTTGGTGGCCCGAAAGATCCGAAGGTCCTCGGCGTAATCCTCAACAAGGTCAAGACCGAGGAGAGCATGGACGAGTTCGCCGCGCGGCTGAAGGAGCATTCGCCGCTGCTGCGCAGTGGCGATTTTCGTCTGCTCGGCTGCATTCCGTTCCAGCCGGAACTCAATGCCCCGCGCACCCGTGATGTCGCCGACCTGATGGGCGCGCAGGTGCTCAATGCTGGCGATTACGAAACCCGGCGCATGAGCAAAATCATCATTTGTGCACGCACCATGCGCAACACCGTCGAGCTGCTCAAGCCGGGCGTGCTGGTGGTGACCCCGGGTGATCGCGACGACATCATCCTTGCTGTCAGTCTCGCGGCGATCAACGGCGTGCCGCTGGCCGGCCTGCTGCTGACCAGCGACACCCTGCCCGATCCACGCATCATGGACCTGTGCCGTGGCGCCTTGCAGGCCGGTTTGCCGGTGCTGTCGGTGAGCACCGGTTCTTACGACACCGCCAACCTGCTCAACGGTTTGAACAAGGAAATCCCGATCGACGACCGCGAGCGTGCGGAAATCATCACCGATTTCGTCGCCAGCCACCTCGACGCCAACTGGCTGCACCAGCGCTGCGGCACACCGCGGGAAATGCGCCTGTCGCCAGCGGTGTTCCGCTATCAATTGATCCAGCGCGCGCAGGCGGCGAACAAACGCATCGTTCTACCCGAAGGCAGCGAACCGTTTACCGTGCAAGCGGCAGCCATCTGTCAGGAACGCGGGATCGCCCGTTGCGTGTTGCTGGCAAAACCTGCAGACGTCGAAGCGGTGGCGCGCGCGCAAGGCATCGTGTTGCCGCCGGGGCTGGAAATTCTCGATCCGGATCACATCCGCGAGCGCTACGTCGAGCCGATGGTCGCCCTGCGCAAGACCAAGAGCCTCAATGCGCCGATGGCCGAGCAGCAACTGGAAGACACTGTGGTGATCGGCACCATGATGCTCGCGCTGGATGAGGTCGATGGCCTGGTGTCGGGGGTGATCAACACCACCGCCAACACCATCCGCCCGGCCTTGCAACTGATCAAGACCGCGCCGGGCTGCACGCTGGTGTCGTCGGTGTTTTTCATGTTGTTCCCGGAAGAAGTGCTGGTCTACGGCGACTGTGTGATGAATCCGCACCCGAGCGCTGCGGAACTGGCGGAAATCGCCCTGCAAAGCGCTGACTCGGCGGCAGCCTTCGGTATCACCCCACGGGTGGCGATGATCAGCTACTCCAGCGGCGAATCGGCCAGCGGCGAAGAAGTCGAGAAGGTTCGCGAAGCCACCCTCCTCGCCCACGAGCAACAGCACTCGTTGCTGATCGACGGGCCGTTGCAGTACGACGCCGCCGCCAACGCCGATGTCGCCCGACAACTGGCGCCGAACAGTCAGGTCGCCGGACGCGCTACGGTGTTCGTGTTCCCTGATCTGAACACCGGCAACACCACGCACAAAGCTGTGCAGCGCAGCGCCGATTGCGTCAGCCTCGGGCCGATGCTGCAAGGCCTGCGCAAACCGGTGAACGATTTGCCGCGCGGTGCGCAAGTCGATGACATCGTCTACACCATCGCCCTTACGGCGATCCAAGCCGCCAACCGACCTATGGATGTGTAAATGCTGGACTTTCTCCCTGCACCGCTGCGCGGCGTGATCGCCTCGCTGCTGTTGGCGCTGAACACCATTGCGCTGTGTTCATTTCTGTTCTGTGTGGCGCTGGTCAAAGCGCTGCCATTTGCTTTGACTCAGCGCATTGCCGGTTGGCTGATGAGCCACACCCACGAAGCGTGGATCAGCAATAACAAAGGCTGGATGAATCTGGTACGGCGCACGCGCTGGCACGTCAGCGGCCTGCAAGGGCTCGACTATCAGCACTCGTACCTGATCACCAGCAACCACCAGAGCTGGGTGGATATTCTGGTCCTGCAATACGTGCTCAACCGGCGCATTCAGCCGTTGAAGTTCTTTCTCAAACAAGAGCTGATCTGGGTGCCGGTGATCGGTCTGGCGTGGTGGGCGTTGGGCTTTCCATTCATGAAGCGCTATTCCAAGGCGTATCTGGAAAAGCACCCGGAAAAGAAAGGCAAGGATCTGGAAACCACACGCAAGACTTGCGCGAAGTTTCGCCATAACCCGGTGGGGATTTTCAACTTCGTCGAAGGCACGCGTTTTACCGAGGGTAAACATGCGCAGCAGCAGTCGCCGTTCAAATACCTGCTCAAGCCCAAGGCCGGCGGGATCGCCTTTGTGCTGGATGCGATGGGCGAGCAGCTGGAGTCGATCGTCAATGTGACGATTCACTACCCGGCCGGGCGTCCGGGGTTCTGGGATCTGCTGTGCGGCAACGTGCGCGATGTGGTGGTGCATTTTGAGGAAATCAAAATCCCGCCGGCCTTCATCGGCAAGAACTACGACCAGGACGGCGAGTACCGCCTGCAATTCCAGGGCTGGATCAATCAACTGTGGCTGGACAAGGATGCGTTGCTCGAACAAATGCACCGCGAATATCCGAAGCGTTAAAGATGATCGTTCCCACGCTCCGCGTGGGAATGCAGCCCGGGACGCTCCGCGTCCCTGCCGAAGCGGACGCGGAGCGTCCAATGAGGCATTCCCACGCGGAGCGTGGGAACGATCACCAACCGAGTTAGCCCGAATAAAAAAGCCCGCCGATGATCACTCACTGGCGGGCTTTTTCTTGCAGCTTCAAGCTAAAAGCTTGCAGCTGTTTTTTGCTTAGATCGCGCCGCGTTTACGCAGCAGTTCCAGCACTTGCTTGACGCTTTCTTCCACACTCAGCGACTGCGTGTCGATCACCAGATCGGCATTCAGCGGCACGTCGTACGGGAAGGATTCGCCCGGGATATTGTCGCCGCCAGCGGCGTACAGACCTTGCGGATCACGCTCGGCGCACCCGGTTGGCGATGCCTGCACGTACACCGTCAGCAAGCGATCCTTGCCAATCAGCTCCTTGGCCTGCTCGCGACCTTCGGCACTTGGCGCAACGAACGCGGCCAGGGTCAGCAGGCCCGCTTCGTTGAACTGACGCGCCACGTGCGCGGCACGACGCCAGTTCTCGGTGCGACCGGCACGATCCTGCGGCAAACCTTTGTTGAGATCCTGACGCAGGTTCTGTCCGTCCAGCACAAACACCGCACGGCCCATGTCGAACAGCTTGCGCTCGACCGCATAAGCCAGCGTGCTTTTACCCGCGCCCGACAGACCGCTGAACAGCACGGTCGCCGGTTGCTGGCCGAAGCGCTGGGCACGTTCTTCAGTCGCAACGTGGGCCAGTTTGCCGTGATGGGTAGCGGCGCCATGCATCACTGGCTGGGCGACGATCATGCCGGCGCCGACAGTGCCATTGGTCAGACGATCAATGACAATGAATGCACCGGTGGTGCGGTTGCTTTCGTAACCGTCGAGAGCAATCGGCGCGTCGAGCGCGATCTTCACCTTGCCGATTTCGTTGAGCTGCAATGCGCTCGCCGGGCCTTCTTCCAAGGTGTTGACGTCGACCTTGTTGACGATGCTGGCGATTGAGCCTGGCACGTAACTGGTGGCGCGTTTGATGTCGTATTTCTTGCCCGGCAGCATTGGCTCTTCAGCCATCCACACCAGCATCGCTTCGAAGCTGTCGGTGACCGGCGGCACGTTATCGGCATGCACCAACAGATCGCCACGGGAGATGTCGATTTCGTCTTCCATGGTCAGCGTCACCGCTTGACCTGGACCCGCGTGCTCCAGCTCACCTTCGAAGGTGACGATGGACTTCACGCGGCTGCTTTTGCCCGACGGCAGCACGACGACTTCGTCGCCCTTGTGCACGATGCCGCTGGCCAGGGTGCCGGCGAAACCACGGAAGTTCAGGTTCGGGCGGTTGACGTACTGCACCGGGAAACGCAGGTCGGTGAAGTTGCGGTCGCCGGCGACTTCCACAGTCTCGAGAATTTCCATCAGCGACTGGCCGGTGTACCACGGCGAGCGCTCGGACTTGTTCACCACGTTGTCGCCCTTGAGGGCAGACATCGGCACGAAGTGCATGCTGGTCGGCTTCATTTTCAAGCCTTCGGCGAACTTCAGGTAGTCGGCCTTGATGGACTCGAACACGCCTTCGTCGAAGTCCTTCAGGTCCATCTTGTTGATGGCGACGACGATGTGTTTGATCCCCAGCAACGAAGCGATGAAGCTGTGACGACGGGTCTGGGTCTGCACGCCGTAACGGGCGTCGACCAGAATGATCGCCAGGTCACAGGTGGACGCACCCGTGGCCATGTTGCGGGTGTACTGCTCATGGCCGGGGGTGTCGGCGATGATGAATTTGCGCTTGGCGGTGGAGAAATAGCGGTAGGCAACATCAATGGTGATGCCCTGCTCACGCTCGGCCTGCAGGCCATCGACCAGCAAGGCCAGGTCGATGTCGTCACCGGTGGTGCCGACTTTCTTCGAGTCGCGGGTAATCGCTTCGAGGTGATCCTCGTAGATCATCTTCGAATCGTGCAGCAGGCGCCCGATCAGGGTGCTCTTGCCGTCATCGACGTTACCGCAGGTCAAAAAGCGCAGCAGCTCTTTACGTTCGTGCTGGCCCAGGTAGGCGAGGATGTCCTCGCTGATCAAATCAGATACGTGCGACATGACAGCCCCTTAGAAATAACCCTGACGTTTTTTGTCTTCCATCGAGCCTGCGCCATCGTGGTCGATGACCCGGCCCTGGCGCTCGGAAGTTCGCGTCAGGAGCATTTCCTGAATGATGTCCGTCAGGCTTTCGGCCTCGGACTCCACCGCGCCCGTCAACGGGTAGCAGCCAAGGGTGCGGAACCGCACTTTCTTTTTGACGATGCGCGCTTTGTCTTCATCAGACAGGTGCTCGAGGATGCGCTCGTCGTCAATCATGATCAGCGTGCCGTTCTTCTCGATCACTTCGCGTTCGGCTGCGAAGTACAGCGGCACGATCGGGATGCCTTCGAGGTAGATGTACTGCCAGATGTCCAGTTCGGTCCAGTTCGACAACGGGAACACACGGATGGATTCGCCCTTGTTGACCTTGCCGTTGTAGACGTTCCACAGCTCGGGGCGCTGGTTTTTCGGGTCCCAGCGGTGCTTGCTGTCGCGGAACGAGTACACACGCTCTTTGGCGCGGGACTTCTCTTCATCGCGACGGGCGCCGCCGAAAGCTGCGTCAAAACCATGCTTGTCGAGCGCCTGTTTCAGGCCCTCGGTTTTCATGATGTCGGTGTGCTTGGCGCTGCCGTGGGTGAATGGGTTGATGTTCTGCGCCACGCCATCGGGGTTGATGTGGGTGATCAGGTCCAGGCCCAGTTCCTCGACCATCTTGTCGCGGAACTTGTACATTTCCTGGAATTTCCAGCGGGTGTCGACGTGCATCACCGGAAACGGCAGTTTGCCCGGGAAGAACGCCTTGCGTGCCAGGTGCAGCATCACGGCGGAGTCTTTACCGATGGAGTACAGCATCACCGGGTTGTCGAACTCGGCGGCCACCTCGCGGATGATGTGGATGCTTTCCGCCTCCAGCTGTTTCAGATGCGTCAGTTTGTCGACCATGGCTACTCACGAAAGCTTTCTTATGAACGGCCAGCGGGCCGTGTTCGAGCGGGGAATCCTAGCACAGCGACCTCTTCTAATCAGGACGCCAACTAGAACGAAAGGGCATATGAATATGCCCACTCGTTTGGGCGGAAAGCCCCCTGTAGGAGTGAGCCTGCTCGCGATAGCGGTGAATCAGTCACAGCTATGTTGGATATGACAAAGCTATCGCGAGCAGGCTCACTCCTACAGGGGAAACGCGGTGTGTCAGATAGGGTTCGAGATGTCGATGAAGATGTGTTCGAGGGCAAAGCGTTTTGCCAGGTAATCACCCAGCGCCTGCACGCCATAACGTTCGGTGGCGTGATGGCCGGCAGCGATGAAGCTGATGTCGTTTTCCCGGGCGCTGTGGAAAGTCTGCTCGGACGCTTCGCCGCTGATGAACAGATCAACGCCTGCCGCCACGCCTTGATCGATATACCCCTGGCCGCCACCGGTGCACCAGCCGACCCGGCGGATCATGCCGCTGCCTTCGATCAGCAGCGGCTCACGGCCCATGACGTCTTGCACCTTGCGGGCAAAATCACGCGCCGTCATCGGTTCGTTCAACGAGCCGACCAGACCGACAATTTTCAGATTGTCCGGATCCAGCGGCCCTTCAACCGTGATGTCCAGTTGGCGTGCCAGCTGCACGTTATTGCCGACGTCCGGGTGCAGATCCAGCGGCAAATGGTAGGCGAGCAGACTGATGTCGTGCTTGAGCAGGGTTTTCAGCCGGCGCTGTTTCATGCCGGTGACGCACGGGTTCTCGCCCTTCCAGAAATAGCCGTGATGCACCAGCACCAGGTCGGCTCCCGCCTCGACCGCCGCGTCGAGCAATGCCTGGCTGGCGGTGACACCGCTGACGATGCGCATCACCTGCGGGCGGCCCTCGACCTGCAGGCCGTTGGGGCAATAATCGGCGATTTTGGCGCTGCCAAGGTAACGGTCGGCTTCTGCGACGAGGGTGCTGAGGGCGACGGCCATGAAAGACTCCTAAATATCCCGTTCAGAGGCGCGCGCGGCCTCGTATAATGCGCGACATTATGGGCGGTCTGACCCCGCCTGCAACCTTTCCAGGACGTGCTTAATGCTCAAGGCGCTGCGTTTTTTCGGCTGGCCACTGTTGGCCGGTGTGCTTATCGCTCTGTTGATTATTCAGCGTTACCCCGAGTGGGTCGGGCTGCCGAGCCTTGACGTCAACCTGCAGCAGGCCCCGCAAACCACCATCGTGCAGCAGGGCCCGGTGTCCTATGCCGACGCGGTGAGCATCGCGGCACCGTCGGTGGTCAACCTGTACACCACCAAGGTCATCAACAAACCGGCGCATCCTTTGTTTGAGGACCCGCAATTCCGGCGCTTCTTCGGCGACAACTCGCCCAAGCAGAAGCGCATGGAATCCAGCCTCGGCTCCGGTGTGATCATGAGCCCGGAAGGCTACATCCTGACCAACAACCACGTCACCAGCGGCGCCGACCAGATCGTCGTGGCTTTGAAAGACGGCCGGGAAACCCTGGCCCGGGTCATCGGCAGCGACCCCGAGACCGACCTTGCCGTCCTGAAAATCGACCTGAAAAACCTGCCGGCAATCACCGTCGGCCGCTCCGACAGCATCCGCATCGGCGACGTCGCTCTGGCCATCGGTAACCCGTTCGGCGTCGGCCAGACCGTGACCATGGGCATCATCAGCGCCACCGGGCGTAACCAGTTAGGCCTGAACAACTACGAAGACTTCATCCAGACCGACGCAGCGATCAACCCGGGCAATTCCGGCGGTGCACTGGTCGATGCCAACGGCAACCTCACCGGCATAAACACGGCGATTTTTTCCAAATCCGGCGGCTCGCAAGGCATCGGTTTTGCGATTCCGGTGAAACTGGCGATGGAGGTGATGAAGTCGATCATTGAGCACGGCCAGGTGATTCGTGGCTGGCTGGGCATCGAAGTGCAACCGCTGACCCAGGAACTGGCCGAGTCGTTTGGCTTGTCCGGACGTCCGGGCATTGTCGTCGCGGGGATTTTCCGCGATGGCCCGGCGCAGAAAGCCGGGTTGCAGCTGGGCGATGTGATTCTGAGTATCGATGGCGAACCGGCCGGCGATGGCCGCCGTTCGATGAACCAGGTCGCGCGGATCAAACCGACCGACAAAGTCACGATTCAGGTGATGCGCAACGGCAAGGAAATCAAGCTTACGGCTGAAATCGGCCTGCGTCCTCCGCCGGCTCCGGTGAAAGAAAAAGAAGAATAAAAATGTTTTCGCGCCAGCGGCGCGAATAACAGACACTCTCAACAGTCATGTTATATTGTTTCAATTCTGAAAATTAGAACAACATAACATGTCGTCTCGCAAAAAGGCCTCACTGCTGGGCCTGACCCTGGGTTTGCTCTGCGATCCCGCCTTCGCCGATGAGCCGCAGCCGCTGGAGCTCGACGCCATCAGCGTCACCTCCGACTACGAATCGCCCACAGGTCCAGTCAAAGGCTATCGTGCGACGCGCTCCGCCAGCGCGACCAAAACCGACACGGCGATTCGTGACATCCCACAAGCCATCAGCGTGGTGCCGGCCAGCGTCCTCAACGACCTGGGCAGTACCAGCGTGGAGCGCGCGCTGGATTTTGCTGGCGGCGTATCGAAACAAAACAATTTCGGCGGCCTGACGCTGTACGAATACAGCGTGCGCGGCTTTACCACTTCGGAGTTCTACAAGGACGGCTTCAGCGCCAATCGCGGTTATCCCAGTACCCCAGACGCGGCCAACATCGAGCGCATCGAGGTACTCAAAGGCCCGGCCGCCAGCCTGTATGGCCGCGGTGATCCGGGCGGCACGGTAAACATCGTGACCAAGAAACCCCAGCCCGAAGCCTTCACCACCCTGCAAACCAGCGCTGGCAGTTGGGATCGCTATCGCACCGCGCTGGACGTCAATACGCCTCTCGATGGACAGGGCGATGTGCTCTCGCGCATCAACCTCGCCGTCGAGGACAACAACAGCTTCCGCGATCACGTCGACGCCAAGCGCGTATTCGTTGCGCCGTCGATCAGTTGGCAACTGAACCCGGACACGTCGCTGTTGGTGGAAAGTGAAATTGTCCGTCACAGCTCGACATTCGATCGCGGCATCGTCGCGCCGAACAATAAATGGAGCGGTGTCTCGCGTTCGACCTTCCTCGGCGAGCCCAACGACGGCGACATCGACAACCACAACAACCTGCTCCAGGCCACCCTTGAACACCATCTGAACGACAGCTGGAAATTGCGCCTGGCCAGCCATTACAAGGAAGGCAAACTCTGGGGCGATGCGTCGGAACAACGGGCGCTGAACGCCGACGGCCACACGGTCAACCGCCGCTTGCGTGAACGCGATACGAGTTGGCACGACAGCATCACCCAACTGGAACTGCGCGGGCTGTTCGACCTCGGGCCTTGGCAGCATGAATTGCTGGTTGGCACCGAGTACGAGAATTACCGCAAGGACGAGCGCGTCACCACTATTGCCGGCGGTCCCTACGCCATCGACATCTATAAGCCGATTTACGGCCAGCCGAAACCCAACGGCGCTCGTTCAGGCACCGACTTCTTCGAGCACGTCGAAAGTCATGCGCTGAACCTGCAGGACCAGATCATCTTTACCGACAAACTGCGCGGCATGGTCGGCGCGCGCTTCGAGCATTTCGATCAGCGCATCGACGATCACAGCCGTAACGCCAAAAGCCAGCAGCGTCACGATGCTCTGACTCAACGCGCCGGCCTGCTCTATCAACTGACGCCGAACACCGGCCTCTTCGCCAACGCCTCGACCTCATTCAAACCGAACAACGGCCTGGATGCTTCCGGCAAATCCTTCGACCCGGAAGAAGGCGTCGGTTACGAAGTCGGCATCAAGAACGAGCTGTTCGACGAGCGTGTAAGCAGCACCCTCGCCTTCTTCCATATCGACAAGGAAAACGTCCTTGCCCTTGATCCGGGCACCGACACCAGCCGCGCCATGGGCAAGGCGCGCAGTCGGGGTTTCGATTGGCAAATAACCGGCCAGGTGACTGACGCCGTGCGGGTGATCAGCGCCTTCGCTTACATCGACGCCGAAGTCACCAAGGGCGATGCGAGCATTCCCACTGGCAGCCGCATCCTCGGCGTGGCCAAACGCAGCGGCAGTCTGCTCGGTGTTTATGAATTTCAGGATGGCCATCTGCGCGGCTCAGATGTCGGCGCAGCGTTCACTTATGTAGGCGATCGCTCGGGCGAGTCCGGTAGCGACTTCGAATTGCCTGCCTATCAAACCGTGGACTTGCTCGCCCATTACAAGGCCAGCGACAACGTCACGCTCGGCCTGAACCTGAACAATATCTTCGACGAGAAATACTACGAGCGCTCCTACAGCAACTACTGGGTCAACCCCGGCGAGCCGCGCAATTTCACCGTCAGCCTGACACTCAACCTGTAAAAGGACGTCCCCATGCACTACGGCAAAACCCTCATGATCCTCGCCGCTTTGTTCGCCGGCCACGCCTCGGCCCATGGCTTGTGGACCGAACAACGCCGCGGCAATATCGAAGTGGTCTACGGTCACGGCGCCGAAGACAACGCGTTCAAGGCACAGAAAATCAGTGGCGCCTGGGCGTATGACGCGGGCGGCAAGATGATCCCGGTCAGCGTCGAGCGTCTGGCCGATCACGCACGGCTGAAACCGTTGAAGCCGCCGGCGGTGATGGCCGTGGCACTGGACAATGGCATGTGGTCGCAGACGGCGGACAAGAAATGGGTCAACGAAGGACGCAGCAAAGTGCCCGGCGCCACCGAGGCTACGCAAACCTTCAAATACAGCCTGGCGATCTATCAGCCGGGGGCGAAGCTGCCGAAGCTTGATCAGATCAAACTGCTGATCCTGCCGGAGGTCGATCCGCTGACTGTAGGGCCAGGCAAATCGTTGCCGGTGCGAGTATTGCTCGATGGCAAACCGGCGGCCGGGGTGAAGTTGATTGGCGACTATCGCAGCGCGCCGAACACGCTGAGCACCGAGACGGACAAGGATGGGCGTGCGCAAGTGCTAGTGAGGAATGAAGGGTTGAATGTGATTGCGGCGCAGGTCGAGGTACCGGTGAAGGGCAGTGCGGATGTGGATAGCCGCGGGTTGTTCAGTTCGCTGACTTTCTTGGGCGAGCCGCATCACGAATAAACGCTACAAATCCCCTGTAGGAGTGAGCCTGCTCGCGATTGCGCCGGGTCAGCCAACATCAATGTTGAATGTCCCTCCGCTATCGCGAGCAGGCTCACTCCTACAGAAAGCAGAGCTGGTCAGAGGTCGCCGAGGCCGTCGATCAGCGCCTGATTCTGCTCCGGCGTACCGATCGAGATTCGCAAGAACTGCGCAATCCGCTCTTGCTTGAAATGCCGCACGATCACGCCCTGCTCGCGCAGCTTGGCGGCCAGCCCCGCCGCGTCATGCTGCGGGTGGCGGGCGAAAATAAAGTTTGCCGCTGAGGGCAA
This sequence comes from Pseudomonas hamedanensis, assembly GCF_014268595.2. Lineage (NCBI taxonomy): Bacteria > Pseudomonadati > Pseudomonadota > Gammaproteobacteria > Pseudomonadales > Pseudomonadaceae > Pseudomonas > Pseudomonas hamedanensis. The sequence continues at coordinate 3,022,081 of NZ_CP077091.1, forward strand.
GACTTCAAAACCCTTGGCCTGCAACTGTGCAACCACCCACTCACGGCTTTCGATGACCTGACGGCAAGTCTTGTCGAAATACTCACGATCTTCAAAAGCCGCCGCTGCGCCGACATTCGCCATTCGATCCAGCGGATAGGAGTTGAAGCTGTTCTTGATCCGCTCCAGCGCCTCGATCAGGTCCGGATGCCCCACTGCCAGACCAACACGCAGGCCCGCCAGTGAACGGGACTTGGACAGGGTCTGGGTCACCAGCAGGTTCGGATAGCGGTCCACCAGACTGATGGCCGTCTCACCGCCGAAGTCGATATACGCCTCGTCAACGACCACCACCGAATCCGGGCTGGCCTTGAGGATTTGCTCGACCGCCTCCAGCGCCAGCAGGCAACCGGTCGGGGCGTTCGGGTTGGGGAAGATGAT